>CADDZH010000132.1 GCA_902812455.1 Chloroflexota bacterium | reverse complement strand
AATCTCGGTATCGTGGTGAATACTCAGGCGCTCATCTATGCGCCGCTCATACTTGCGTGCTATCAGCCAGCGGCTCGGTTCGCAGCGGGCTGAGCGGCGAGATGTCTATAGAAGGAGTTTGCCCCAGGATCATGGCCGCAAGATTGTCTGCTATCGCCGGGGAGTGCATGACCCCATGCCCGCTGAAGCCGCAGGACGCCCACACTCCTGGCCGGCTCGTCTCTCCTACTAAGGGATGGTGATCAAAGGTCACCTCGTAAAAGCCGGCCCAGTGAGCCTCTGGCCTGTCAAGGGGGGCCGTTGGGATGTAACGCTCAAGCCAGGCCCGCGTCTCTTCCCAGTTGTCTGGATCGCCGGGAGGCACAATCAGCAAATGACCCTCCCGTTCCCGCATAGCCCAACCGTTTGCTGGATCAATGAGAAAGGGTACGTTGTTGGGGAGCCGGACTCCAGGGTTCACCTGAAAGGTTCCACGTTCCACTGGTTGGACAGCCAGCTCTACTCCCAGAGCAGCACCGACCTGGCGAGACCAGCTTCCGGCTGCGATGACGACAATTTCGGCATCGAGATCCTGCGGCCCTGCTTCATATTCGTAGCGAAAGGTTGCCCCGGCCTCGCGTGCTTCCTCGATGAAAGCTTGCAAAACTAAAACTGGATAGTACGTGCCATCAAGATGGCAGAAGTTGGTGGCGATGACTCTGGATGTATCGAAGAAAGGTATCAGGGTAGCCGGGTCTGGATGCGTAATCGGCAGCCCTGCCGCAACCTGAACCTCTGCTCGTTGCTTGAGTTTTTCTGCTGTTGCAGGATCTTCTGCCAGGTAGAGGTAGCCAACAGAGCGAAAGCGGACGCGCTCAGCCCGCTCAACAAAGAATGGCCGCGATGCTACGGATAAGGCTATATTGAGACGGCTTTCAAACTGCGTCCGAAAGCCGCCCGTGGCCCGCCCGGTCGATCCTGCCCCTGGTGGGCGAGGATCAAAAACAACCACATCGTGCCGGCCACGCAGTGCAAGTGCCCTGGCCAGCGCCGCACCGGCTATACCGCCTCCGAGAATGGTAATCATTCTATCATCTCCTTTGTCTCAAACCCGTCCCATTCCCCGCGCATCGTGACGAGCGCGAGAAGTAGAAAGGTGTAAGATGAGTACAGGATTTGAAGCAATATAAAGAGCCGGAGGTCGGATTCGAACCGACGACACTCGCTTTACGAAAGCGATGCTCTACCCCTGAGCTACACCGGCTAGTGAAAAGGTTTGATTATTAAATTGTTCCGGCTGCTTGCAGCAGTCCTACCCCAGTAGCATATCTGATGGGTTGATTATAAACCTGAATTGTTGCTCCTGTCAAGCGCCTTTTTCGTTAAGGTCTCCATCCTTATTACCCCATTTGATCAGGAAAAGTCATCAGGCTATTGGTTGGGGTATGTCGTTAATGTGCATTATATCAAACGTTAATCTAATAAGCGCCCGTAATCGATGAATGTCACATAAAGTCGGGCTGAGGAGTGATTAAAGTAGAGGATGATGAGGGTTGGGGGATCCCAAGGATGCAGGTTATCTACGAACTTGATAATAGGTATTGTCTATCAGGAAGAAGGAGTTGAGCTATGTCGAGTGATGAAACCGGGGTTGCTACGGATGCAACTGAAAAAACAATCCTTATCGTAGATGATGACCGTGATATCGGTGATATGTTGCAGAGAGTGATCACAGAGCAGACCAATTACAGGGTGCTCTGGATAGCTGAGAGCGATCTGGTCTTAAATGCGGCTTCTTACCTACGCCCCTCGCTGCTGCTTCTGGATTATCTCATGCCTGTGATGGATGGGCTGGTCCTTTATGATCATTTACAAGAGATGGACAATATGCGAGGAGTACCTACCGTTCTGATCAGCGCGAGTTCATCGCTGCCTTTTGAAGCATTGCGCCAGCGAGGTATTTACGTACTGAAGAAGCCCTTTGAACTGGACGAATTGTTGGATTTGCTGGCCCAATTAATATCCTGACTGGCCTGCAAATAATCTCGACAAAGAGCGCTCTCTATGATAATATGTGAGCCAATAGGTGCACTGGATTGCGAGAGGAACCAGTGCGGCCATCTTACCCTGGATCGAGTTTTCATGACAATAGCGTCCCTTTCTAACTCATGGATGCCTCTATGAAGAGGGAGTATGCGCGAATTACTGCTGGCAACGACCAATCCACACAAGCTCAAAGAATATCGCGCAATCTTCTTAGTAGAATTGGATCTTCCGTTCAGGTTGCTATCCCTTCATGATATAGCATTAGACCTGGATGTCGAGGAAACTGGCACAACATTTGCGGAAAATGCCCAATTAAAGGCCCAGGCGTATGCGCGTGCTTCTGGTATGCTTTCTCTCGCTGATGACTCTGGTTGGGAGATAGATGCTCTTGGCGGCGCTCCAGGTATATACTCTGCTCGCTTTGCGGGTCGAGAAACATCCTACGAGGAGCGGTTTCGCTTGATCCTGGAGCAACTCAAAGGGCTTCCAGTGGAGCAGCGAACGGCTCGCTTCCGTTGTGCTATCGCTATAGCTGAACCATCGGGATATTGTCAAACGGTTGAAGGAGTTCTTGAAGGCGTCATTGCGGATAGCCCGCGAGGATCAAATGGTTTTGGCTACGACCCTATCTTCCTTGTTCCTGAACTGGGGAAGACCCTGGCTGAATTACCACCTGAACAGAAAAACCGTATCAGCCACCGGGCCAGGGCAGCTCGATTGGCTGCTGCTCTTCTCAAAAGCTGGCCGGCGTAGGAGCGAAACAGGGAAATAGTGTAGAGTACTGGACATTTGGCGGCCGAGAGCGAGAAAGAACAGAGGATAAGGAACCGATATATGGCTGGGGAGAAAAAGCAGCCTGTTCTCGTGGCACTTGATCTGGAGACCACCGGTCTGCATGTTGAGCAAGATGCTATTCTTGAGGTTGCAGTGATCAAATTCAGGGGCACTACCGTTCTTGATACCTTTGAGACGCTGGTTGCCCCTGGACGCAATGTCCCTTATCGCGTGCAGCGGCTTACAGGCATTACTCCTCAGCAGCTATCCACTGCTCCTCAATTTGAGGCGATTGCTAAACACCTGCAGGTTTTCATCGCCGATTTTCCTCTCGTCGGCCATAGTATTCCCTTTGATGTCGGCTTTTTGCGCCGTCATGGCCTGGTGCGCACCAATGCACTTATCGATACCTTTGAGCTTGCCAGCGTACTGCTCCCTTCTTTATCCAGCTATAACCTCGGCCAGGTGGCTGAAGCGCTCGGCGTCCCTGTAACTCCCGGGCGGCATCGCGCTATGGTCGATACCGTTCTTGCTATGCAAGTATTTCTGGCCCTGCATCAACGCCTGCAGTCCATTGATCTCTCTCTTCTAGAAGAACTGGCCAATCTCGATGCGCCCCGCGACTGGCCCTTGCTGGCTTTTTTCCGCCAGGAGTTACATGATCGACAGGAACAGCAGGGATTGCGAGGGATACCTCTGCGTGGTAGCCTTGGCGATCGCTTCGCAGCGCAACTTGGCATGGACCCCCGTATCTTATCGTTTGCCATAGCCCGCCAACCTGACTCTGGCCTACAAAGTGCCTCGGCACCAGAACTACAGCCTTCGTCACCAGTGCTGGAGGCTGTTGAGCAGATGCAGTCAGTCGTTGAAGTGATCCCTGAACAGGCTGAGCGCCCGGCTCCTATGGGATATCAGACGGCACGTGCCGCCGTCCACAAAGCACTTGCCGGTCCTACTTCCCCTGATACGTATAACGCTCTCATGATGGAAGTAACACTTGGCGGCAATGATTATACACCCGCCCTGCTCCCTGCGCTGGAATGGCTATCAGAATCTCCTCCCGAACCCGGTTTGCCCCCAAGGCGGTTAGTCATCGCTTGCTCCAATCCACAAAGTGCCCGCTCTCTCATCGAAACGGTCTTACCCAAATTGCAGGCCTCTCTCAAAAGTAAGCTTCCCGTCGCTTACCTGGCTGAGCGCGATGGCTATCTTTGTCTTCATCGCTGGTTTGGCGCAGCTTTGCGGCGTACAAGCGGGCAATTAACCGCTGAGGAGGCGCGCGGTCTTGCCAAGTTGGGATTATGGGCCCAACAAACGGTAACAGGCGAGCGCAGCGAGATCACCCTGCTTCCTCAGGAGATTGCTGCCTGGGCCCGCGTCTCTTCCGGCGTTGAGCGTATCCCTTCGGCTGATGAACGCTCAGGCTCAGTATATGAGCGCTGTATCTATCGTCGTAAAGGCTACTGCTTTGCCAGCCGGGCGGAGGAACGGGTAAAAACTGCAGCTATTGTCGTAACCACCCATGCCGGTCTCCTTGACGCGCTTTCACTTCCCCAATCATTACTGGATTCTATCGATCGCCGCCTGATCCTTGATGCCGAGCTCCTGGAAGACGAGGTGGCTCGCTGGAGTAGCGCTGAACTCGGGCAAGCCCATTTGCTTGAGCTACTGAATACTATTGGCTGCGAGCTGCCGAACGAGCGCTACCAGGGATTGCTCGCGCTAGCCGCGCCTGCCTTGCGAGAAAATGGGCCGGGAGGTCTTTCAACCACTCCCACTATTGCTAAAGGGCAGCTCGATACTCGTATGCTCACCTGGTTTCAGGCCTTGCATCATGCGTCTGTCGCCGTAAACAGGCTTTTTAGCTGCTTCAGCCAGCTCTTAGAAGAGTTTATGCAACAGGGGGCTACCAATGGACGTGAGAAGGGAAGGCATTCACCGGCAGGACGCAACGTTGAGCGTACCGATCAGCCACTGCGTTTAACCGGCCAGACCCGCAACCTGGGCGCCTGGCGAAGTGTTGAGCAGGCATGGCAGCAGGCCGATCAACGCTTGCAGGCCGTTATTGATCTGGCTCGCGAAGCAGAGCGCATCTTGCTCACTACCCAGCGCAGTCGCCACCGGCTAGATGCCGGAAGCAGTGAAGAGGATTCGGTTGCCTCCGAGTTAGCCGCTATTGCGCACCAGCTTACCCAACAGAAGCAGTTGGGGCAGCAGGCGTTGGCCCTGGTCGATAGCGACACGGTCTACTGGCTGCGTATGCCACCTGCGCCGCCACCTTTTGCCCAGCAATCAGTCCAGCAACGCCAGGCACTTGCTGCTGCATCTTCCGCACAATCTAGCGAGAACATTGTACCTGTTCTCTATGCTCAGTTTGTTCACACCCCCGCATTATTGCAACGCCTGCTCCTCACAAGCGGTTCAAGTACAATTTTTGCCGGTGTCTCTCTTTCTGTTGATAACAACTTCTCATTTTGCCGGGGCCGCTTCGGGTTGGAGCATGATGGATGCCCTGCTCTCTCAGTGGTCACCGAACATCACGAACAGACACTGCTCTACCTTCCAGATGATGTGCCGGAGCCTAATACCCATCAATACCAGCGGCATCTCGATGAAGCCTTGATTCAGCTCGCTGCAACCCTTGAGGGACAGGTCACGGCTCTTTTTACTTCTCATGCCGCTTTGCGTAGTTCCTATGGCACTATTAAACCTATTCTTGAAGCGCGTGGTATCCTTGTCTTAGGGCAGGGGATTGATGGTTCTCCTCGCCAGCTCTGGCAGTTATTCTCTACTCAGGAACGGGTAGTTGTGCTGGGCGCAGGCTCGTTCTGGGATGCGATAGGAGAGATCAATCATGTGCCTGCCTGTATCGTCATTACGCGGTTGCCCATGCCGGTTCTCAATGATCCCCCTCTCGCCGCTCGCGCTGAGCATTATGCTGACCAGCTTCACCAGTTGACGGTACCCATCGCTGCTCTGCGCCTTCGCAGGGCGCTCAACCGGCTGGCCTGGAGCAGTAGCGACCGCAACAGCGTCATCTTGTTCGATCGCCGCATCCTTTCAAAAGAGTACGGCGCTACCATATTACATACCCTGCCTCGTTGTTCCCAGCGCCAGGGTCCTGTATCCCATATGCCGGAGACTATCCTTGATTGGCTCACAACCACGGGCTCCTGGGATTAAATGAGATCTAACCGCTTTACTTAACTCTTCAGAATCTCAGTATTTTGCCTATAGCAATAGTAGGATAGTAGGGGGAAAGGGTGGGTATTACCCTGGATATGTTATAATCGATGTAGCCAAGTTTTGAAGAGAAGTAGGATTGTGTAGAGAACGTGGTACAGCCGGGAGTTTCATACAACTTTTTCGATGATCACATGATACATGCACCGCAGCAATCTGGTACTAATCTGGAGCACCAGCGGGAGGTACTCAAATATATCATTGATATTGGTTCCTCCTTACGCCTCCAGATGGATACGGATACGCTGCTGAAACGTGTGTCTGAGGCAGCGTGTAAAGCCTTGCGCTTTCGCTACTCTGCCCTCTACCTGGCCGATGAAAATGGGTATTTTCGCGCCCGCGCCTCCTCTGGCATAAGTCTTGAAGAGGACAAATATCTTCGCCAGCATCCGGTACCACAGGATATAGTGCAGAAGCTTACCAGCGAAGAGTACCGCATCAGCGATTCGTACTTTATTCCGACTGAGGCGCCTTTCTGGAAAGATGAAAGCGCTGCTAGCTTCTTTGTCGTTGTGAATGGCACCTCCGAAATTACTGCCCGGCTTTTAGAGCAGCATATCCCACCAGGGGCTTTATGGCTGCCACAAGATATGCTGGTCGTTCCGCTCTACAGCGCCAATAATACTCTTCTGGGCTTTTTGACACCTGATGCTCCCCTTGATGGTTTGCGCCCTACCGCTGAGACCCTGTCTCTGCTGGAACTCTTTGCCAACCAGGCCGCCGTCGTTATTGAGGGGGCGCGCCTGTACGAGGAGGCAAAACAGACCAGTGAGGAACGGGCTGCTCTTATTGAAATCACGCGAGCGCTTTCTGCCCCCGAAGCCCAGCTCGATCTGCAAACCGTCTATCATACCATTTACGAGCAGGTGCGGCGAGTGATGCCCACTGACGCCTTTTTTGTCACCCGCTATTATTCTTCAAACCAGAAACTCATGATGGATTTTCTCATCGATGAGGGTGTTCTTTATCCCCCTCAAGAATACGGGGCAGATGAGAGGATGAAGAGGCTGCTCTTTGAGGAGGAGCTAGGGTATCTCTTTTCCACCTCGCTGGAGTATGCTACCTTCTCTAATCCAGACAATCCAGATATTTACAGCGATCTTATCGGCAATCCTCGTCCTTCTGAATCGCTCCTCTATGTCCCCATTCGTTATGGTGAGGAGGTTCTCGGCTACCTTTCTGCTCAGAGCTATCAACCGCACGCTTATACCAGGCGCCATCTCGAAATGCTCAAAGAGATCGCTATCCAGGCCGGCATAGCCATTACCAATGCGCGCCTGAATACCGAGCTACGTGATGCCCTTAAGCAGGCCCAGGAATCTGACCGGCTCAAAAATCATTTCCTCATGACCGCCTCCCATGAGTTGCGTACCCCTCTGACAGCCATTCAGGGCTACCTCGAACTGCTCGCCAATTTCGGTGATACGCTTGAGGAGGAAACAAAGATTCGCTTTATCAACAATGCTCGCCGGGCTTGTGAAGAACTGGTCTTGCTGCTGGGCAACGTCATGGACACCAGCCGCATTGACCAGGATCGCGTCTCGCTCAATTTAAGCTCGGTACAGGTAGCCGGGGCGGTGCAAGTGATCCTGGAGATCCTTGAGCCAACAATTGCCCGCGAAGAGCGCCCTGTAGAGGTCAATATCCCAGAAGATATATTCGTCATTGTAGATGAGCTTCGCTTGCGCCAGATTTTACTTAACCTGGTCGGGAACGCCCTGAAGTACACGCCTGCACGTTCCCGAATCGCTATTTGTGCTGCGCGCATCGATAAAGTGAGCCTGAATAAGCGGCTGCAGGCGGTTGGCCAGCCCCCCTACGAAGCCGGCCCTGAGTGTTTTGCCCTGATTGCTATTCGTGATTGGGGACCAGGCATATCGCCAGAAGACCAGCCACGGCTCTTTACCAAGTTTATGCGCCTGGATAACGCCATCAATAGTGTTCAGCGAGGGGCAGGTCTCGGGCTATACCTATGCCGCCAGCTCACAGAGGCTATGGGCGGGCGCATATGGGTTGAAAGCAGCGGTATTCCCGGTGAAGGCGCCACATTTTATGTCGTTCTGTCCCTCAGTTGAGCCCTGGCTCCTGCACCGGGAATAGCGATTTGACGAGCTACGCATGCTATGTTACCATACTCCTGGAACATGATTATATGCTACCAGGAGGAATATAAATGAATCTATACCAGCAATTATTAGTAGTGCGCGAGCGGCTTGAAGGTATTGGCGCCCATGATGATAGCATGGATCTGGTGGAGAGCTTGCTGCGACGGGCTGAGCCTGCCAAAAACGACAAAACCAATATCACCCAGATGCAGGTCTTGCGGCATATGTTGAGGATGCGCGAGGTCATTGATAACTACAATATCTACAACGACCTGCAGGAGTTGCTTAGCGAACGTGATGAATCCGAGGAGGCCGCGCGAGAAGATTCCGCTCCTGCTGCCTACGTGGATACAGAGCATCATCCCAAGCCCAAGTCGTTCTACAAGGCTCGCAAGGAGAGAGCAAAAAAGAAGAGTTGATATAACTGCTTGACATTTAATGGGCAATTGGCTATAATCCTCACTGTCAACAAGGGGCAGTAGCCTTGCGGGTTTGGTGTAGTGGCAACACGCGACTTTCCCAAAGTTGAGACCACGGGTTCGAATCCCGTAACCCGCTCCCAACAAGAAACACCTCCTATCTCTGAGATAGGAGGCTTTTTATTATGAGGCGTGGAGTTGTGCTTGCATGCGCTGCATATCGCGCCTGACCGTTTTCACCCCGATAAGGCAGGAGATACCAGCCAGGAAGAGAAACGTTGGAGCCGTGATGAGCAGGGCAGTGCCGAGCGAGAACTTGTCGGAGAAGAGGCCGATAATGGTTGGCGCGGCGGCATCGCCCAACAAATGTGCCAGCAGCAATGCCAGTCCCACAGCAGTGGCTCGCATATTGGGTACGATCACATCCTGGATCACTGCATTCAGTGGCCCCGTGCAGAAATTTAACGAAATGCCGGCGAGCACAAACATGCCGATAAACAATGGCAGCGTGTGGATAGAGAGCGCTATCAGCACCAGCGGAGCACCTAGCAGGAAGCCCATCATCGATGTAAACATGCGTCCTTCTGGATAGCGCTTCTGTATAAAATCGGCCAGCCAGCCTCCTAGCAGTGTACCGGCCAGGCCAGTGCATACCAGCACTAACCCGCTGAGAGAGCCAGCCTCGGTGAGCGATAATCCGAAATCCCTTGTGAGATAGGTGGTCAGCCAGAACGACGTACCCCCGATCGTAAAGAAGCTGAAGATGAATGCTCCAAGCAGTACCCAGTAGGTAGGTATATGGAAGAGCTTGAGCGCTGTGCGCCAGAAATCCTTACCTATTGTCCCATGCCCCTGAATTGTTCCTGTATCCTCTGCTTCTTCCTGCTCATGCTTCTCATCCTGGTCAAATGCCCCGCGCGCCGGTTCTTTCAACCGCCAGGCCGCAAAAGCAGCGATCAGCCCAGGAATGCCAACGATGTAAAATGCCCAGCGCCAGCCAAGTGTATCGGCTATCCTCCCACCGAGGGCAACACCGATAGCTGCACCGATCAGTGTGCCAACTGACCAGTAAGACAGGATACGACCGCGCTTTGTTCGCGCAAAAAAATCGCCAAGCAGCGAAAGGGAGGCAGGCGCATATCCTGCCTCGCCGATACCCAGAATTGAGCGCATACTGAATAATTGCACGAGATTCTGTGCAAAGCCTGCCAGCGTCGTTGCTACGCTCCAGATACCAACGCAGAGCGCAACAATATTCTTGCGTATACTTCTATCTGCCCATATTCCCAGCGGCAATGTGGCTACCGCATAGACGATCAGAAATGATGAAATGAGCAGGCCGCTCTGGAAATCCGATATCTGAAAATCGCGCTTGATGCTGGGCAATATCGCCGATAGGACATAGCGATCGGCATAGTTCAGGACGTTCACTGTAAATAAGACAGTAAAGGCCCATCTTGCTTGCCACCGCGTAGGCTTTGGGAAAATCCTGCTCCTTCTGGTTGGTCCAGGCGCAACCGTTGTCATGAAAGCGTTCTTCTTTCTCTCTCTATAATATAAGCTTCTATAGCTTAGACGTAACACAATAGCCGAGGTCACAACATTCACGCATGGGAATAAATCTAGACTTCCCCACGTTATTGATATGTGCGAGTCGAGAAATCGCTCGTATAAACATGATGATGCTGGAATAAAAGTGATATAACCTGCGTTATCATCTATGCACGTCAAGAAATCGCTCGTATAAACATGATGATGCTGGAATAAAAGCGATATATCCTGTGTTATCCTTTATGCGAGTCGAGAAAATCGCTCAAATGGGGCTTGATTGTGGGGGGAATAAAGTCCAAAGGTTCTCCGTTATTATAGACGGAACCTCTCTGAGGGAACTCGTCTCCCACCAACTTTTACCATCATGACATATATGTGTATATTCTCCTGCCCCTTTTGAGGGTAGTCATGACTGTATTTCAACCATTGAAATCACAGCATGCTGGTCATGCTGTGCAGAACCTTGACAACTGAAGAGTGGAAAACAGAACAGCAACTGCTTGCAGAGCAGTTTCTGTCAATTCAACAAGCGAAACAGCCAAACGTTGGTTTGGCTAGGATCGCTCGACATCGTGAGTATGCTCAGAAGTAAGAGCATACTTACAGTCAGCAATGAATGGCGAGTTTGATCCTGGCTCAGGACAAACGCTGGCGGCGTGCCTAACACATGCAAGTCGTACGTCCTCTCCTGCTCGCGAGAGCAGGGGAGGGAGTGGCGCACGGGTGAGGAACACGTGGGTGAC
>CADDZH010000131.1 GCA_902812455.1 Chloroflexota bacterium | reverse complement strand
GTGCCTGTCCTCGTCCATCCCCATCACACCACTCCTCTCACCCTCATTCCCGATCCTGATTGTTAAACACTCATTATCGGCCCTTCCTCGACAATCATCCGTAAGGATAGAGAATCGGCCAAAGGGTGTCATTCAAATTTTTGCAATCACGCTGGAGCATCTCTTGTTTGAGCATATTTCTGTGCAGACCTTGCAAAAAAATGAATTGCACCCTCGGCCAAAATTCAGCTTGACAGCGACTACGTGATGTGGTAATCTCTTGTTGTAACAAATGCTTATTCCCTTTAGAACGCGACAGCCTGTAGAGGTTCTGTTTATCAATGCGTTACGGGGATACAAGCCAGATACGGAGAGGTCGCATAGTGGCCGAGTGCGAGCGTTTGCTAAATGCTTGAGGTTAACAGCCTCCGTGGGTTCGAATCCCACCCTCTCCGCTATTTCATCTCTCCTAAATCTCATAATCCTCCGCCCAATGGAACCGAGGATCGCTGATTTCCTCATAAGGTACAGTGCGTGTCTTCTTGTGATTCCCACGCACCAGCCCTGCACTTTTAAATCGCAATATCATATAAGAGCTTATTGGAGCCTCATTGACCGGTATCATGTAGACCTTCCCGTTGTCCGGCAAATACACCGCGAAAAATTCAGCCTTTCCTACATACGTCCTCTTGCGGGTACTATGCTTGCCTGGCGAGGTAGACACAGTGTTGAACTCAAAGCAAGTGCCGTCTTTAATCAGCCGAGCCGTTTTACATTGGACACGTACAAGTCGTGCCTCCCGGTACACGAAGAATCCAAAATTTCTATGTTCCTCTACAACATAGTACGCCAGATCGTATCCCAGGTGATCCGCCCAGGGCAGTAGTACCTCATATCCTAATTGGACAAGCCGGTTCAAAATAGCGGTCTGGGAAATTAACCCCTGCTGTGATGTGTCCCTCATAGTTTCCCCCTTTTTTGAGGTATGCAGGTTGTGAATCTGTATATCTCGTATATTTTTATGGCTTCTGGATCAGTATACTTGAGAGAAGCCTCAATGTTCAACAGAACACCTATTTTGCCATTGACAAAGCTTTCGCGCTCTGCTATTATCATAGCGTACCTTAGGGGCGTAGCTCAATTGGCAGAGCGGCACTCTATCAAATAAAGGGGTGATGCCGAGCGGCTAAGGCAACCGTCTCCAAAACGGTCATCGGCGGGTTCGACTCCTGCCACCCCTGCTCTGTTAGCACCTGGATATGAAAAGCCCAGGTGCTTTTATTTTTGGCCTGTGAGGTGATTTGCGAGGGCCGGCCGGCAATGAAATTTAACGATCGAGATCGGCAAAGCCAGTGTATGGCATGTCATGCTGAGCGCGTGAGCCGAAGCCCTGAGCGCAGCGAAGGGGAAGCATCCGATGTTCATCGACGCGGAGATCCTGAGCGAAGCGAAGGATGACATCGCCCGGATCTCTCTGTTGATGAGAAGCCGTCACTTTCAGTGAACCTGGCCTAGGCAAACATATTGGCCCATTCGCGTATATACCACTTGCTGATCATACCGTTTAAATAAAATGGGTCACCTTCTATATACTCTTCCGCAGCTTCGCGCGACGTGTGAACAGCCATTGTGCTAAGCGACTCGCCGGTTTGATCCAAAAATGCTCCTGACATGATAAGTGTGCCTTTCGCATGCAACTCCTGCGAACGCTTTCTATGAGCAGCAATAGCACCGGGTGCTTTAGTTTTTGCCTCTTCAAAAGAGGCGTATTTCGTGACGACGAATACCACGTAATACACCGGCTGGCTCTTAATTTCCATAAACGTTATCCTCCTGCATTATTTGAGGGGCAGATCGACGAAGAAGATGCTGCCTTTGCCAGGCTCTGACTCGCACCAGATATGGCCACCATGCCGCTCCACAATATTTTTGCAGATGGCAAGCCCAAGACCCCAGCCGCTCTTCCTGGCCGTTTTGACATTGGAAGCGCGATAAAATGCATCAAAGATGTGCTCCTGATCTTTCCTGGGTATGCCCTGTCCTGAGTCATGCACCTCAATACGTACCACTTTATCCAGTTGAAGGAGACGTACCTGTACTGCTGATTCTTCCGGGGAATACTTGATGGCGTTGCTGACGAGATTTGTTACAACCTGGCTCAGGCGATCTTTATCAACCTCCAGCCTTACAGGGGTTGAAGGCAAATCTAACTCAATAGTACGTCCCGTGAGAAAATGCTGGCTTTCTGCTACGTCACGGCAGATATCGCGGAGGTCGCAGCAGCTCGACTCGAATGGCATTTTGCCTGAACGAATACTACTCAGGGCCAGTAAATCCTCTACCAGCCCGTTTAAACGATAGGTTTGCTGGTCGATCTTTTCCAGCATGCTACGGATATCAGCAAGCTCTTCCGGCATATCTGCCTGCCTGGAGAGGCGGCGAAGCGTAATCTGTGCCAGCCCACGGATCGTCGTGATGGGGGTCTTAAGCTCGTGCGAGGCCATTGAGAGGAACTGATCTTTCTCGCGATTGGCCTGCTCTAACTCTTGATTGGCCCGCTCAAGTTCATCAGCACGATCCTGCGCCTCTTGCTCGGCTAACAAGGCGTGCATCCTGGCTGCTTCACGCTGGCCGGTAATAATAGCAATGATAAGACCGGCAATGATAAAAGGAAGGAACTGCATGGCCCCGTTTTGCGAGTAGAGAATAAGGGGTCCAAACTGAGAAAGATAGAAGTAGGCGAGGGCTAAGGTGCTTAAGAGCACGGCAAATAAGGCAGGCCCCAGACCCCAGATCAGGGCGATCAGCACAATAGCCAGGATCATGGGAACGCCGGGGAAGTAGAAATAGGTGGTGAAATGCTCTCCCACCAGCACGGCCAGGATAGCCAGACCAACGATGGGAATGGTGATCAGGTAACCAACGAGAGGATGGCGCCACCTGGGCATTTGCGCGATATAATGTTTGCGTACCTGCGCCCTCTTCTGCAGGCTCACAAGCTTCAATTGCTGGCTTTTACGCGGGTGCTTAGCCTGGGTTATTTTGGTATTCACGCTCGCCCTCCTGCCTCCTGCCCAGCTTTTTCAGGTGGGACACCAGTATATCACAACTCATGCATGCGTGGCAAACTCTATCAGGGGCAAGGTGAACCAGAAGGTAGACCCTTGCCCTGGCTCACTTTCAACGCCAACCGTTCCATGATGCTCCTTGATAATCATGCGGCTAATGTAAAGGCCCAGCCCAAGTCCCACGCTCGAACCACTCATCACTTCGATGCTCTCCACACGCTGGAAACGTTCCCATATGCGCTCTTGTTCGGCACGCGACAGCCCTGGCCCTTCGTCACGTACCGAGACACGTGCCAGCGAGCCATCTACAGTGAGAGATACAGTCACGGGCTTATCCGCCGAAGAATATTTCATCGCGTTGTTGATATAGTTGGTGAGTACCTGCCCAATGCGGTCAGCATCTGCCATGATAGGCACTGTTTTTTCAGTATGTATTTCTAGCAGGAGGAAACGGGAAGGATAGACAAGACGCTGTTCCTGGACGGTATTGCGAACGATGGAGGCGAGATCGCAAGGTTCCATGCGCATTTCCAGGTTCCCAACCTGGATACGTGATACATCGAGCAGATCGCTGACCAGGCGATTCAGTCGATCTGCCTGGTGGTCTGCGTTGTCTAGCAACTGTTCAAGCATGGTGCTGATATGGCTATGCTCATCTGGAGGCAGGCGCTTCAACTGGCGGCGCGCAAGCTGAACATTGCCTTTGATCACGGCTAAAGGCGTTTTCAGTTCGTGGCAGGCGATGCCAAGAAACTCGTCCATGCGCCGGTTGGCCTCGCGTAGAGCAATAGCATTCGCTTGAGCCTCTGCACGCGAACGCAGCAGGCGCTCGCGTTCAATGACCAGGCCAATGAGTTTGGCGACTGCTCCGGCCAGGGCGATCTCCTCTTGTGTGTACCTGTGTTTTATGCCAGCGTAGTCTAAAGAGAGGATACCAACAAGTTGCTCACCAATAGCCATAGGAGCTACAAGCATATTCTGTATCCCATAAGGATTTGGTCGCCCATGATAGGGTGGCTCTGTCAAATCGAGTACAAGCACTTCGTTGGCCCGCAGGCGGGCTACGAGCTCGGGGTTGGGACTATCTTTCAGCGATGCTCCCTGTTGTTGCTCCCGCCACCATTGCTCTTCCTGCGCGGCGGTCAACCCGACCACTGCGGCAGCACGTAGCTTTTCTGTTTCCGGCTCGATCGTCGTGATGCTCACGCGGCGACAGCCCAGCACATCGCAAGTCAGTTCCGCCAGGCGTTTTGCCACGAGGTCTTCGGCAACACTCTCGGACAATAAAGGCGGCTCGCCTGCACCAACTGTAGCTGGGGTAAGAACCAGCGCCTCTGCCATAGCCAGCAGGGCGTTTAGAGCTTCATGAGTACGCCGTTCTAAATCGCGACGAGCCGTCACATCGCGGAAGATCATCACAGCCCTGACAATGCGTCCCTCGTTGTCATAAACAGGCATACCGCTAACACTGAGATGTAGCTCGCGACCATCCAGGGACTGGAGCATAACATCTACCGTATGCTCTCCTTTGAATACCTCGCCGTTCAGAACGCGGTGGAGAGGCCATTGTTCGCCTTCCAGGGCCTGCCCATGTTCGTCACGCAGCTTGAATAGGGCAATTCGTTCAGGGGCAGGAAGCGAATAGTATGTTTGATGCTGATCATCTAAACCGAGCATTTCGCGTGCTGCCGCATTCGCTCGCACAACCTGTCCTGTAGCGTCAAATACTAACACGCCATCGGCTATCGACTCGAAGGTGGCTTCGAGTTCGGCAGCATAGAGAGTCATCATGGTCCTGGCGCGTTGTTCTGCTTCATACAGGCGTGCATGATCGATGGCCAGGGCGAGGCGGTCGGCAACACGTTGAAGCAGCCAGACATCTTCTTCGAGAAACTTGCGGGGATGCCGCGTGCCAACGTGGAGAACACCGATGACTCGCTCACCGATCATAAGAGGAACGCCCATGAGCGAACGCAACTCCTCCCGGAGCAAGGGAGTGATGATTTCCATAGTGGATGGGTCATTGACAATAAGTGGGGTACGGTGAGCAGCAATATAGCCTGCGAAACCTCGTCCTATGGGAACTCGCACCTCTGGAGCTACCTTCTCTTCTGGTCCAAGGGCCACGCGCACTTTCAGGAACTCCCCATCTTCGGCTACCAGCAGAATGGCGCAATTATCGACTTCCATAATCTCACGGATGCGAGCAAGCGTTTCGCGCAGCAAGTCATCGAGGTTCAAATATGTAAGGGCAATGTCTGTAATGCTCTGAAGGGCTTGCAATTGCTTTGTGGGTGACACGGCGTTAGGGTAAAGAGCTTGCTCAGCCGATTCTGAGCCTTCTTTCGCTACTCGAATAGGTTCTGAGTGCTCTTCTAAAGAGGAGTGTTGCTGAGGAATATTGAGCTGAGTAGTTCCCTGTTCATCATCTCGCTTCAAATTCACCAGACCTCCATGAAAGCCAATGAAAAGCCAAAACTACTGCGCCTGAGAGACCAGAGTTAGCGGCCAATTTTCTTTAGCATAATTGATGAGTGCAAGAGCAGGGGATATACTATACTTCAGCAAGAGGTGAAAACGCAAGATTTTTGGAATAATTCTAGTGAACAAAGGAATGCCGCTGATGAAAAGAGCGAGTACTGCTGATTTTGCACGTTTTTGCGCAACGTTATGTGGAGAGGATTTGCCAGCAGTAGTGCGAGAACGGGTGCGCTACCTGCTGCTTGATCACCTGGCTGTGACGCTGGGGGGGTCGAGACTGCCATCCAGCTTGAGCGCCTACGAGATGCTTGAAGCGATGGGTGGAGTAAGCGCGAAGGGCGCTACTGTATTTGGGCGCGGTGTCCGGGCGGAAGCATCGTGGGCCGCGCTGGTCAATGGCATAGCTGCTCACGGATTGGAGATGGACGATGTAGAGAACCGTTCGTCGCTGCATCCAGGGGTAGTCGTTTTTCCGGCGGCGCTGGCGCTGGCAGAAGAGCTTGGCTCACGTAGCGCAGATTTTTATGCAGCCGTTGTGGCTGGATACGAGGTCACGTTGCGTGTGGGGGCAGCGCTCAACCCTGCCTCGGCTTATGAACGCGGCTTTCATCCCACAGCCGTATGCGGCGCTTTTGGGGCGGCAGCGGCGAGCGCTCGCCTCCTGGGGCTATCACCCGAGCAGATCACCATGGCTCTGGGAATTGCGGGAAGCATGGCGGCAGGTTCAATGGCCTACCTGCATGATGGCGCGTGGACAAAGCGACTGCATCCCGGCTGGGCCTGTCACGCCGGTATTACCGCAGCCCGTTTAGCCGCAGCCAGTTTCACCGGTCCCTCGGCTATCCTGGAAGATCGGTACGGTTTCTTGCAGGCCTACTCCTCAAACAGCGATGCTGGTGCACTCCAACTCCCTGAGGGCGATGATTTTGCCATTATGCATGTCTCGATCAAGCCCTATGGCTGCTGCCGCTATATGCACGGTCCTATCGACTGTCTCTTCGAGATTAAGCGTAAGCATGCCCCCGATCCCGCGCATATTGCCCGTATCTCCTGCGGCGTTTTAACAGGAGGACGCGGGCTAATAGCCGATCCCATCGAGCAGAAACAGCAGCCGAAAAATGTTGTCGATGCCCAGTTCAGTATGCCTTTTGGAGCTGCTATAGCCCTGATTACAGGGAAGGCTGGCCTCACAGTTTTTACAGGCGAATGGGTACAGAATCGTGCTGTGCGGGAACCGATGCAGAAGGTTGAGTGCTACTCTTCCCCAGAGCTGGATGATTACTACCCTGAAGAATGGCGCGCGGCGGCTACAGTGCAGATGGATGATGGACGCGAGTTCAGCGCGAGCATACGTTATCCACTTGGCGATCCACATAACCCGTTAAGCTGGGAACAGCTCGAGGCGCGTTTCCACGAGCTGGTAGCCCCGGTGATTGAGGATGAAGCAAAAAGGCAGGAGATCATTGAGCATGTCAAACAACTGAACAACTTGCACATTCCAGTATAGGAAACCGAAGCGGATCGTCGCCTGATGAACTTTGACACCCGCATGGGGTAATTCCTGTAGGGACAGGGCCTTGTGCCTGTCCTGCTCGGGGGTCCACTCATTCCCTGTTTCGGTCGTCAAAATTCATTAGGGACTTGTAGAAGCTCGATTATGAGGATGAACAAAATCATGCCCGGATAGCTGTAGGTTCCCGATTAATCGTGGAACCCGATTGATCGTGCCCAGTGCCGATTGATCGGCCCAAAGGCAATCCATCATACCCCCGATGAATTTGTTAACATTCATGATCGAAGCTGTGGGTGGAGGCGAAGATGGGCGGGGGCCTTGTGCTTGTCCCCGCGCCTCCCCGCTCTTCGCTCCCCTCCAAAATAACCTACCCCCTGTAAACCGCTCGCGCCCCTATGGGTACGATCTAGTCCACAGATTGCGCAACATCATAAAAATGAGGACGGGGGTTTTCCCTCGTCCTCATCTTTCTCAACCTTAAGCCTGATTATGCAGCCTGCTTGACAACTTCCGGTTCGATCACGATATGTCCATCAACGGCGTTGACATAGGCGGTCTGGCCAGGAGCTATGATACCGGCCAGCAACGCATCGGCCAGCGCATCATCGACGTAGGTCTGAATGGCACGGCGCAATGGACGCGCACCATACTCTTCGTCGTAGCCTTCGCGCAGCAGGAAGTCTCGTGCCTCATCGCTGACAACCAACTCGATACCCTGATCGCGCAAGCGGTTGCGAACCTGCTCGAGCAGCAGATCGACGATGCGGTAGAGTTCTGCCTTGCCCAGCGAATGGAAGACAACAACCTGGTCGATACGGTTGATGAACTCAGGCCGGAACATGCGCTTCAGACCTTCCATAGCCTTCGAGCGCATAGCCTCGTGCTGCTCATCGCGCTCATCCTCTTCGTTCTTTCTCTGAGAGAAGCCGATGCGGGTGGCGCGCTTCAGATCAGCGCTTCCGGCATTACTGGTCATAATCACCACAGTATTCTTGAAGTCTACCGTGCGGCCCTGGCCATCGGTCAAACGACCGTCGTCCATGATTTGCAGTAAGGCGTTGAAGACTTCTGGGTGGGCCTTCTCGACCTCGTCCAGCAGGATTACGCTGTATGGGCGGCGGCGCACTTGCTCGGTAAGCTGACCACCTTCGTCATAGCCGACATAACCAGGAGGGCTACCGAACAGGCGAGCAACCGTATGCGGCTCCATGTACTCGGACATATCCAGGCGGATCATGTTATCCTCACCGCCAAAAAGTACAGCCGCCAGTGCCCTGGCCAGCTCTGTCTTCCCAACGCCAGTTGGGCCAAGGAACAGGAATGAACCGATTGGCCGCTTGGGGTCTTTCAAGCCAGCGCGCGAACGGCGAATAGCGCGAGCAACAGCGCTAATAGCCTCGTCCTGGCCGATAACACGCTTGCGCAGCTCTTCTTCCAGGTTGCGCAGGTTCTGGCGCTCGCTCTCCACCATCTGGCTCACAGGAACACCCGTCCAGTTCTCGACTACCTGGGCAATATGTTCAGGCGAGACTATTAACGTGACCCCGTTTTTGGCATCAGCACGAGCTTTATCCAGCTTCCCCTGGGTCAACAGTTCTTGCTGGCGCAACAGGGCTGCGCGCTCGTAGTCCTCAGCAGTGGCTGCGGCTTCCTTCTTCGCCTGGATATCCGCCAGTTCTGCTTCCAGATCCGCAATCAATGTCGGGCTGACAATGCCCTGCTCGGTCGCATCGAGGTGCAGGGCAGAGGCAGCTTCATCCATGACATCGATGGCTTTGTCAGGCAAGAAGCGATCGTTGATATAGCGATCAGACAGCTTCACGGCTGCTTCAACCGCCTCATCGGTAATGCTCACGCCATGGTGCGCCTCATAGTTAGGACGCACGATGTGCAGCATCTCGATAGCCTCTTCTACAGAAGGCTCATCAACGAACACCGGCTGGAAGCGGCGCTCTAAGGCAGCATCCTTCTCGATGTATTTGCGATATTCATCGAGTGTTGTGGCACCGATACAATGAATTTCGCCACGGGCCAGGGCTGGCTTAAGCATGTCGCTGGCTCCAACAGCGCCTTCAGCAGCGCCTGCTCCAACGACCGTATGTAATTCATCGATAAAGACAATCACATCTTTGGCCTGTCGCAGTTCCTCAAGAATGGACTTGATGCGCTGCTCAAATTGCCCACGGAACATCGCGCCGGCAACCATACCACCAATATTGAGGGCAACGATGCGCTTGCCACGCAATCCTGCCGGTACAGCGCCCTCATGAATACGGCGGGCCAGTTCCTCGACGATTGCTGTTTTACCAACGCCCGGTTCACCAATCAGCACCGGATTGTTCTTCTGCCGACGACCCAGTACGGTGATGACACGGCGCAGCTCGCGCTCTCGTCCAGCCGCGGGATCAAGTTTTCCTTCGGCGGCTTCAGCCGTCAGATCGCGCCCATACTGATCCAGTGTAGGGGTTTTACTATGTTTAGCTCGCTGCTCGGCAGTTGCTGTATTGGTGCCGTTAGCAGCAGAGGCGAAGTTGTTCATCATACCAGGAGGAACAAAACCGAAAGGCATGCCTTCAGGCGTCCCCTGACCATCCATCATACCACCCATCTGCTCCATTGCCTCGCTCATAAGCTCTTCGACGCATTGCTGGCAGAGGTAATGTTGCTCACGGCGACCATTGACGATCTGGTCAATACGCACGCGGGCGGGATTCTTTTGACAACGTTCACACTTCATTAGGTTTTAACTCCTCACTCTAGCTAGGCGCAACTGCTTGCGCCCGTTTTAGCAATCAACATGTGAGATTGCTAGATTATAGCATGGAAATACCGGCATGTCTAGCACTCTCCACCCGCGATTGCTAGTCACTAGTTACAACATGAGCCTGGGGGAAATTATTCCCGTCGATGATGTGCGGGTGGGCGCCATGAATGTAAGCATGGGCACGATAATGAGGGGTAATAAAATAATGTGGGAATAGCCGTAGGTTCCCGATTTATCGCGGAACCCGATGTTGGCCATGAACAAAATCATTCGGGGATACCCGTAGGTTCCCGATTTATCGTGGAACCCGATTGATCGGTCGTAGGGGCCCGATGTATCGCGCCCTCACAATACCCCAATGAATTTGTCAAACTTCATTATCGCGCCCACCGCCAATGATGATGTTTACCAACCAGTTCGGGAACGGGGAACCAATCCCATCGCCTGTAGGGACTTGTAGAAGCTCGATGTATCGAAGCTGTGGGTGCAGGCGCGGATGGGAGGGGGCCTTGTGCTTGTCCTCGCGCCCACGCGCTTCCCCTCCTACCACTTCTTCACCATCATTCCCGGTATCCCTATTCGGGTTCTAGGCGTACAATGCCTTCAATTTTATCGAAGTCTGTATCCCAGCTATAGATGCTGAATACTTGATCGGCCTGCATATAGGCAGCATTGTAAGCATCGGCAAAAGAAATATTCTTAGTGACATAGAGGTCGAAGGCTCGGTAGTAAACACTTTTTCCTGGCAGGTACAGTCCTCGCAGGGAGATAATAGGCAGGATGAGTTCTTTTATACGCTGGCGTGGCACCTGGTAAAAGCGCTGTAAGGTGAAAATTGTTTCAAAAATAACGAGCGAGGAGGTTATTATTTTTTCCTCACCTCGCTCCACCCTTAATAAAAGATCCAATGCCCGTTGGGCTTTCTGCTGATCATCCCCTGTAAAGTAACGCAATAAAATGTTGGTATCTAAAAAGCGCATCTCCATTGTTGCTGCTTAAGCCTCGGAGTCTACGTCCTCGGCTACTCCTTTTTCAAAGTTTTCCCGTAGTTCCTTGAAATCCTCCGGCCTTTTCCTGGGTGTTACCGCTCCATACCCTTGCAGGAGCTTTGAGGATGCGCGCCTGATTCTGACAACGTCACCCTCTACTTCAAAGGCGACTTTATCATGTGGACGTAAGCCCATCATGCGGCGGATCTCTTGAGGAATAGTTACCTGTCCTTTTTCTGTAACTGTAGTCTCAAATTCTTGCATGGTAATACTCCTTTTAGATAGATTACTCTTATTTTAAGTATACCTATGTTAACTTAGTAATACC
>CADDZH010000130.1 GCA_902812455.1 Chloroflexota bacterium | reverse complement strand
CGATACCCCCGAACTGGCTCGCGAAGCCCTCTTTCGTCGCCTCCTGCCTCAGCTCACCCTGCTCGCTCAAGAGACCAACTGCGCCATCGTCCTCATCCGTCCTCTCACCCGCTCCCTGCCTAAAACTCTGGACCCGGCTCGCCTGCAGCATCTGCCTGGCCTGCCTTCGGTCCATAGCGCGCTCTTGCTCGCCCCAGACCCTGAAGCTGATCCCGCGGACGACTCCCTCCGCTTGCTCGTGACCCCCAAGCACAGCCTGGCTGCCTCATCGCCTGCCACCCTCTCCTTCACCATTGGCACCGACTCCTCCACCCTGGCGGCTCCCATCATATCCTGGCACCAGCCGCCTACCAGCGCGCTCACCTCGCCTCTGCTCACGCCACACGAGCGCCTCACGCTCACCCAACTGGATATCTTGGCTGCCTTAGGCCGCGCTTCGGCTCCCATGACTGCTGTCGAGCTGACCGAGGAGCTTCCGGCCAGCTACGAGACCATTCGCAAGACCCTCCAGCGGCTCTGCCACTCCGGCAAGCTGGTCTCCCCTGCGCGCGGCCTCTACACCCTGCCTGACCATCCCTGCTTGCAGCACCCCCCCTTCCACACCCTCTCTGGCAATCCTGATACTCCTGCTGTCCCACCGTCACAATTGTCCCAATCCTGACCTGCCCAACATAAATGCAACCAGGCGCCATATATCGTAGGGGCGAGGGCGGTTGTGGAGCGGGGTGGTGGGCCTTGATGGTCGCCCGTCCTTTCCCACCATCCCTGGCGGTTGGGTGCGGCATTTATTGCCTTGATGGTCGCCCGTCTTGTGATATACTAACGAAGATCACCTGTAACCAGGTGTTATCCAATTTGGTAGAGGTGTTTTTTGGAGAGGATTTATGGCTGTTGATTTCAAAGATTATTACAAGATTCTCGGCGTGAGTAAAGACGCCGATCAAAAAACTATACGGCAAGCATATCGCAAGCTAGCACGCCAGTATCACCCCGATGTCAATCCGGGTGATAAAGCTGCCGAAGAAAAATTCAAAGAGATCAACGAAGCGAACGAAGTATTATCAGACCCGGAAAAGCGCAAAAAATATGACGAAATGAGTGACTACTATCAGCGCTATGGTCACTGGCCAGGCGAAGCAGGAGCCGGCGCAGGAGCAGGCGGGTTCAGAGGAGGTACCTACCAGTACCGCACCGTCAGCCCAGAAGACCTGGAAGACCTGTTTGGCGGGCAATCACCGTTCTCTGACTTCTTCGAGACATACTTTGGCTCAGGCTTTCCTTCTGGAGAAGGCCGTGTATATACAGGCAGAACTGGGCGCGCTCGTCAACGGGCAACCAGGGGCGAAGATGTGGAGTCGCCCGTGGATGTGACACTCGCTGAAGCATACCAGGGCGCAACGCGCACATTTGAGCTGGCAGAGCCAGATGGCACGACGCACCGCCTGGAAGTGAAGATTCCGGCTGGCGTCGATGAAGGCTCCCGCATTCGCATTGCTGGGCAGGGTTTGCAGGGCACGGCGGGACGCGGCGATCTCTACCTGCGCGTTCACATCGTACCAGACCTCGCTTTCAGGCGCGAAGGCACAACGCTGCACACGAACGTAGAGGTACCCCTGGCAGTAGCCATGCTGGGCGGAGAGGTTCCGGTAGCAACTCCCGATGGACGGCGGCTCATGTTGCGCATTCCAGAAGGAACGCCTAACGGAAAATCGTTCCGCCTGCGAGGACAGGGTATGCCGCACCTGGGGCAGCCAGATAAGCGGGGCGATCTGTATGCTGAAGTCAATGTCGTGCTTCCCACACATCTGGACAGCGAGCAACGGCGGCTCTTTGAAGCATTCGCCCGTTCGCTTGGCTACCGGCCCTCGGAAGCTGGTTTCAATCCCTCAAGCGGGCTGTGAAAGGCCAGCATACGTGTCGCCCCTGGAGGGGAAGTATACACGCTCAACCCGCAAAGGTCGAGTATACAACAGGAGATCACGATGGACGAACTACGATATACACGTATTCGCTTGGAGCAAGCGTCCCCAAAGACCTACTATAGCGAACAGGAAGCAGCGCAATATAGCCATTTAGACATAGAGGTGATTCGCCAGCTTCGGGAAGCAAAGGTAGTTGAGGGCGTAGAAGTGGTTGGAGAAGGAAGGCGCTACAGCGAAGCAGAGATCGCCCTGTTACGGCGCATTCGCCGCATGCACAGCGATCTCGACATCAACCTGGAAGGCATCGAAGTAATCCTGCGCCTCTGTAGACGGCTAGAAGCATTACAACAAGAACTTGACCGCTACAGAGGCTCCCACTAACCCATGCTGACGAGGCAGATCCTCTGTAGGGGCCGATTTATCGTGCCCACCGCCGATTTATCGGCTCCAGAGCTATTCCTCATATCCTTCTCATCTGAACTGTAACAAAGGCCTAATGTGGTGAAAAGGCCTGCCTTCCCGTAATCTCTCGCCCCACGATCAGGGACTGGATAGTATCCGTTCCCTCGTATGTGAACACAGCTTCGATATCGGCATGGTGGCGGGCAATGTGATAATCCAGCAGGATGCCATTGCCGCCAAGCATCTCCCGCGCTTCCGCAACAACCTCACGAGCCAGGCGGGCATTGTTCATCTTCGCCAGCGAAGCCATTGCTGCCGTCATCCTGCCCTCTTGCTGGAGCTGGCTGAGCCGCAGGCAGAGCAGTTGCATGGTGGTTACATTGGCAAGCATCGTCGCAAGCTTGGTCTGGATGATCTGAAAGCTCGCCAGCGGCCTGCCAAACTGCACCCGCTCCTTGGCGTAAGTAAGCGCGATCTCGTAGGCGGCGATAGCATGGCCGATCGCTTCCCAGGCGACGCCGGAACGAGTGGCTGTGAGGACAAGCGAGGTATCCTTGAAGCTACGAGCGAGCGCAAGGCGGTTCTCGACAGGCACGTGCACATCCGTGAGCGTAATGTCTGTCTGCCAGACGGCTCGCTTGGACACCTTGCCCGTCATAATGCTCGTCTCGAAGCCTGGTGTGCCTTTTTCGACAAGAAAGCCGCCCACATTGCCATCATCGTCGCGCGCCCAGATTACTGTGACATCGGCAAAAGAAGCGTTGCCAATCCAGCGCTTCGCCCCGTTAATAACATACTCGTTCCCAACCCGCTGGGCGCGAGTCTCCAGGGCTACGGCATCAGAGCCATGATTAGGCTCGGTCAGGCCAAAGGCACCAATTTTTTCCATACGCGCCATTGGCGGCAACCAGCGCTGCTTCTGCTCCTCAGATCCCAGCATGGAAATGGAATGCATCGCCAGGCCTGAATGCACACCAAAAAATGTACAGACGCTGGCATCGCCGCGAGCCAGTTCCAGTGCAATCAGGCCAGAAGCAATCGCGCTCATGCCTGGGCAGCCATAGCCCTGGATATCGGACCCGGCAATGCCAAGAGCCGCCAGCTTGGGAATGAGTTCAAAAGGAAATTCGGCGCGCTCCCAGTAATCGTTGATAATGGGAATAACTTCCCGGTCACTGAACGCGCGTACCTTGTCGCGAACATGGCGCTCTTCCTCAGTCAGCAGTTCATCCATCAAATAAAAATCTGTGCCCAGGGAAAGTCCCAATGTCTGTTTGATATCGGTTGCCATGATATATTCCTCTCATTCTGCTATCTCGACCGTCAGGCAAGGTTCAATCATGAAGATCATCCATCCTATCGATTATACCCCGCCAAATATAATCGTTGCCCGCTCTTGTTCATCTTCATCATTTGACACCCACATCATCCCAATGTACATTCTATGCTAGAAACACGGTCCGTCATCAATGATTTTTCACGACCAGGATCGGTCAACATGTTCGACGGATGCGTCAAGCATGTCATGTTGAGCGAAGCGAAACATCCGCAGCCGATCGACTGAGATCCTTCGCGGAGTTTCCCCTGAGCGAAGCGAATGGGCTCAGGATGACATGGGTGACCGATTGTGATCGTCAAATTTCATAAATTGGGCTTGCCTGCATCACAGAGAGGATTGATTTTATGAAGATCGGTATCGTCGGGGGTGGGCCGGCAGGACTGTACTTTGCATTGTTGATGAAAAAGAGCAATCGCGCGCACCACATCCGCATCGTGGAGCAGAATCCAGCCGGTGCAACATATGGCTGGGGAGTTGTCTTCTCCGGGCGAGCGCTCTCCTTTCTGCAAGAAAACGACCCTGCATCGTATGCCGAGATCGAATCCGAGATGAAGAGGTGGGACGATCAAACGATCGTGCATAAAGACGAACAAGTGCGCATCGATGGCAGCAGGTATTCCGGCATTGCCCGGCTCACGCTACTGCAAATCCTCCAGCAGCACTGCCGGCATTATGGGGTCGAGATGCATTTTGATACTCGGTTTTCCGATATCTCTCCCTTCGCGGACTGCGATTTGATTGTTGGGGCAGATGGCGTCAATAGCGTGGTCAGGCAGCAATTTGCTGAGCATTTCCAGCCTTCAAGTCACTTCCTCTCGAACAAATACATCTGGTACGGCACGCACCAGCTATTCGATACCCTCTCGCTGATCTTCCGCAGCTATCGTGGTGGAAGCTTTGTTGCCCATTGCTATCCCTACAGCGCCACTACCAGCACGTTCATTGTAGAATGCGATGCCCAGACATGGAATGAGGCAGGCTTTGAGCACATGTCCGATGCAGAAAGCCGCGCCTATTGCGAGCAGGTCTTCGCGAAAGACCTGGCAGGGCATCCACTCCTCTCTAACAAATCGCTATGGCTCAATTTTAGAATAGTGACCAACCAGTGGTGGAGTTACCGGAACATTGTGTTGCTTGGCGATGCGCTACGCACGGTACACTTCTCGATTGGCTCCGGTACACGCATGGCGCTTGAGGACGCCATCGCGCTTTACCATGCCTTTCAGCAAACCGCGGATGTTTCGGCTGCCCTCAAGACATTCGAGCAGGCTCACAGGCCAGACGTCGATAAGATGCTGGGTATTGCCGAGCGCAGCTACGCCTGGTACGAAGCCTTCCACGAAAAATTGCAGCTCGATCCCCTACCTTTCGCCTATGACTATATGATGCGCAACGGGCGCTTCAACGACAGTATACTCCGGCAACGAGCACCCCATTTTATGGCCAACTACGATGCGTACATGGCCGCGAAACAATAGGCGTTTGTCAACTTCTTAATGCAGGTTAACAAAAAAACATCCTGATGAACTTTGACAACCGAATCGGGCAACCAGGACAAACGTCACCTCGGTTCTGTAGGGACAAGGGGTGCAGGCGAGGATGGGAGGGGGCTTTGTGCTTGTCCCCCCGTGATCACATCCCCCACCTGCTCACAATCACCAACAATGCAACCACACGACGTCCCTGTAGGGACAAGGGGTGCAGGCGAGGATAGGAGGGGGCCTGGTGCTTGTCCCCGCGCCTCATCGCTCCTCGTTCACCCCAAAAAATTACAGTAGGTGATCATGGAAACCAATTTACTACCGGCAATCTTACGCGAAATCGACGAGATCATCGAGCAGGCAATCCAGGCAAGAGCGTTTCCAGGCGCCACCCTCTGGATTGGCTGGTGTGGGGAGACCCTCAAATGTTCTGCCTATGGGAGAACGGCAGACAAAAGCTACGATGCCTATAAGCCCATTGCTGTCACCACGAAAACGCTCTACGATCTCGCCTCTTTGACCAAGGTCGTCGCAACCACCTGCGCAATCATGCGCATGATAGAGCATGGTTTGCTCAAACTCAGCGATCTGGTCGCGGCATACCTGCCACAATTTGGTTCTGATCAGCTAAAGGCTTCTGTAACGATCTGGCATCTCCTTACCCACACCTCTGGATTACCAGGCCCTCTTCCGCTCTACAAGCACTACAAAAGCAGGGATAGCCTTCTAGAAGCGATTTACCGTCAAAGCCTCGTATTCCCTCCTGGCACCGGGCAGCTCTATTGCGACGTTGGGTTTATCCTGCTTGGAGAACTTGTTCGTGCGCTAACTTCAATGACGCTGGATGAGTATACCCAGCAATATCTTTTCGAGCCATTAGGGATGCGCGATACCATGTTCAATCCACCGGAAACACTCTGGGAGCAGGTCGCGCCTACCGAGTATGTGGAATGGCGAGGAGGGCTTGTACATGGCCAGGTGCATGATGAAAATGCCTGGGTTTTGGGTGGAGTAGCCGGGCACGCTGGCCTCTTCTCAACCGTTGAGAATCTAGCCAGGTTTTGTATAATGCTTCTCAAAAGAGGTGAATATGCAGGGAAGAGAGTGCTTGAGACGAGCAGCGTCATTGACATGGTAACGCCACAAAGCCCCGATTCTCAAGAATCTTTTGGTCTAGGCTGGATGATCAACAGGCCATCTTTTATGGGCTGCTTAGCCAGCAGTGAAACTTTTGGGCATACCGGCTTTACCGGAACCTCGATGGTCATCAGCCCGCCGCACGACCTGGCAATCGTTTTACTATCCAACCGTGTCTGCCCCACACGAAATGGGCCGGATACCAACCCATACCGGCGAAGACTGGCAGATGCACTATCAAAACTTTTATAAAACCTGCAAGCGGTCAGCTACGTAAAAGGAATAGAAACGAAGGAGGTAGAGCCTTATGAAATCATCCAGTTCGACGCAACAGCATCGAAGCCGCTACTATGAACAGCAGGTTTTCGATAGACCGTCGCAAGGGGCGTCATGGGATACCGGCATGGAGCGCAACCGCCCACGACACATCGATATCTTCTTGCACGCAGCCAAAACAATCAGGCTCATCTGGGCACTTATGATAGACCGTCGCGTCGCTCTATGGAGAAAGCTGCTCTTTTTCGGCTCCATTGCCGGCCTGCTGGTTATCCTGCTCTTCCCCGATGCAATCAATGAAGTCATATTGAGCACCGTTCTTCCCCTGGCAGGTACCGTTCTGGGCGTCCCGCTTGATGCCGGGTTCGATTGGGTGGCCTTCGCCCTGGTTATCGTTTCGCTGCTACGCTTCTTTCCCGCCGACCTCGTAGCCGAGCACTACCGGTACATCTTCAGGAGGTAAAATATATGGCTCGCGTGGCGCTGTACCTGCAAGACAAACATGAGATCCGTGAAGGCATGGCCCATGCACAGTACGCTGAGCAGCGCGGCTTCGAGGCCGTGTGGCAGGCCGAATCGCGCCTGGTGCGCGATGCCATCGTGCCCATGGCCGCCTTTGCAGCCGTAACCTCGCGCATTAAAATCGGCAGCGGCGTGATTAACAACTGGACGCGCAACGTCGGCCTGCTCGCCGCGACCTTCCTGACGCTCGATGATCTTGCCCCGAATCGCATCATCTGTGGGCTTGGCGCGTGGTGGGATCCACTGGCCAGGCAGGTGGGCGTTGAACGCAAAAAGCCCCTCAAGGCCATGCGGGAGACCGTTGAGGTTCTGAGGCGCTTGCTCAACATGGAGCGCGTCACCTTTCACGGCGAATTCCATCATGTGGATGACATTGAGCTAGATGTCGTGCATGGGCGCCGCGAGCCCCGCAACGTGCCGATCTACATTGGCGCGACGCATATGGGCATGATGGAGCTGGCAGGCGAGATCGCCGATGGTGTGGTGCTCAATTACTGTGTCCCGCCAGAGTACAATCAGGAAGCCCTGAAGCATCTTGATATCGGAGCACAAAAAGCCGGGCGCCACCTGGACGACATTGATCGTCCCCAGTTAATCGTCTGCTCGGTCGATCACGATCACCATCGTGCTGTGCAGGCGGCCAAGGAACTGATCACGCAATACCTCGCGCAACAGCCGCATATTGCGCAAGCAAGCGGGACACCGCCGGAAACGGTGAAGAAGGTGCAGAGCATCCTCGGCTGGCCTGCCACCAGAGAACAGATTCACGAGGCCATGCAATTTGTGCCCGACGAATTGATTGAGCGCATTACCGCGAGTGGCACACCTGGTGAAGTCCGCGCAAAAGTGGAGGAATACAACCGCAGCGGCTGCACCTGCCCCATCCTTTATCCGCTAGGCGACGATGTCAGGCTGATGATTGATACGTTTGCGCAGGCATGAAATGGGGAATCATCCCGCCTTCCAGACATGCACCGTCTTATCCCAGGAGCCAGAAGCGATGCGTTTGCTGTCATGTGCCCAGCCTAGCGAGCGCACGGCATTAGAGTGGCCAGTATAGGTGTAGGCATTTCCACCATCGGTAGCATCCCAGACCTGTACCGTCTTATCGGCTCCGCCAGAGGCAATCCTTGCGCCATTGGGTGACCATCCAACAGTGTAGACAGAATCAGAATGACCATAATAGGTGTAGGGATGATCACCGTTAACCGCATCCCAGACACGCACCGCCTGATCATCGCACGCAGCGGCGACGCGTTTGCTATCAGGTGACCACGCCAGCGACCATATCAATGCGGGAGAGTATGGCTGATAGGTAAAAATCTGGCTGCCATTTGTCGCGTCCCACACCTGCACCGTCCCATCGGCTCCTCCCGAAGCAATATAGCTGCCGTCAGGCGACCAGGCCACTGCATAGACAGAGCCAGAATGACCGGTGTAGGTAAAAAGGCGGCGCTCGCCGGCGGCATTCCATACCTGTACCGTCTTGTCGCCCCCTGCAGAAGCAATGTACAGGCTATCAGGTGACCACGCCAGCGTCCATACCCACGAGGAATGGCCGGTATAGGTTTGAGGATGTCCTCCTGTCGCGTCCCAGACCTGCACCGTTGTATCATAGCTCCCCGAGGCGATGCGCCTGCCATCAGGCGACCAGGCTACTGCGTAGATAGAATCGGAATGGCCTGTATACACATATGGATTCCCACCATTGTTTGCATCCCACACCTGCACGGTCTTATCAGCACTGGCTGAAGCAATACGCTTCCCATCAGGCGACCAGGCCACCGACCATACCCAGCCGGTATGACCACGATAGATATAGATGTCAACTCCCATATTCGTGGGAGGGGTAGCAGGGATGACGCCCCCTTGAGATCCTTGCATACGTACCAGCCAGGTGATCCCACCTCCCACTACAATGGCTGCCGCTCCTGCTATCCCTGCTATGGCGACCCGCCGGGATACACGTGGCCACGCTCGCGGTGGGGATGGTGTCGCAAGCGGCTGCTCCAGTGCAGATGTTTCTTTCCGCGCAGGAGGGCCATCACTTGCAGGCGATGCAGCCTGGGGCGTGCTGGTTGAGGCTTCCTGCACTGCGAAAGGGGCTGCAGCCAGCGCCGCTTCATTTGAGAGGGGGATTGTATCATCAGTGGAGGAAGACGAGTGTTCCGGCCAAAGGGGCGTGGTGGGACGAGCACCAGGAAGCATGGGTTCCCTCTGGTAGGCTTCTTTCAGAGCAGTGGCAAATGCCTGCACATTCTCGAAGCGCTGCTTCGGGTCTTTAGCCAGGGCCTTCATGACTACCTCTTCGACCCCAGTAGAGAGCGCAGGTATCTTCTCACGTAAGGAGGGAGGAGGCACTGTAGCCTGCTTCACTGCGATCTCAGCAATTGATCCCTGGAAGGGCCGCGTACCGGCCAGCCATTCATAGACAACGATACCGAGGGCATACTGATCGCTGGCCTCACCAGCCTGCGCTTGAATCTGCTCCGGCGCCATATAGGCGATGGTGCCAACCAGTTCCTGCAGGCTTTGCGTGCTGTAATGCCACGAACTGACCACGAGAGCAATGCCAAAATCACTGAGCAAGACTTCGTTGCGCCTACCCAGCAGCATATTCTCCGGTTTGATATCGCGGTGAATCACTCCCTGATCATGGGCATATTGCAAAGCACCGGCGAGCTGCATGACATAGTCGACAACGGTGGAGAGCGGAAGTCGAGTTCCTTCGGGATGGCGCTGGCGTAAGGTGCCATTGGGAGCATAGTCCATGACCAGGAATGGAGCCGCGTCCTCCACGCCAAATTCAAGCACGCGCACAATGTGGGGATGCACCAGGCGAGCAATAGTGCGTGCCTCAGAACGAAATTGCGCCACGTCGGCATCAGCTAATTGAGCGTGCAGTACTTTAATGGCTGCAGGAGTATCCAGGTAGATATGCTCGCCCAGGTAGACCTCAGCAAAGCCACCTCGGCCCAATAAGCGGACGAGGCGGTAATTGCCAAGCTGTTGCCCCACACGATCTGCCATGATTGTCTCCCCGTAGTAGTCCGTCAAGCTTCATGTGACCGATAATATGTCGTGGCCTCCCTTGTGGGGGCCAGGTTTGCATCTATCAATTGAAGTTTGACACAGTAGTAGGTTCCCGATTTATCGTGGAACCCGATGTATTGCGCTCACTGCCGATTGATCGGCCCCTTGTCCCGGCCGATTTATCGTGGCCAGCGCCGATTTACCGGCCGTCCTCATAAATCACTACACAGGATGGAGACCCCGAAAAATCTCCCTGCTCATTGTATAGAACGAAGAAAAGCACGTCAAGAACGCTCGTTCACGCATGCAAATGCGATCTTCCATTGACATTTTTTGTTTCTGCTGCTATGCTTACAACATACAAATTGATAAAGACTGACCCGCGTTGAGCGAACATAGTATGGGCCGGGCAGCCAACAGCGATCCGGAGCCTGGTGAAAGTCCGGAATGGAACTGCCTTCCCAGAACGCCTTCGTGAGCGGCTGGCCGAAGAAAGCCTTTATACGAGGCAAGTAGGCACAGGTGGCTGGTTCCCACGCAGCACAAGAACCGCAAAAAGAGTGGTCACCATCTTTTCATCACAAGGATGTGAGGAAGATGCAGTGTAGCAGATAGTGGCAATCAGGGTGGCACCACGGGAGCAAATATCTGGCTCTCGTCCCTTCAGCGTTGTTCGGCGGAAGGGGCGAGGGTTTTTTATTGCCTTTCAGGAGGCTCAATTATGACCAAACTCTGGCAGAAAAGCTACCGTTTAAATGAGCAGGTAGAGCGCTTCGAGGCTGCCCAGAATAGTGTCCTCGATGCCCGCCTGATTCGCCATGATGTCTGGGGATCGCTGGCCCATATCGCTATGCTGGCGAAAATCGGCATCCTGACAGAAGCGGAGCACAAGGCATTGAAAGACGCCTTGGGCGACATCCTCAAGATGGAGGCGAGACACGAATTCACTATCGGCCTGCAGGATGAAGACGTACATACACGCATCGAGAACTACCTGGTGGAGGTAGCAGGCGCAGCAGGCAAGAAAATACACCTGGCACGCTCGCGCAATGACCAGGTGCTGGTAGACCTGCGTCTCTACGGCAAAGAACAACTACACGACGTAGCTTCCAGGCTATGTGCTCTCTGCACGGCATTACTGGAACTGGCTAGCGAGCAAGCGAACACTCCTATGCCTGGTTACACACACATGCAGCGTGCCATGCTCTCGTCGGTGGGCCTGTGGGCTGCCAGCTTTGCCGAGGCCCTGCTTGATGACGAGCAGTTGCTCTCAGCAGCCTACATCCTCAACGATCAATCGCCGCTTGGTTCCGCTGCCGGCTACGGCGTACCCATCGCCATTGATCGCCAGTACTGCGCTGACCTGCTCGGCTTCTCGCGCGTGCAGAACAACGTCCTCTATGTGCAGAATAGTCGCGGCAAGATCGAGGCGGCCATTGTGCAGGCCCTGGTGCAGATCATGCTCGACCTGAGCAAGCTGGCACAGGATATCTTGCTCTTCTCGACGGCAGAGTACGGCTTCTTCCAGGTTCCTCAAGAACTCTGCACCGGCAGCAGCATCATGCCCCAGAAGCGCAACCTGGGAGTCATGGAGCTGGTGCGGGCACGCGCTCAAACAATGCTCGCGCTGCAACAAGAAATCCTGGGCATTACCAGCGGATTGCCCTCTGGCTACAACATGGACTACCAGGAGACAAAACGCCCCTTTATGGAAGCGCTCGATCTCGTACGGGAATGCCTGGAAATATGTACCC
>CADDZH010000129.1 GCA_902812455.1 Chloroflexota bacterium | reverse complement strand
CACAGGCTACGAATTTCAAGTGCCGATCTTTGTGCTGACGCATGCTGTTCCAGAACAAGTGGCCAGGGGAGAAAATGAAAATTTAACCTTTACCTTTGTCACTGACGGGATCGAACATGCCATTGCACAAGCAAAAGCGGCGGCAGGTGACAAAAATGTGATGGTGATAGGCGGCGCGCAAACTGCCCAGCAATGCATACGAGCCGGGCTTGCAGACGAACTTTCGATTGGCATCGTACCAGTACTGCTTGGAGAAGGTCTGCGATTTTTCGAGCATCTGGGCGATGAGCCGATTGAACTGGAACGAACGGAGATTATTGAGTCCCCTACGAGAACAGATATACGATTTCGCGTCCTTCGCTACGAGCCTGCCAATACATGATTTTTACCAACCAGGATCGGTACCATATGTCATCCTGAGCGAGTGAGCCGAAGCCCTGAACGAAGTGAAGGGGAAGGGTCTCCCTCTCGATAAACATCGGATGTTTCGCTGCGCTCAACATGACATGGGTGGGGCAGCGGATGTTTCGCGGAGTTTCCCCTGAGCGAAGCGAATGGGCTCAACATGACATGGGTGGGGCAGCGGATGTTTCCCCTTCCCCTTCACTGCACTCAGGGCTTCGGCTCAGGGCAGGGACAAGCCCTGCCCCTACAGCATGACATGCCACACTAGCCTTGTCGATCCTGGTCGTCAAATTTCATCAAAGGAGCAAGAATAATGGCGGATAACAACAAAGAGGGTGTCCAGTCAGTACCTGAGATGAGGCTGGAACTGGTGCCGGTACCTGTTTCTGATGTTGACCGCGCCAGGGCTTTCTATGAAAAGGCTGGCTTTAAGTTAGAGGTTGATACACGTATTAGCGATACGATGAGAGTTGTCCAGTTCACGCCGCCGGGGTCGGCCTGTTCGATTGTCTTCGGGACGGGTATGGGCGAACTCACCAATATGCAGCCGGGATCGGTCAAGGGGCTGCACCTGGTGGTAGCGGATATAAGCGAGGCTCGTGAAGCGCTGGTGAAGCGGGGGCTTGAGGTAGGCGAGATCACAGATGTTCAGGGTGTGAAGTATGCGGGATTCGGTGACCCCGATGGCAACCTGTGGCTGTTGCAGGAGTTTCCGCCGGAGCTGAGGCAGCCGGGACAGAGCTTCTATAAGGAGGAATAGGATGGTAGAGGCTAGTTCGCCTAAACCGAATCCGGCGCTCAAGGACTTAGAGATGCTGGTTGGCGATTGGGAGATGGAACTTTCAAACGCAGCTTTTCTTCCGAGTCCATCTGCCACAGTAAAAGGGCTTGTCTCTTTCGAGTGGTTGCAGGACGGAGCTTTCCTTGTGATGCGCATGGGCGACAAACCACCCAGTCCACCCACTGCCATCTGGCTCATCGGCCGGGATGAATCGAGGCCAGACTACACAGTGCTCTACTATGACGCTCGCAGCGTTTCGAGGGTCTATGAGATGAGCTTCTCGGAGAGCGTATGGAAGATGTGGAGGGAATCACCAGGCTTCTGGCAGCGCTATGAGGGCAAATTGAGCAATGATGGGGATACCATCACCGCCCATTGGGAGAAATCAAGTGACGGTACCGCGTGGGAGCACGATTTCGACATAACGTATAGAAGAATTCGGCAATGATGGGGAGAGGAGTGGCGCGAGGTCGAGCGCGAGGGCACAGGACAAGGCGCAAGGCTTTCCAAGGGTAGGTTTGTTAGGATGAGCGAAGAGCCAAGGGCGCGAGGGCAAGCACAAGGCCCCCACACCGCAACCCAACCGCTCCTTGCCCCTACAGGCTACGATCATGTTACAAATTATAATCGGGGGATACTGCATACATGCCATATATAAAAGTTAATGATATCCAGATGTATTACGAAATACGTGGTGAAGGTGAGCCGCTGGTGCTGATCGTTGGGCTTGCAACTGACATATCCGAGTGGGAAGGAATCATTGATTGGCTGGCTAAAAAATATCGGGTGCTGGCATTTGATAACCGTGGTGCGGGCCGCACAGACAAACCGGACGCACCTTATTCGATTGACATGATGGCCGATGATACGGCAAAGCTGATGCAGGCGCTTGGCATTGAGCAGGCATACATCCTGGGCGTTTCGATGGGAGGGCGTATCGCGCAGGCCGTGGCGCTGCGATATTCAGAGCGCGTCAAAAAGCTCGTGCTGGTATCCACGTCCGCGAGAAGTATCAAGAGTTGGAGGCGGTACTTCTACGGCATTCTATCCGGCATGCCCATCTTCAGGAGTAAGTATCCCCAGCCGCGTTACGCATTCAGGCGACAACTGCAGGCGTCATCGGACTACAATGGCAGCGGCAAGTTGCATACATTACATATGCCAACGCTTATTATGCATGGGAAGAACGATAAGACTGTTCCCTATACATTAGCTGAAAAAATGCATGCAGGCATACAGGGATCAAACATGCTCACGTTCGAGGGTGGGCATATGTTTTTTTTCATGAAGGAACGAGAGCAGTTCCTCGATGCAGTAGCAGAGTTCCTGTAGTAAGGAGCAGGAGGAGTGAAATCTAGAACCAAAGGAACGACCACGAATACAGATGTATTGGGCGAGCCTCGGCTGGGGTGGTTACAGCACCGCGCCTGGGATTTCTGGTTTGCCCCGAAACGTTTTGAAAGTCCTCAATTATATGAGCGGCTGGGCGTCCTCTGGATCAAGCGCTATGTCCCCACAGGTGGCGATTATTTCAGAAAAAAATATGGCGTTCGCGTCATTAATATCACAAGCACCATCGAGTCTTTGCTCAAATTTGAGCAACGCACACGATTATATGAGGCGGTCCATCTGGGGGCCTTTCTGGCCTTTCTCCTCTTCTCCATCTGGCAGCTTGTTTCTGGACGAACCAATCGGATTGGTTTTGTCAAGGCCTGTGTGGTGTATGTGCTGCTTATTCTTTCACCTGTGCTGCTGCAACGCTATAACCGTATCCGGGTCTACGAGGTGATACGTCGAATGAGGAAAAAGAGAGGGGGAGCGAGAGACTGTCTTTCGTAAGGCAGCTCCCGCTCCCACATTGTCAAAGCACTTTCATCCCTGAAAGAGAGAAAGAGAACGATCATGACAATCAGCAAGAGAAGTTACGCCAGGGTGAATGGCCCTGATTTGTACTACGCGATTCATGGCGCGGGACAGCCGCTGGTGCTGCTGCCGATCATCACGGAATTCCTCGACGCACCCATAGCAGAGGAGGTAAAGCGTTATGTGTAGAAACATTCAGATGCTCTTCAATTTTGACCCGCCCGCCACGAAGGAAGAGATTCGCGCTGCATCGCTGCAGTTCGTCAGGAAGATCAGCGGCTTCAACAAACCCTCGAGGAGGAACGAGGCGGCGTTCTACGCGGCTGTCGATGACATCGCTGCGGTAGCGGGCCGGCTGCTCGACTCGCTCGAATCGAGCGCTGCACCGAGAAAGAGGCAGGAAGAGACGGCGAGCTAATCGTAGGGCGCGAGGGCAAGCGCTACGCCCTCTGGCCCGCGATGTTCATCATCCATTGAATGCCGAACTTGTCAGTACACATACCAAACGAGTCGCCCCAGGGGGCTTTTTCGAGTGGCATGGTGACCATATATTATACATAAACAAGGGCTGGCACAATATCTCTGTTATACGTCCAAATTGGCGCTTTTGGCGTGGCTTTCGATGAAGCGCTTGCGGGGAGCTACTTCGTCGCCCATGAGCATGTTGAAGGTTTTGTCGGCTTCGACGGCTTCCTCGATGGTGACTTGCAGGATGGTGCGGTTGGCCGGGTCCATGGTGGTTTCCCAGAGGGTTTCGGGGTTCATTTCGCCCAGACCTTTGTAGCGGCCAACTTCGGGTTCTTTGCCGTTGTGCTCGGCTTTGTATTCTTCGACCAGGCGGTCGCGCTCCTCGTCGGAGTAGACGTAGAGGACTTGCTTGCCCTTGCGAATGTGGTAGAGCGGCGGCTGTGCGATGTAGAGGTGGCCATCGGTGATGAGTTGCTCCATGTGACGGAAGAAGAAGGTGAGCAGGAGCGTGCGGATGTGCGCGCCGTCAACATCGGCGTCGCACATGATCACGATACGCCCATAGCGCAGCCTGGCTTTGTTGAAATGCTCGCCGATGCCGGTGCCGATGGCGGTGATGATGTTTTTGATCTCCTGGTTTTCGAGCATCTTGTCGACGCGAGCGCGCTCGACGTTGAGGATTTTGCCGCGCAGGGGCAGGATGGCCTGGAAATGGCGGTCGCGACCCTGTTTCGCGCTTCCTCCTGCCGAATCGCCCTCAACTAAGTATAGTTCGCAGCGGTCGGCCACTTTCTCGGAGCAGTCGGCGAGCTTGCCGGGAAGGGTTGTGTCCAGGGCGTTCTTGCGCTGTACGAGTTCACGGGCGGCGCGGGCGGCTTCTCGCGCACGGGCTGATGTGAGACACTTCTCGATGATGGCTTTGGCTTCGCCGGGCGTCTCTTCCAGGTACCGGGCCAGCATGTCTGATGTGACGACCTCGACGATGGGGCGCACTTCCGCATTATTGAGCTTGGCTTTGGTCTGCGCCTCAAATTGCGGGTTGGGAAGCTTGACGCTGACGATTGCTGTGAGACCCTGGCGCACGTCCTCACCTGTCAGGTTGCTGTCTTTTTCCTTGAGCAGGTTCATTTTGCGCGCGTAGTCGTTGAGCGAGCGGGTGAGGGCGCTGCGGAAACCGGTGATATGCATGCCGCCGTCAACGGTATTGATGCCGTTGGCGAAGGAAAACTCGGTGGTCGTCCAGCTATCGTTGTACTGAACTGCCAACTCGACCTTGACGCCTTCTATTTCGCGCTCGGTGCTGACGGGGCGGGCCTGCAGGACGCTGCGGTTCTTATTCAGGTAGCGTACAAAGGAGACCAGGCCGCCCTCGAAGTAGAAGGTGGCTTCGCGGTCGCAGCGTTCGTCACGCAGAGAGATGGTCATGCCGCGATTAAGATAGGCCATCTCGCGGAAGCGCTGGGCCAGGACATCAAAGTTGAAGTCGCGGGTCTCCATGACTGTCAGGTCCGGCAAAAATGAGGTCTTCGTGCCGGTTCCCTCGGCTGGCCCTTCATCAAGCAGGGGAGTGACGGTGAAGCCGCGCTCGTAACGCTGCCGCCAGCGACGGCCGTCGCGGCGCACCTCAACCTCGCACCACTCGGAGAGAGCATTCACGACCGAGACGCCGACGCCGTGCAGGCCGCTGCTGATCTTGTAGCCACCGCCGCCAAATTTGCCGCCAGCGTGGAGAATGGTCATGACGACTTCGAGCGTGGAGAGGCCGGGGCGCTGGTGATGCTCCTCTACGGGGATGCCGCGCCCATTATCTTCTATGGTGACCGAACTATCGGCGTGGATGGTGACGTTGATGGTATCGGCAAAGCCGGCCATGACCTCATCGATGCTGTTATCGACGACCTCGTAGATAAGCTGGTGCAGGCCGCGCTGGTCGGTCGCGCCGATATACATGCCGGGGCGCACGCGAACGGCTTCCAGGCCTTCGAGAATCTGGATATTTTGCTCATTGTAGCCGTTATCGCCATTGCCGTTTATCTTGCCATTGCCGTTTCCACTGCCACCACTTGTATTTCCTGCATTATCGGGTAGAGTTGCCTGCTCATTAGCAATTTGATCGCTCATGAGTGATTCTCTTGTTTTTGCCATAGCCAGTACCTTTAATGTTCTTTATACAGAATGAAGCGGAGCTTCTGAATAGTATCGTAAGGGTCAAGAATGCCAGAAAAAGATGCCTTGTGAGACAAGGAAAATAGGGCAAGCATGCCAGGTTTTTGCACGTTTGTACTATAGTAAGTATACCACATTTTGGGCCAGAATGCATCGGGTATAGTGATGAGCTTTAGCTTTTTAATGTCCATATCGGATGACATGCTGGGCGAAGCATCCAGTGCCGATCAACAGAGATCCTGAGCGAAGCGAAGGATGACATACCTGGAGCCTCGGATCACGCGCTCAGGATGACATGGGCGGGCGATTTTGTTCGCCTGCATGGGTGCGCCCATGTGATCAGTAGCGCTGGCTGCCCATGGGAACGTTGGGGCTGCCTTGCATGGCGGGCATGCCGGGCATACCCTGGACGGGTGGCATGCTGGTAAGGTTAGTGGCGCAGTAGGGGCAGAATGCCCAGCGCAGTTCCAGCAGGCGCTCGCACTTGGGGCAAGGCCGCTTCAGTTTCTGGCCGCAGGATGGGCAGATCTGGAAATCAGGCTCAATGCGAGCATGACAATTGTTGCAGGTCTGGCGCTCGGTCATTTCGGCCAGGAGGGATTCCTCTTCCAACTGCCGCTCGTAGATCTCGGCCAGTGTCTGCCTGGGGCGGAGAATCATGTAGATGAAGAGGCCACCAATGAAGAAGACGGTGACCAGCAAAGTTGCAGCTATTTGTAAAAACGCATCTTGCGTGCGCGAGCGGATATCGCGGAAGGTCCAGATAATCAGGCTGAGCCAGAATATGACGATGAAGGCAACGAAAAACCCGATAATTACCCCTAACGAATTGGTCAAGGTGGACAGTGTCCCACCCGATGAGGTCGCTGTAGGAGTTGTGGTGACAACGGTCGAGGTAGGGGTTGCCGTCGCGGCAGCCGGGCCAAGATTGAGTATAGTTGTCATTATATGCGTCGTATGTATCATTGTAGGACAAATGCCCCTTTCAGGAAAATGCATTGCATAAATGCCGTCTCCAATTACAACGTTCATCAAGAGAAAACAGCAACACCTTTAGGAACTTGGTCTTGATCTGACCAGGTTCCAATTATTTACATAAATTCGTTTAAGGGGGTGATTTTCTAGGGACACCCCAGACCCCGGCAAAGGACTGCGTCCTCTGCACTCCTGCTCTTATACTTGCAGGGGGTGATTTTCTGGGTCCCCTGCACACGGTCTCCCAGACCGCGTTCCCCAGACCCCGGCAGAGGGCTGCGCCCTCTGCACTCCTGCTCTCAGACAAACAGTACAGTTGCAATTTCGCCTGCGCGTATAGGTACGTGCAAAGGTTCGCCATTCCCGGCACGCCAGGGCAACTGCTCTTGCCGCTCTTCCTGTAAGTTGGCCTTAAAAGCCTGGGCAGCAGCAACGTTTGGGCGGATAGATGCTTCGACTGTGCCAGGGAGAGGATTATAAACTCGCACGATCAATCCCTTGCCATCGTTGCTGCGCTTGATTGCGCTGACAACCAGCGAGCGGGGAGCTACTTCAACCAGCGTCTCGGTGGGAGACAGGGTTTTCTCGTGCAGCTCGTCCCTGTTTTCTCTGCTCTCCTTTGCCGCTACTACGACAGCCCGCACAGGGGTATTAAAGGCCTGGGCTTCGCACAAGACCAGGGCCTCTTCGCTCTCCCAGGTGCCGCTATGCGGGACGAGCGCGTAGTCGAACTCGTGATGCCCCAGGCATTGGGCCTCCGGTGTGTATTCCATAGGGCCGGCATGGCCGCGCCGCGTAGAAAGGTCTCCCCGCGAGAGCCACTCAACGCAGCGTAATAGCGTCACTGCTACCGCCATCTGCCCTGGGGCGATTCCCGGACCATCCTTCAGGATTTCGCATTCCGGCAGGCCACGATTGAGGACTGCCAGCCCGGTATTGCCATCGCTGATATCCATAAAGCGCTTCTGTGGGAAGGTATTGACGGGTTCCTCTACCCAGTTGCCGGTATCCTCAGGATGAGGGGCAGCAACAGGGCGGTTGCGTACCTCAAACGTAGCTTCGGCAGCAACACTATCTACAGTATATGGCACCGGAAAAATGACTCGTAATCTATGATCTTTGACCTTATTTTCCACACTTGTGTGAATATCGATACGTTTTACTCCGGGCGCCAGTCGCACCTCGCTGGAAATCTGGCATACGGTTGTACGGGCGCTGCGCTCCTCGCGGCCGGCGGTACAGGAACTGGGCAGGGCCCAGCGGCCGGTGATGCGGAGCGCTGCGCAGGTAGGCCCGGAACTGGCAAGCTCGATCTTAGGCGGCTCGAGTGGCTGGCTCACAAGGGTGTCCTGGGCTGGCGGGCAGTAGGTATACAGGTCGCCGACATCGCCACCATCGACAAAACGATTGAGGCCTGTAAAGGTGGCGCCTGTTTGCTTATCGGTCACTGCCAGCGTGCCATCTTGAGGGTCTGCTTCAACGCGATACCACTCATTTTCGATAGCCTGTTCATGCTCCATAAGCGAGCTGAAAGGAGCGGTATGCGTTTCTTCTTTGAGGCCGCGTGGATAGACCCAGAAGGTTTTCAGGCCATAGGCGGGCAGGTCAGAAGCGACAAACTCGATGGTTTCGCGGGCCTGATCGATAACGGTTGCCTCCAGGGTGTGAATATCCTCGCGCTCTAAGAGGGCCAGTATCTGCTGCTCAGCGGCGAGCAGTTCCTGTTCGTTGGTATAGGCCTGGTCGTGTGGGGCAACCATAACTTCGATGTGGGCGACCCCAGGCTGCAGGTGGGTGTCGATGTGTATGCGCAGAATGGCATAGGCCTCTTCAGGTTTTCCAAGTGCGGTGCCTAGCATGCCTTCGGCCATGTGGATAAGCTCACCGGGTGTACTTGGGCCTACGAGGGCCCTAGCTGCAACCAGCATCTCGCGCTCGACTTGCATCGAGCCAATCTCTTGCCGCCAGCGATTGACGACAGTGTAGGGCATGTGGCGGCCATATTCATCGACGATCACGGCATTGCGCAACGAGCCAGGAAACTGGACGACAGCCTGCACAACTTCTGTACGCGGGCCGGGGGCAGGATTGAAAACAACGATAGAGACAGGTTTATAGTTTGTATGGGTGACGGGAACAGGTGGATGAGTATCGACTGCCCCGGCAATATTCTCCATGGCCTGAGTGAGCAGGCCTTCGGCAACCTGCTGGCTCTGGGCAAAACGCACGGCGTTCTCGCGATGCACCTGATCGATGCTGCATCCGCAAATGCTGTCGTGCGGGTGATTCTGTAGCAGGTACTTCCAGGCGAGTTGGATCAGGCCGGTTGGGTAGGGAGCGCCAAGCTTCCATGCCCAGGCAGTGAGCGGCTCAACCCAGCGCTCAAGCAAGTGCTCTGTGGCGTTATTCTGCTGCTTGATCCACATGCGGGTGGAAAGAACGCCAGGCAGGAGGTGCGCGAACTGGCTGCTGCGCATTTCGCCGCTCAATACCTGTAAAGAAGCGCCGCCTGAATTGCCGTGATGGCCGTTGGCGTGCTGGCGCACAATATCGATATATTGAGGCAGGGTGCCGATTTGCACATGGATGCCATCATAGCGCCTTGCGGAGTTCTCCTGTGCAGTATGGCCGAGGCGGGCAAGAATTTTCTCGTGCTCAGGGCTGATATGGGCGAGCAGTTTATTGGCAGCTTCAATAGTGGCAGGCAGGCCCTCCTGCGGCTCCAGGTGATCGGAGCCATTCATGAAGAGGAGCGTGCTGGTGGTGGCCCTGGGTAAAAGCTGGGCAGTAAGGAATTCGACGCGGGTGGCGAATTCAGGCGGTGAGAGCGGCATCTGGCGGGCATTGGAGTAGCCGAGGGCATCGGCCAGGTGAACAACCAGCACTTGCGTTCCATCTGGCGCCGCCCAGTAAAACTCGCTCTTGTGGGCCTCTGAACCAACGCCTCGCCAGAAGACGGCGTTGTCGATGCCAAACCCCTGGAGAATCTGCGGCAACTGAGCAATATGCCCAAAACAATCCGGCACATAGCCAACCTTCATCGGCGCTCCAAATTCGGAGGCTCGCTGCAGGCCTATCTGCAAGTTACGAATGAGGGATTCACCACTTACCAGAAACTCGTCCGGCTGCAAATACCAGGGGCCTACCAGGATGCGCCCGGACTTGATATAGTGGCGCAGGCGCTCTTCCTGCCGTGGCTGCACCTCCAGGTAGTCGTCGAGCACAATTGCCTGCCCATCCAGCATAAAATAGCTGAATTTGTCGTCGTGATCGAGGATATCGAGCAGCTTATCGAAAGTATGCACAAGGCGCATACGAAATTGTTGAAATGTTTGATACCATTCGCGGTCCCAGTGAGTATGAGGAACGAGAATAATTTGCAACTGATCGGCCATGATACTCCTTCATAATATTCGCCAGGGAAAAAGCTCCTTATAAAAGATATTATAATAGTACTTCTGGTGAAACCAATTATAGCGTATTGGCCTGATTTTGTACATTTCTGGTAAGCAGGCAAAAAGCATTGACACCAGAATACTCATCATGATATATTTTACTCAGTAGTGCGGCAATTGCGGGGCATACAACCATATAAATGTATTGTGGGGGCAAGAGCCGCGGGTTGCGCCGTTTCGTTTTTTTCGCTAGTTTCTAGAACTAGACAACCGGATGGTATTTTTCTCTCGATTAACGCCAGTGTTTTGCAAGGATTGCCTACTTGTGGGGGAACGCGGCGTGTGTTATACTAGAACATATAGAACTAATGTTCCATACAAATGTTCTAGAGGAGGTCGCATAAATGGCGAGCGGTAACTACGCCCAGAGGGTTATCCTGCAAGAGGAACCTGTCAACACAGTTATCCCACCACGCGCTACACGCCAGCTCCAGGCAGTAAACACCCAGGAATTAGAAGGAACAAGAGAGACGGAGCCATTACGCAAGTGGCGGCCTGCACGTATCGTTGACGAATTTGAAGAGCATCCCCTGCTGCGCCATATACCCTGGTTACGTCCTTTGTTGGTGTGCATGATTGTGGTGGTGATATCTGCCGGCGTGCTGGTTTATGCGGCTTATTTGCAACGTCCAGGCCCCTCGCAACTGGTTATCTCGCCGAACGCTCAGGTCTTTCCCATTCAGGTAGGGGGTACCATAGGAGACGTGAATACCTGGACACAGAGTAATGCGCCGATTACTCCTAAGAAGCCTATAACCCAGACAGGCCCCTATTCGGTGCTGGGCAAGCCCTCGCTGAGTGTGGCCTTTATGAACGAGGTGCTGGCCTACTATCATTCGCCTGCAGCAGGGCTGGCCCAGTACCTGTACGATGATGGGCTGAAGTATGGGATAGACCCGGCCTACGCCCTGGCTTTCTTTATGCACGAAAGCCTGTTTGGCACGACCGGTGTGGCAAGAGTGACGCTTTCACTGAGCAATATGCGCTGCGTGCCTGAGTATCCCTGCTTTAATGAAGGCGGTGGGTACGCACAATTCAGTAGCTGGCAGCAAGGCTTCGAGGCATGGTTTAAGCTGATCCGCAATCTGTACGTGGCGCAATGGGGCCTGGTTACGGTTGATCAGATCATTCCTGTATATGCGCCTTCCAGCGACCATAATGACGTGGCGGGCTATATTGCTGCCCTGAAACACGAGCTGGATACGTGGCATGCCGGGATTGTCGCGGTCTCGTGAGTTTTGTGCGTGCCTGATTATGGTGTTTCACAACAGAAACCGGCAACGGTGACGGCCGACATGCGGGCCGATGAATCGGCGATGGGCACGATAAATCGGCCCCTACAGTCGATCAACCCGCATTATGTTTTGAGCAGGCCCTGCTCCAGCGCCTTGCTCAGGGCTTCGGTGCGGCCTGAGACGTTGAGTTTCTGGTAGATATTGGCCAGGTGGAAGTTGACGGTGCGCTCGCTGACGTAGAGGCGGGCGGCGATTTCTTTGTTGCGCAGGCCCCGCGCCAGGAGCTGCAGCACTTCACGTTCTCTTGCCGTAAGGGCTTCATAGGGGTGGCTTCGCCCCTGGCCTGACTTGCCGAAGCGCGAAAGCAGTTTGCCTGCCAGTTGCGGTTGCACAAGCACTTCCCCACGCGCCACAGTTCGTATGGCTTGCGCCAGTTCATCTGGGGCGATATCCTTCAGCACGTATCCATCAGCACCCGCTCGTAGGGCCTCGTAAAGCGCCTCTTCTTGCTCCTGGGCGGAGAGCAGCAGGACTCGCGTGTCGGGGTTAAGCTGTTTGATCTGCTGTAAGGTCTCCATGCTCTGACCGTTGGGAAGATGGGCATCCATGAGGACGACCTGGGGACCTAACTCAAGCGCCTCGCTCACCGCCTGCACACCATCGGCTGCTTCTCCTACCACTTGCAGATCGGGATAGCTTTCAAGCAAGCGGCGCAACCCGGCCCGCAAAACCGCCAGGTTGTCTACAATGAGCAGGTGGATTGGCGTGGTGCTGGCCGCCGGGAGCGTTGGAGCAAGTGATGTTGCAGCACCGGATGTGTTGTTGGGCGTATTGGGGGGCGCGAGGGCAGGCAGGTTATCAG
>CADDZH010000128.1 GCA_902812455.1 Chloroflexota bacterium | reverse complement strand
TGTACCCAGTTACCTCGGCTCAAGCTTCTCATTCATCGCTGTCATACTCGCGGTAACGGCTTATTCTGGCACAGGCCCTAACCATAACATCCCGCTTGCGCTGGGAGGCATCATCGCCTGTGGCGTTCTGTATGCCATTATCGCTATTATTGTGATACTGGCCGGATCGAAGTGGATCGAGGTATTGATGCCACCGATAGTTACAGGCGCGGTTGTGATGGTCATCGGGCTGAACCTGGCCCCGGTAGCAATCAATGACGCCAGCGGCAGCGTGTTTGATTCGGTGATGGCCATTATTACTGTTGTCGCCGTAGCGCTGGTAGCCGTCTACCTACCAGGCCCACTACGCCGGCTCCCCATCTTGATCGGCGGCATCATCGGATATCTCATTGACCTAGTCCTTGCCAATGGTTTTGGGCTTGGGAAAGCCATCGACTTCACGGGTGTGGCAAGTGCAGCCTGGATTGGTCTCCCGCAGTTTACTACACCTAAGTTTACCACCAACGCCATCTCCTTAATAGCTCCTGTGGCTATTGTACTTGTAGCGGAAAACACGGGACACGTGAAAGCCGTCGCCGCAATGACTGGGCGCAACCTGGATAAGTACCTTGGACGTGCCTTCCTCGGTGATGCTATATCCACAATTATCGCTGGGATTGGTGGAGGAACAGGTGTAACAACTTATGCAGAAAACATTGGCGTTATGGCTGTAACTCGCATTTACTCCTCGCTGATCTTCATTATCGCGGCCATCGTCGCCTTACTGCTGGGCTTCTGCCCGAAGTTCGGCGCTCTGATCGCCACGCTTCCTCTAGGAGTTCTGGGCGGTCTAGCAGTCGTGCTCTTTGGCCTGATCGCGGCAACAGGCGGGCGCATCTGGGTAGAAAACGGGGTTGATTTCTCCAAGAGCCGCAACCTGATTACTGCTGCAGTCGCTTTAACGGTCGGCGCAGGGATGATCAGCGTTCGCAATATCAATTTCGGCCTGACCGTTGGGAGCTTCACGCTCGGTGGCATCGGCGTCGCCACCTTTGGCTCAATCATTCTCTACCAGATTCTGCGCGAGCGCCATCCGCAGCCCGAAGAAGCTGTCCAGGCCGATTCTGCTGTGGGGCTGAATCCTGCCGCTGAGGCCGGGGCTGAATCTGGAGGCGAGCCACAGGCAGGCGCGGGCAAGTAGAGCGTATCGTGGCTGGCATGATACAATGCGGAGAGGAGGAGTGGCGGCAGAGAGGGGACGATGGCAGAGGCAAGCTCTGCCACTACAAGATACGGCTGCGCGGGTTCATACGTAATATGGTAGAGGCGACCCTTGCGGTCGCCCTGCACTGGAGTTTTTATTATGCCATTACCACGCTATGAAGGTGCATCCGAACTTACTGGCGAATATATCGATGGTGTCTGGGAGGGGCTGCCTCAACATGTACAGCCAGCATTTCTCCTGCCCAGCCCGGCGCTCTCAGGCCAGTTGGGTTGCGATATCACTATTGCTACCGAAACGTTTCAATACACCGGCAGCTTTAAGTTTCGAGCAGCGTATAACCTGCTTTCGAGCGTTCCACAGGAGCGAGTTGTCACGGCCTCATCGGGAAATTTTGGGCAGGCGGTAGCCTATGCCTGCACACTATTGGGCAAAACAGCGACGGTAGTGATGCCCAACACCTCGGCCCAGGTGAAGATTGAGGCGGTGAGATCATATGGCGGTATCGTCGATCTGATCGATGTACGAGAGATCAGCCGGACGGAGCGAGTGCAGCAATTGCTGGTGGAGCAACCGGATGCTTTTGTGGCTGCTGCCTATGATGACTACCGCGTGGTTGCTGGGAATTCGACGCTGGGGAAAGATATCCTGAGCGCCGGGAGATTTGATATCATTGTTGTACCCGTCGGTGGAGGTGGCCTGTCTTCGGGGATTGTGGTGGCGCGCGATCACCTGAATCTAGAAGGTGTGACGCAGATCATCGGGGCCGAGCCGCTGCCGGGCAATGATGCAGCTCGCTCATTGCATAGCGGAAAGCTGGTGCGCAACGAGCATGAGCCGGCAACCGTAGCAGACGGAGCGCGCACCTTGAGCCTGGGGCAACTTAACTGGGAGATTCTCCGGCAAGGATTGGAGGATATCATCGAGGTGCCAGATGAAGTGACGCTGGATGGGCTGCGCCGCTACTTTCGTTATGCCAATCTCAAAGTTGAGCCGACGGGCGCTCTGGCGCTTGGTGCCGTACTTGCCCGGCCAGAGCTATTTTATGGCAAGCATGTCTGCTGCATTGTAAGCGGCGGCAATGTCGATCCAGCGGTATATGCGCAGGCATTGCTGGGAGAAGCTAGCTGAGGAGCTGCCTGAATTGGGTTTTTATCCCCGGTTTGATGTGGGGATGTTCAGTGGTTTCGGTTCTTATCTGGTTGTGTTTTGGGGTTTGTATTCAATGGCTATAGGAAATCGCTCTATTCAACTGAATAGCCGGCAAAATTTGATATGACTTGTGTAACAGTTAAGAAATCTTTACTGCATTGATAGATTTGTTATCATTATCTTAACTGCTTTACAACCGAACCCCCTACCTGTTTCCCCTATCCTGATCTGCATAGTGACATGCAATTTTAAGAAAGCAGATTAGTTAGTCAGGAGGCAATCCACATGGAAGCGTTTTCCCGTTTTCCTCGGCGATTCAGGATCGCTGGGGCTCTCACCATCGCTCTGGTCGTCATCCTTTCCCTCGCATTCGTACTCGTTTCCCATCTCCCTAATTCGGCACATGCTGCTGGGGACAAGATTTACCGCTATGGCCCTTTTCATACGACGAACGATCCCGACTCGGGAACGTGCGGTAACATCTGGGCAACCGATTCGTTCGATCGTATCTTCACAGTCAATTCGAACACCCCCAACGAGTTCAATGAAGCGTTTATCAATGGCCAGTTCGTGACAACGGCTGGGGCCAGCCCCGGAGCCTGCTATGTCTATCCTCCTCCAGCAGGTAATGGAAACACTGTGGGTAATGGCGTCATTGGTAATTTCCATGGAAATTACGAAAACGTTCAAGTTAGTAACGGAACCTTCAATCCTAACGCCAAGTGTACCCAGGCTACTTGCGATACCACGGCCGGATTCGTGGCAACGGTCTATGGACCCACTGCTACCTATAATGTCGTTACCTTCGATTTCGACTATTACACGCTCCAGAACGGCGCCTGGCAGAACTCATCCAGCGATGAGGGCGGCAACAGGGGGGATATTACGGGCCCGTCTGGTGAACCAGATGCACCAACACAAATTTCCATCAAAAATTAGCCAAGCTTATAGGTGACGAGGCCCCGGGCGACGCTCGTTCCCGACGCGCCCTGGACCTCGACATCGAGGTAGACCAGGCTCCGGCCCCGGCGTAGCACGCGAGCTGTAGCTCTGAGGTCTTCGGCCTGCGCTGGCGCGAGGTAGGTTACGGTCAGGCTCACGGTGGTGCCGCGCACGTTCTGTTCGGAATAGCCATTAGCCCGCTTGAGGGATTGAAACCGCATGTTCTCAGGCACTGCCGTGTCTGACCAGGCAGCAACCATGGCGGCGGTATCGATCAGCGAAGCGATTGCGCCGCCGTGGACAGTGCTTCCAATAGTAACGAGCGAATTGTCAAATGGAAGCGTGAGTATTGCCATATCCGGCTGCATATCTGTCAATTGCATGCCGAGGTGACCCACGTAGGGTGATGTGGGGAAAAACTGGCGAATGATCTCCGCGCGAGACTGCGAAATGTTGCCGGGGGTGTTCACGTCATAGTTCCTTTCTATCTCTGCTAGCCAATGCTTCCTCCTTATTGTATTCTATCACGTGAAACATACCAGGCGACGCGATCGTTTTCCTCATTACCGATGGATAAAATAATAGGCAAGCAGATGAGCATTTCACCTGCTTGCCCGTTGTACTTTCCGCTTAGATTAGATTTCGCGATAGTCGCCTTCGACGACGCCGGGTTCCTCAGGTGGCGTTCCTGGGCCTGCTGGCCCGCTTTCAGGCCCACCAGGACCAGCAGAGGCGCCAGCCTGGCTGTAGACTTCCTGGCCGATGCGCTGCATGCTGCGCTCCAGGTCATCCGAAGCGGTACGAACTCGCGTCATATCGTTGGCTGAAAGCGCATCGCGCACAGCTTTGATCTTGTCCTCGACTTCACTGCGCAGGCCTGCGGAAATCTTGTCTCCGACATCGCGCAGCGTGCGCTCGGCCTGGTATGCCACGCTATCAGCATGGTTGCGCAGCTCGATCTCTTCCTTGCGCTGGCGGTCTTCCTGCGCGTGCAGTTCGGCTTCGCGTACCATGCGCTCGACTTCCTCCTTAGAAAGACCGCTGGAAGCCGTGATGGTGATCTTCTGCTCGCGCCCGGTTGCCTTATCGTGCGCTGTGACATTGAGGATACCGTTGGCATCAATATCGAATGTCACCTCGATTTGCGGTATGCCGCGTGGAGCAGGCGCGATACCCTCCAGGCGGAAGCGTCCAAGACTCTTGTTATCGCGAGCCAGTTCGCGCTCACCCTGCAAGACGTGGATCTCTACCGCAGGCTGGTTATCTTCAGCCGTGCTGAAAAGCTCACTCTTGCGTGTCGGAATCGTCGTATTACGCTCGATCAACTTCGTCATTACGCCGCCCAGGGTCTCAACGCCAAGCGAGAGCGGGGTGACATCGAGCAGGAGCACATCTCGCACTTCGCCCTTCAGCACACCTGCCTGGATGGCGGCGCCGACAGCTACAACTTCGTCAGGGTTGACGCCCTTGTGAGGCTCTTTGCCAAAGATCTTGCGTACCAGGTCAATGACGGCAGGCATACGGGTTTGCCCGCCAACCAGCACGACCTCATTGATATCGCTGGCGCGAACGCCTGCATCTTCCAAAGCCTTCATGACCGGACCGCGCGTGCGCTCGATCAGGTCACCGACCAGTTGCTCGAGTTTTGCTCGTGTCAGCGTCATGACCAGGTGCTTGGGGCCGCTGGCATCTGCGCTGATGAAAGGCAGGTTGATCTCCGTCTGCATGGACGATGAAAGCTCGATCTTGGCCTTCTCAGCCGCCTCTTTCAGTCGCTGCAACGCCATGCGATCCTTGCGCAGGTCAATGCCCTGCTCTTTGCGGAACTCATCGGCCAGCCAGTCGATGACGCGCTGGTCGAAGTCATCGCCGCCGAGATGGGTATCGCCGTTGGTGGCCTTGACCTCGAAGACACCTTCGCCTAACTGCAGTATGGAGATATCGAAGGTACCACCACCCAGGTCATAGACGGCAATCAGCTCGTCTTTCTTCTTATCCAGACCATAGGCCAGTGAAGCAGCCGTTGGCTCATTGATGATGCGCAAGACTTCAAGTCCTGCGATAGTACCGGCATCCTTGGTGGCCTGGCGCTGTGCGTCGTTAAAGTAGGCCGGGACGGTAATCACAGCCTGTGAAATGCGTTCGCCCAGCTTGGCTTCTGCATCAGTCTTGAGCTTTTGCAGGATCATGGCCGAGATCTCGGGCGGGCTGTATTCACGGCCACCCATGACGACGCGCGCATCACCATTGGGAGCGCGGGTAATCTTGTACGGGACGCTCTTCATAGTGCGCTGCACTTCGGGATCATCGAATTTGCGCCCCATGAGACGCTTGATAGAAAAGATGGTGTTTTCAGGGTTGGTGATTGCCTGTCGTTTGGCCACCTGGCCAACTAAGCGCTCACCGCTTTTGGTAATGGCCACAACGGAAGGAGTCAGGCGCGATCCTTCGCTGTTTTCCAGGACCGTTGGCTCGCCGGCCTCGATCACTGCCACCACCGAGTTGGTTGTTCCAAGGTCAATACCTATAACCTTAGCCATTGTTTATTTATTCCTCCTTTACGCCGCAATTGATTGGGAGTAGTTCTCGATCTGATATCAAATCGTGAATATGTTTGGAGCACCTCTATCTATTAGTAGTAACCCCACCGTCCTTTATTCTATTCCATTTTATCACACAATCTTGTAGATCATCTAACAACATGTTAGCAAGTGATATGACAAATGCTGAGAAAACCTTCTCAGAAATGCTCATTCGCTTGCCGCTCGCCCTGTTTGCTCAGCGCGATACTGGACCTCTCGTACCTCCTGAATTTCCTGTTGCAGCAGGCGCACCTGCTGGCGCATCTGAAGGATGTAGCGAATACCGGCGGCATTGACGCCCTGCTCAGAAAGCTCGACAATCTCTTCGAGGATTGCCAGATCTTTGTCCGAATAGAGGCGATTCTTGCCATTCTGGCGCGCCGGTTCGAGAAAGCCTGCTTTCTCATAGCGCCGCAGCATCTGCGCAGGTAATCCAAGAAGTTGAGAGACGACTCCAATGGTATATTTGGGTATATCTGCGCTATCCCGGCTGGCTAAGGAGCGAGGCAATTTCGTTCGACGCCTCATCTGCTCATCCCTCCTTTCTTAAAGCTCCCTCTAAAATCATACAATTTATTAACAATTTTTGTCAAGTGACGTTATTTGAGGTGATAAATGAAATGCTTCTCGTATGAGAAGTTTCATGAGACTTTTTGGCTCTTTTTGATGAAACGGGAAGCGATATGGTACCATATGAGAAGCAATTAGTCAGGAGAATTCATAGGTCTTTATCCTTTAGGATGATTTACGAGGGGGCCGATGAATCGGTGATGGGCGCAATGAATTGGGGCACTGCGTGCGAGGCCCCTACGGCTCACCCGGAAGGATGGAGAACTGAATTCATCACTACGAACAAGGCAATTTTCCCAGATTACAAATAGTAGATGGCGATGTTGTTTTTAAGGAGGAGCGAGCATGGTTGAAGAACAGGTACCGCTCAAGCCAAAGGTGGATGTGGATCCGACGAAATGCTACATATGCGAGCTGGAAGCGACGGCTACGTGTACACGCTGCAAGATGCCCGTGTGTGATGAACACCAGCAGGTGGTGCATGAGTACGTGACGAAGGTAGCTATGGTTATGTGCGACGAGTGCGCAGATTATTACGAGGGGCTGCTCAAGCCTGATTAATACTCTCAGCATATCGTTCCTGTAGGGGCGGGGGCGGCTTTACAGAGACGAGGGCGGCGCAAGCGCCCCTACTGCCCTGCACAGCCGCTCCCGCCCCTACGGCTACGACCCGCTTTCCAGGCGGATTGATGCAAAAACTTCCCCTTATTATTGCGGTGGATAGATGGCCAGATGGGAAAAGGTGGCCTGAGCGCCTGGCGATGTGCCTGGCAGATTCGAAACAAACAGCGCTATGGACCCGCTTGTATAGCTGTTATCAATCACGGTATTTAAGAGCTGCCCATTCACGTAGAAGGTCAATGTTGAGCCTTTGGCGCTGATGCCTATCTGGTTGACCTGGCCTTGCTTGTGAATGAGAGGAGATGCGGTATAATCGACCAGCCTCTGGCTATTTGAGTTACCCGCAGCATCCATCGTTCCTTTGAACACTGCGTAGGTGCCATCCCCATACATCTCCAGGCGATAATAGCTGGCAATATCATAGTTCTGGTTCGAAGCTCCGCGTATATATACCCCGTAACCATTATCCTGGCTTCCCTTTGAAAGCACGGCGTCAACCGTCAGGAAAAAGTCATTAAAAGTTCTGCCACCGGGCACAATTTCCCAGAGCAATTTATTGTTATCATCCTCTAAGACCAGGGAGCCATGACCGATTTTCACTGAAAATTGGCCTGGTTTGCTGGTAAGATCCCATCCATTATTGTTGTTCATAAACGTATCGGAAAAAAGTGGTGTGCCTTTTGGCACGGGCATAGGATGACCAGCCGGAGTTATGCGGTTCGCTGTCGAGGTAGCTGATTGCGACACGTAGATGTAGCCACCAACGCTGGCAGCAAGAACGAGGATCAGCAGTGCAATAATACCAGCAATGTATCCAGCTCTCTTGCGCTGCCCCGTCTTATACTCAGGAAATTCAGGCTGAGCATCCTGAAACTGAAACGCATTCTGATTCCCTGTCTGTAAGTTGCCTGTGAAGGAGGGTTGCGAAGCAGGCTGGACAAAGCCTGCCGTCTGAAAAGCATGTGGACTTGCAGCCTGTGTGCTTGCCGGAAAGGGTTGCTGTGGCACTGCTGTATCGTAGCCAAAGCCACCTAGAGGGCTAGAAGGCTGAGCAGAGCCAGCAATTTGCTGGCCAGGTGGGCCAAAGGGAAGCCCCGGCACAAACTGGCTCCCGTTGCTCGCAGGAAATTGAGCAGGGGGCTGGTTCCATGGCTGCCAGCCATCTTGAGCTGGATTGAATGGCGTTTGTGGTACCGGCATTGAGCTATTCCAGGGCAAAGCGGAAGACGGCTGCATAGCAGGGCTATTTGATGGAGCCACCATGTGTACGAGGCCGCAGTTGCTGCACTGAACCTCCCCAGGTCCAAGCGGCTTACCGCAACGCTGGCAGCGTTGATAAGGAGCGTTACTGAACGGTGGATACGAGGACATAGACAAAGCCTCCAGGTAGCGATCGGCATTACTATTGCTGAGTATGGCACATTTCTTTATTACTGTCTACTTATTAGGATATTCGGGGGATACCAAAGATGGGCCTATGCCCCCTTTGCTTCCTTGAGAAGTTCATAGAGGCGGCAAGGATGCAGAGGCATCTCACGCACCCGGACCCCGAATGGAGAGAGCGCGTCATCAATGGCCGAAGCAAAGAGCGCGGGTACAGGGATTACCCCTGCTTCCCCGGCGCCTTTCATGCCCAGCGGACTTAATGGCGAAGGTGTTTCGACGTGCCCAACAATAATGGGTGGCACTTCCGCTGCTGTTGGCAGGAGATAATCCATAAAGCTGGCATTGATTAGCTGTCCCTCTTCATTGTACACCAGTCGCTCAAAGAAAGCTCCGCCAATGCCCTGCGCAACTCCGCCGTGAACCTGCCCTTCCACAATCACCGGATTGATCACGCGCCCGCAATCATGGACAGCAGCATACTTGAGGAAGGAAACCATACCGGTAGCCGGATCAACCTCGATTATCGCGCCATGCACGCCGCTGGCAAAACTGGCATGAGCAGGGCTGTAGTATTCGGTCGCTTCGAGGCCCGGGGCGCCGCGTTCAGGGGGAAGTGCAGGCCCGGGGCGAGGACCTGCCAGCCTCATGGTCATAAGCTTGCGAGCATTTTCGCCATAGGAATAGCGAAGCGGGTTGGCCGAAATGGCTACCTGGCCCAATGTGAGAAAACGATGAGGAGCATCTTTCACAAAGACTTTGCCACCGGCAAGCTCAATATCGTCTGGCGAGGCTTCAAAAAGCTCGGCGGCAACCTGTTTGGCTTTCTCGCGCACTCTGGCAGCCGCGAGGTACATAGCGGAGCCGGCCACAGTAGCAGCGCGGCTGGCAAAGGTGCCAACTCCCCAGTTGAACGCCTGCGAATCTCCCTCGGTGAGCAGCACGTCTTTCGGCTCTATACCAAGCTGATCGGCCACGATCTGGGCAAATGTTGTCGCGTGAGCCTGGCCCTGCGAGGTCACGCCTGTGGAGGCGAAGACACGACCATCTGATTCAACACGCACACATGCACCTTCATACGGGCCAATCGATGTTCCTTCGACGTAATAGCCAATGCCGATGCCAAGATAGCGTCCCTGCTGGCGAGCCTCGGCCTGCATCTGTGGGAAATGATCGTAGTCCAGTAGCTCTTTGAGCTTGTCGAGGCCGGCCTGGTAATTCCCGCTATCGTACTTTGTCGGGCCACCGTCCTGGTAGACCAGGCCAACATCCCAGGGGAACTCTTCTGGTTGGATGAAGTTGCGCGAGCGCACTTCAGCGCGATCGAGATTGAGTTCCCTGGCAATGCGATCCATGATACGCTCCATGACAAAGACCGCGTGGGGCCGGCCTGCTCCACGATAGGGACTCACTGGTACTTTGTTGGTATAGAGGACGGTGAATTCGCTGTAGTAGTTGCGCAAGCGGTAGGGTCCAGGTAGGGTGCAGGCAGTAATGATAGGTGTGATAATGCCATAGGGGGTATAGGCTCCGGTATCGTGAAGAAACTTGTCGCGTATGGCGAGAAGGATACCCTGATCGTCAAAGGCATAATCTACTTCGTGGATCTGGCCGCGCTCCTGGTTGGAGGAAACGAAATTCTCAAGGCGATCTTCAATCCACTTCACAGGCCTACCGAGATGAATGGCAGCAAAGGGCGTTAAAATCTCTTCAGGATAGAACATCATGATTTTTGTGCCGAAGCCGCCGCCCACATCGGGCGCGATGACCCGCACCTTGTGTTCTGGAAGATGGAAAATGGCGGCCAGGCCATTGCGTATAGGAATAGGAGCCTGGGTAGATATCCAGCAGGTCAGTGTGCCTTCATGAGGTTCCCAGCGAGCCAGCACACCTCGACCTTCCATGGGCATGGCGGCGCCGCGCTCCATGCGGAACGTCTCGTGAATGACGTGGGGCGCGCCGCCAAAGACGCTATCGGGGTCGCCAACGACCTGCACGAGATGGGCTGCGACGTTGCCAGGAACATCTGCATGGACAAGTGGGGCATGTTCTCTGGCAGCAGTTTCGAGGCTGGATACGACGGGCAAAGGTTCGTATTCAACGTCGATCAGGGCCAGCGCGTCTTCGGCAATGTAGCGATCATCAGCGACAACGAAGGCCACGGCTTCTCCCACGTAGCGAACCTCATGAAGCGCCAGGGGAAGCTGCGTGCGCGGCTGCGTGAGGGCATGATGTGGCACCAGCAGGGGAGATGGCTCGAGCACTTCGCCGAGGTCAGAAGCTGTGAGCACTACATGCACGCCGGGCAGCGCCCGGGCAGTGCTGGCATCGATATTCAGAATGCGAGCATGGGCATGAGGGCTGCGCAAGACGGCGGCATGGAGCATATTGGGAAGATCGATATCATCGACATAGGTTCCCTTCCCGCGTAGTAGCCTGGGGTCTTCAAGGCGCTGTACAGGGGCGCCAAACCAGCGAGTTGCCATTGAATTAACCCACCTCCCTTTGGGCATCAGCCAGGCGCTCGGCAGCGAGCTTGACCGCCTCGACAATGTTTTGATAGCCGGTGCAGCGGCAGAGATTGCCAGAGAGACCATGCCGAATCTCTTCTTCTGTAGGATGAGGATTCTCGTGCAGCATGGCATGCACCGACATAATGATGCCGGGAGTACAAAAACCGCATTGGAGTCCATGTTTTTCAAGAAAGGCCTGCTGAATGGGATGTAGCTCGCTGTTGGTGCCTGCCAGGCCTTCAATGGTCGTGACCGCCATACCGTCAGCCTGTACCGCCAGCATGAGGCAAGAGCGCACTGCTTCCCCATTCAGCAGCACTGTACAACAACCACAGACGCCATGTTCACAACCCACATGCGTTCCGGTGAGATGAAGTTGATGGCGGAGAAAGTCCGAGAGCAGCATTCGCACAGGCACGCGCTGCTCATAGTGATTGCCGTTGACGGTCACAGAGATGAGGCTTTCTTCAGTGAATACGGGGAGTTCGTCTTGTTGCTCTTGCATCTTACATACACTTTCTAAGGCTTACGTTCGCGCCGTTCCCATGCAGTTTTGAGCACCCGCCTGGTCAGTTCGGCGGTCAGAGTACGCCGGTAATCGGCTGTGGCATGGACATCTTCCATATCGTCGCTGACAAGAGTTCGCGCTATTTCAGTAGCGCCGTTGATAGCCTGCTCATCCACGCCGGTGCCAACGAGAAGCTGCTCCACTTCACGTGCGCGTACAGGCTGGCCGGCAATACCGAGATAGGCAATGTGCGCAGCCATGCAGGAACCATCAAGGGCGGGAGTAAGCACGGCAGCAGCACCTACCAGCGCATAATCGCCAGCGCGGCGCGCAAATTCGAGAAAAGCCCATCCGGCCTGTGGTGGTATCCAGGGAAAGCGCACCTCGGTAATCATCTCTTCCGGTTCAAGACTGGTTGAGAGATACCCCGTAAAGAACTCCTCAGCTTTGAGCACACGTTCCCCGTGAATACTTTGTGCCACGACTTCGCCGTTCAGGCAGGTGAGCAAAGTAGGCAATTCGGCGGCAGGGTCGGCGTGAGCTATGCTGCCAACGACCGTACCGCGGTTGCGTACTTGCATATGACCAACATGTTGGAGCACGTCAACGATCAGGGGATAGGCTTGCTGCACGAATGATGAGCGCTCCACCTGTCTCTGGCGCACAGTAGCTCCAATCGCGAGATAGCCATCCTCCGGTTCGATGTAGTGGAGTTCGGAGAGATGATTGATGTCTACAATGTAGGCAGGGTTTGCCAGGCGCATATTGAGCAGAGGGATCAGGCTTTGCCCACCCGCTAGTATTTTTGTGTCTTCTGGATGCTGCTCGAACAAAGCAAGAGCCTCATCCAGCATATGTGGAGCACAGTACTGAAATTGCGGTGGTTTCACCGCTAGACCACCTCCCAAAGGATATAAAATAAAAAAAGCCGGGCCTAGCAGACTTGCAGCAGGAATAAGCAATAATGTAACGGTTGATGCAAGTTCTGTCAAGTCCTGGAGGGACAGCTTGTTATTGTGCGGGCAGGTTGGTCAGGTTATTACTTTCGTACTAATACTATGTTCATCCTCATAAATATGCTCTATACTGCCTGTGATAGATGCAAGTTGGTCTATGTAATCCCCAGGGGGTAAAGAGGAGTAACCATGATCGGAACAATTTCTCAACAGCAACGTGAGCGAGAGCAGCAGCTTCCCTCAGAAGAGTATATCCGCAAGGCCATGCCGCAGGATGTGAAAACATTCGGGATGACGATGATCTTCCTGATGGTTGTGTTCTTCATTAATAACCCGGTCGGCACCAGCGGGGCGGGGGGAGCAGCCTTTCTCTACTGGATTATTGGCGCACTCGTCTTCTTCGTGCCATGCATGATCGTCACCGCTCAACTGGGGTCCATCTTCTTTCATGAAGGCTCCATCTACAACTGGACGCAGAAAGCGCTGGGAAATTTCTGGTCTTTCTTTGCTAGTGTCTCCTTCTGGGTCTCCGGCATTCTAGGCATGGTTGGAAGCGCAGCGATCGCTGTGAGTATCCTGCAGGCGACCAAGAGCAACTGGCTGGCCGAGCCGCGCGAACAGGGCGTGCTCATCGTGTTTATCCTGATTCTTTCGGCCATTATGGCCATGCAGAGGTTCAGCATTGTGCAGCACCTTGTGAACGTCTCTGCAATCTTGATGCTTTGTGTTGTAGCCCTGCTGGGATTGGCAATCCCCCTCTGGTTACTGGCAGGTCACCCCAGCGCGACAAGTTTTGCCAGTTCCAGCACAATTCAGCCAGGAAATTACGTGCTGTTCAGCACTGTCATCCTCGCGTTTCTGGGAGCCAGTGTCCCAATGGTGCTGGGCGGGGAAATCGCTGATCAGAAGGTGGTTTCGCGCCACCTGGTGCGCGGCGGCGCGCTTGTCATGGGCAGTTACATCATCGTTACTCTGGCCCTGATCGTCGTGGTAGGGCCGCGCGCAACGGCTGCCGGCCCGTTTGCCATCATCGCGATCATTGACCAGGTCTTTGGGCGCTTTGTGGGGAACCTTGCCATTGTGTGCATTGTGTTATATTTCCTGGTTCTCACAGCGCTGCTGAACAGCATCTTTGCGCGCTTCTTGCTGGTGGGCGCGCTTGACCGGCGCATTCCGGTTGGCCTGGGCAGGCTCGACGAGAATCGTGTCCCCCTGGCCGCTATCGTCTTCCAGACGACGGTTGTTGTGCTCTTCGCGGCCATCGTTTTCTTGCTGCCCTACCTGATCTCGTTCACCAATCCGGTGAATCTGACCAACGAACTGTTCACTCTGACCCTTTACG
>CADDZH010000127.1 GCA_902812455.1 Chloroflexota bacterium | reverse complement strand
CCCTGCAATACGCCCATGATCGCGGTATTATTCATGGCAATATCAAGCCAACCAACATATTTGTGAGAGTTGATGGGCGGATGCTGCTGGCGGATTTTGGTATGGCTCGTGTCTATGCTGGTAACCAGCAAGCCCGTGCTGGTTTGGGCTGGAGTTCGGTGGAGTATGCGGAGTATATGGCACCCGAGGAGTTCCTGGGAATGCTCAGAACTGCCAGCGATATCTATTCTCTTGGGGCAGTCCTCTTTCTGATCCTTACCGGCCAGCCGCCATTTACCGGCCAGTCACCTGATGAGCTATTGCTCAAACATGTGCGCCAGCAGCCTCCCTCAGCTCGCCTGCTGGCGCCAGGCATTTCGGATGCTGTAGATGGCGTTCTGCAAAGGGCGCTGCAGAAAGATAGTGCTGAGCGCTACGGCTCGGCCCAGGAATTGAGCAGCGCCTTTGTGGCAGCAGTCGCTGCTGCACCAGTTGCTTCAGCGGTAGCTACTAAGCCGGTGCCGCCGGAAATTGCAAGCACCCCAGGATCATTCGTGGCCCCTGCCTCGCCTGGTTTAAAAAAAGACCCTGTGAGCGATCGAGCGCTGGCGCTGCGCGAGCAGTTGAGAAAAATACTGCCAGTTCTGGTGGTTATATTGCTTTTGCTTGGCTTGTTAGGAGCATTGCTCTCTTCTTTCTTCTTTCCGGGAGGATGAGTTAAGAACATGGCGGAACTTTCAGGGGTTTTGATAGGTAACTATTTTGTGCTGGAGTGCCTGGCTCATGAGGGTATGGTAGAGACATATCGCGCTCGCCCCACGACGAGGGGTGGGTACGATGTTGTGTTGCGCTTATTCAGGCCGCAATTTCCTGATCCCACAGGATTTCGCGAACACTTTCCTACCGAAGTAGAAAAGGTCTGGCGTTGTCGTCACCCGCGTATCCAGCCACTCCTTGAATTCGGTACCGGAGATGATTTGCTCTTCTGTGCAACGCAACTTACCGAAGCTGAGACTTTAGAAGCCTATCTGAAACGGCAAAGTGAGCGCTATCTACCGGTTCCTCTCGTCCTGCGCTTTGTGACACAGTTGTGCGAGGCGCTTCAATATGCTCACGAGCAGGGAATCGTGCATGGCAATATTCAGCCTTCAAGCATCCTGGTCTCAAGTGATGAGAATATCTTGCTCACGCATTTTGCGATGAAACACCCATACCAGGATGGCGAGCCGCTGGTGTCGCAATTCAATGAGGGCAATCCTGCCTATCTTGCCCCTGAGCAATCGCTCGGTATGGTAACTCCCGCAAGTGATATCTACGCGCTGGGCGTCTTACTCTATAGCTTGTTGGGAGGAGAGCTGCCATATGATGGTGAAAGTCCGGAAGAAATTGCCTTGAAGCATACGGACGAGCCTATTCCATCGCTGCGCGAGCTTCGTCCAGAACTGCCAGAAACCCTGGAGCTGGTGGTGCGTGTTGCGCTGGCCAAAAGTCCAGAGGCGCGTTTCCCAGGCCCTTCTGCGCTTGCCCAGGCTTTGCTTGCTGCAGTCGTTGAAGATCACCCGCAGATCATCCCTGCTGTGCCTGAGCGCCGTATTGCTGTGCGATCCCGGCGCACCCCTGTTACCTGGCAGCGCGTTGCCTCATTCCTCACGCTTTCCGTGCTGCTGATCGGGTTGATAGGCGCATCCTTCTTTATCTTTTCACTGCCCCCACACCTTCCTGCCTTGCAGAGCTTACCGTTTTGGCGCGCAGGCCGGTCAACGACCGCTACTGCCGGTACTGGCTCGTCCTCCTCAGGGAGCACTCCTACGGTGACAGCATCGTCACGAGGCCAGACTTCTCCACCCTCTGCCAATGGGTCGCATAAGCCATTGCGGGCCACCCCGACAGGCGGAGCCTCTCTCTTGCCGGTAGCCGGGAATACTCCAGGTACGGCTTCTACGCCTTTTCCTTTTGCTTGTGCACAGGGCGCGCTTGCTATCGATGGTTCTCAAAATCTGGAGCCATTGCTTCAACAGGTTGATAGTGATTACCAGGAGCAATGCCCTGGTATGACGGTCAACCTGGGAGGAGATGGCAGCCGCGCAAGCCTGAACCTCTTGCAGCAAGGCAAAATAGATGTGGCTGATACCGATCTGAGCGCGAGGCCGGAGCGTAACCTGGCGGATCATCCTGTTCTGGCCCTGCTGTATGCTGTAATTGTTAATCCTGATGTGCAGGTAAGCAGCTTAAGCACTGCTCAGATCCGGGCTATCTATCAAGGGCAGATCACCAACTGGGAGCAAGTAGGAGGCCCTGATCAGGCTATCACGGTTATCCAGCGCCAACCAAATGATCCAGTAGCGGCCATTTTTCGCGCCTTTATGCTCAATGGGCAGGCCGAGCACGTGAAAGGTGTACGCCTGAAGAATGACTGGGTGCAGGCAGTAGCCGAGATTCCGGGCGCTATCGGCTATGCACCCCTGCTGGTAGCTCAGGAAGCAGATGTATCTATCATTGCTATTGATGGAGTGGCTCCCAGCGCAACTGCTCTGCAGCAGGGCAACTACCAGTTTTGGAGCGTAGAGCACCTCTATACGCAAGGAAGCGGATCACCCGAGTTCCACTCATACCTCTCATTTCTCACCACCGGCCAGGAATCCAGCCTGTTTCTTCAGTATGGAGCTGTCCCGATCAGCACGATACCGCAAGATGTCATCGCATCTCACCTGCCAGGCCCGGAAATCTAGAGACTGTTTTCGCTCGCGGCGTATCAAGTAGACAAATGGCAAGACATTACGGTGTAACGGCATGTAGTTGGGGCGGAACCGACGGGCTTCGGCTTCTCTCTCACCGGTGTTGATCCACTTCCTGGCCCCGCACGGCAAGCTCTATCAACGACCCCTCGCGCTTGAGCAAGTACTCGGTAGTATTCCCCCGATCATTATTCCGAAGAGACAGACACGGTCTGCTCGCAGTGTTAGCGGTCAACTATGCTAGTACTCCCTCATTGCCTCACGGAAGAATCGAGTCAATTCTAGCCCCCTTTTTAATTTACCATCAACACAGCCCAGGACTCCTTCTGTGGCACTTGAACATACCTCCACCATTCACCGGTGAGTTGCCTCGTCAAGAACCTGCTCCAGTTTCATCGTGCGCCCCTCTGACCACGCGGCGGCAAAGACCCCTTCTCCCAGTTGCGCCCGTGCAGCGGCCACCGCCTGCTCATAGCCAGCACGATCAACAGGCAGTCGGGGAACATCCATGGCCTCACGCAGAGCCTCTGCCGCTCCCCACAACTGGACTGCCCATCGCAGCTCTCCTTGAGTGGCCACCAGGCTGGCCAGTCCTTCCAGATTGAAGGGTGTCATCCACTTCTCGCCGACTTGCTGGTTGAGCGTCAGGCTCTGCTGATACCACCTCCGAGCTGCGGACAGCTCTGCCCGCTGTAGCTCAATCCTGCCTAAAATGTGCAGCAACCAGGCACTATACCAGGGGTCTCCCATCTCCCGGTAGATGCTCAGGCTCGCTTGTGCCAGGCGGCATGCTCTCTGCGGCTCTCCTTCCGAGAGGGCCAGCAGGGCCGCCACCCACAGGCATTCCGCACTCCAGCCCCGGTCGCCCACCTTGGTGATGAGGGCCTGTCCCTCCTGGAAGCGCTGGCGCATGCTCGGCAGATCGCCCAGCGTAAACCAGAGCCAGGAGGCTGAGTGGACCAGCGTGCCCCCAACCCACAGCTCGTTGCCTGCTTGCCGGAAGAGCGAGAGCGCCTCCTCGAAGAGCGCCTGTCCCCGGGCGTACTCCCCATGCGTGCTGACGTGCTCGGCCAAGAGGAAGAGGGCATTGGCCACTTCCCCTGGCTCACCCACCTGCCGCAGGAGTCTCACCTGCTCTTCATGCAGGCAGATAGCCTCGCCGATCTTGCCTCTCAACCAGCCGGCTTGGGCCAATAAGCCGAGGGACTCGGCAATGCCGCAGGTGTCCTCCAGGGCTCGCGAGAGCTCCAGGCTCAGCTGTGCCACCACCTCGATGCGATCACTGTCGCCCTGACAATCCGCTACCGAGGCAATCGCTCGTAAGACTCTGGCACGCAAGGCAGCGCTGGTCCCTTCGCTCACAGCGAGGGCGCGCTCGAGAAACATACGAGCCTCCCGGTAGTGTCCATGCATCATCCAGAATGCCTTGAGGGCGGCGCCCAGGCGCAAGCCGATCTCCCTGCGCTGTGCCGCCGTTTCGCCTGCTACCTGCTCCAGCGCCCACTCCAGGGCTTCGCGCAGATTGTCATGCTCCTGCTCCAGTCGAGCTACCCACATGGCTTGATTGGGACCGTCAAGTTCAGGCTCGGCCTGTTCGGCCAGGGCCAGGAAGTGACGGGCATGGGTCAGGCGGGTCGTTTCCAGTTCTCCGCTTGCCGTCAGCTTCTCCAGCCCATACTCACGGATCGTCTCCAGTATCATGAGGCGGGGCTCCTCGCCCTCCCGCTCTGTTTGCTGCACGAGGCTCTTGTCGAGGAGAGAGCCCACCCCTTCTAATACGTCTAGCGCAAGGTCGCCAGCGGCATTGCCCACTGCTTCGACGGCCTCCAAGGTACAGCCACCCACAAAGACGGCAAGCCGCCGGAAGAGGCACTGCTCCTCTTGGGTAAGCAGGTCGTAGCTCCAGGCAATCGTTTTCTGCAAGGTTTGCTGGCGAGCAGGCAAATCACGTGCTCCTCCGGTTAACACCTGCAAGCTCTGGGAGAGGCGTGCCAGCAACATCTGCGGAGGCAGCAGTTTCACGCGAGCGGCTGCCAGTTCAATTGCCAGCGGCAGGCCATCCAAGCGCAGACAGATTTCGGCAATCGTCCGAGCATTGGCTGCGGTGAGCTGGAAGCCGGGCTTAATGGCCTTGACCCGTTGCACGAAGAGCGCTACCGCCGCATACTGGACCAGCTCGTCGCTCTGGGGAAGATGCGAGAGGTCAGGTAATGCCAGAGGTGATACAGCAAATTCATATTCGCCTTGCAAGTGCAGCACGGTGCGGCTTGTGACCAGGATTTTGAGTTGGGGACAAGCCAGAAGCAGTTCAGTCAGCTCAGGTCCTGCCGGCAGGATCTGCTCAAAGTTGTCGAGCAGCAGCAGCAGTTGTTTCTCATGCAGGTAGGCTTTGAGCTGCTCAAGCGGAGATTGATCAGCGGCCTCTCGCAGGGAGAGAGTCTTGGCAATGGTAGGGATGACTAAGCCCGGATCACTGAGGGGGGCGAGCGAGACGAAACAGATGCCATCAGCAAAGTGCACAAGCAGTTCGGTAGCAATTTGCAATCCCAGGCGTGTTTTGCCCACGCCTCCGGTTCCAACCAGCGTCACTAGACGCACCTCCGGTTGCAGCACAAGTGCACAGGCCGCCTGGATCTCCCGCTGGCGGCCGATCAGAGGGGTCAATTGTGTTGGCAAGTTGTTGAAAGCCGCCTGTCTTGTTTCGGCTGGCGCGTTCTGGGCAGGCGAGTGCTCTGGTCCTGTGGATGCAGGCGCCGTGGCAGCATGGGCCAACGGGGCAGCACCTGGCGGTGGAATGGGTAGTGGAGGCAGAGCGCCGAGCAGGTTCTCATCCAGTGGGAGCTGCGCCGCACTGAGGAAGGCGGTGGTGAAATCCTGCACGCTGGCGAAGCGGTGCCGGGGGTCTTTGGAGAGCGCGGTGAGCACCACCTGCTCGACCGCTGCTGGCACGCCGGGCAGGTGCTGGCGCAGCGAGGCAGGGGTGGCAAACAGATGTTGGGCTGCCAGTTCGTCCAGCGAGCCAGCAAAGGGCGGCTGACCCGTGAGCCATTCGTAGACCAGGATGGCCAGAGCGTATTGATCGCTGGCCGACTGCCTCCTGCCTTGAATAGACTCGGGTGCCAGGTAGGTCGAGGTGCGTGTGGCTTCCGGGCTACCTTGCAGGCGCAAACGCTGCCCCATCAGCGGGGTGGTAAAGTCGCTCAGCAGCACCTGGTTCTCTTGCTCCACCAGGATGTTCTCGGGTTTGAGGTTACCATGCACCAGCTGGGCCTCATGCAGGTACTGCAAGGCCGAGGCAAGCTGCTGTACATAGGCCCCGATGGTGGCCAGCTCCACTTGGCTGCCAGGCTGGTGCCGCTCGCGCAAGGTGCCACCTCCAACATAAGCCATCACCAGAAAAGCGGTGCTTCCCTCCACCCTACAGGCCAAGACGCGCACCAGGTGGGGATGCGAGAGACGCGTGAACCTGACCTCGTCCTGCCGGAACAGGGTCCCCTCCTCAGGAGTAAGAGGCTTGTGGAAAACTTTGATGGCCACTGGCATGGATGAGCCAGGCTGTTCGCCCAGGTAGACGGTAGCGAAGCTACCCTGTCCCAGCAAGCGGAGCAGACGATAGGTACCTAGCTGCTGTCCCACAAGATCACTCATCTACAGACCTCCTGTTCGAAGGCTTGTGCCAGTGCCCAGTGGATCTATTCAAGGTACCAGTATTCAGCAACACTGAACGTGAGATGAAGATACCACACACATTATAGTATATCACCGAATTGCCTTTCTCTTGACCAGCCCCGCATCGCTTTGCGCTGGGTATTGCTTCAGCATGACTGGTAGTCTCAAGCCTGTTTCCGAGCCTATTCAATCAACGGAGAAAAACGAGCCAGTGCACGGCTTCATTCTTTGATTTGTATCAAGCGCGTAGGCTCCACTACCATGTGCTTTGTCCCATCCGGTAGAGTCGCGCCTTCGAGTGACCTGGCTTTGGTTAACTGATCGGTCGTCACTTTGGCCCCGCTCAGGTTGGCTCCGCTCAAGTTGACCTCGTTCAACGTGGCTCCGCTCAGGTTGGCTCCTATGAGGCTAGCTCCGCTCAGGTTGGCCTCACTCAGGTTAGCCCAACTCAGCACGGCTCCCAGCAAGAAAGCCCCGCTGAGGTCGGCTCCGCTGAGGTCGGCCCCACTCAGGTCGGCTCCGCTCAAGATCGTCCCACTCGAGAGGGTTCCGCTCAGGTTCGCTCTGTTCAAGTTCGCCTTGCTCAGATCAGCCCTACACAAGACAGCCCCGCTCAGGTTCACCTCGCTCAGGTCGGTCTGGCTCAAATCGGCTCCACTGAGCTTCGCCCCACTGAGCGTGGCTGCCTTTAAGTCAATGATAGCATTGCTCTGTCCGATCAGACCAGACTCGGATAAGAATTGCAGCAGGCTCCTATTGCGCTCGGCGTCTAAGCGACGCAGCACGGTCAGCGTGCGGGCTCGTGCAATGTTGCGCACCTCGGCATTTTGTTCCGATTCACGCAAGCGCTTCTCCAGTAAAAGCTCCGACATTTTATCAAAGTAGGCTTGCAGAGCAGCTTCCTGTTGTTGGTCTTCTGCAATTTGCATATCAGTCTCATGTTGCTGCTTGTTGGCTGCCTCGCTCGTCTGACTTTGCCGTTCGGTGAACCAGATGGTCGCCAGACCCACCACTGCTGGAACAGCAAGGACGCCAAGTAAAGTGAGCCAATCCCAGAGGGTCTTCCCAGCAAACCCAGTCCAGCCCCAATACCAGTACCCTATGAAAACCAGTGCAATAATTGCACAGGCAATGATGATACCTATAATCACCATACGTCGCTGGCGCTTCTTCCTCCACCATGGAGGTTGTTCGGGTGCCATGAAGTCTCTCCCTCGTGTCGTGTTGACGGGTCTGATTTCAACGATGTAAACCGGTATGGCCTATCTAAGCACAGAAGACCTGGATGTGCTTGAAATCTATAGCAGGACCATATCAGACAGCAATGATCTACTTCCTGCTGTGCTGGACATTCAGCCCTGAAAAGAAACACGTGAATAATTATATTCCATACATGGATATTCATCTACTCATGATGGATATAGACCCTATACTGGCTACATGGGACATCCGTTCATCCAACAGGAGAGCATGGGAGTGAATGAGGAGTAGGAAGAGGATGCTCTTGTCGGCAGGGATGTGTTACGAGCGTGTTGCCAATGGCAGCCTCAGCTGGGCAAGCAGCGCGACTTCCTCCCCATCATGGTCCCTTATGAGTGTGAGCCACACAACCCTCTTTGCCACGAGCAAGGGAAAAGAAAAAAGACATGCCCAAGACGCCTCTGAGGTCTTGGGCATGATCGCGGAACCAACCGGAACCGACGGGCATCGGCCTCGCTCTCACCAGTGTTGATCCACTTTCTCGCCCCGCATGGCAAGCTGTATCAACGACTCCTGGCACTCGAGCAAGTCCTGGGGAGTATTCCTCCTATCACAACTGCGCAACAGCGCCCAGGTCCGCGTGAGCCTCATCATGCCATCCCTCGGGAAGAATGGCCGAAGGTGGTACACCGTGTTCGTGAGCATCACGAATCCCTGCGCCAAGTTGCCGCTGAGAATGGCGTATCCAATAAGACAGTCAGGCGTCTTCTTCGTAGTTGTGGCAAGGAAAGAGCCGGATAAACCTCTCATTCCTCCCTGCCTGTCTTTGAAGGCGCTTGAGCGAGATGAGCTAAATCATAATATCACCCTGCTTACAACCTGTTTATGTGTCCTACCCCTTCATGAAGCCCGACACGATCTTCAGCCAGCAATAGCCGGAGAGCATACCGTCTCTATGAGACGATACGGCGTGTGGTTTATGCTGCGCGTCTGCTACAGGCAGACTAAGGCCTGGCTCTCCGCATAGGTGAGAGCCACTCACTTCTCCTACCTTTTCCTTGCGCTCTGTTGGAGGATCGAGCAAATGCGTTTTACGAAATATTCTTTATCGCCTTGCCTGGTATCCATTTCTGGTTAGGCGATCATTTGACTTGACGTGAGGCCGTGGTCCCTTTACAATACAGACAGGTTCACCTGAACACCCGAGCGATCTGGAAGTCTATTCTTGCCTCTCACTGCACAGGAGGAGGTGCAGCATGGCAGGCCGTGTGGGACAACAGTTTGGCAACTACCAGCTGGTGGCCTTGCTGGGACAAGGCAGCTTTGCCGAGGTCTATTTGGGGCAGCATGTGCGGCTCAATCTGCAAGCGGCGATCAAAGTGTTGCATACGCACCTGACGGAGCAAGAGGTCGAGCACTTCCAGCAGGAAGCCCAGACCATCGCCCGGCTCGCGCATCCCTCCATTGTACGCATACTGGATTATGATGTGCAGGATGGCATCCCCTTCCTGGTGATGGATTACGCGCCGGGAGGCTCCTTGCGCCGGCGCTACCCCAAGGGGACGCTGGTACCGCTGCCGCAGATCCTCTCCTTGGTCAAACAGGTGGCAGCGGGCTTGCAGTATGCGCATGAGCAGAAGGTCATCCACCGCGATGTCAAGCCGGAGAACATGCTGCTGGGTCGGCAGGAAGAAGTGCTTCTTTCTGACTTTGGCATCGCCATCGTCGCCCATAGCACGGCCTCACTGAGCATCCAAGCAGCGGTCGGCACCATCCCCTATATGGCTCCCGAACAGATCCAGGGCCATCCCCGCCCGGCCAGTGACCAGTATGCTTTGGCTGTGACCGTCTACGAATGGCTGTGCGGACAGCGTCCTTTCTCGGGCTCGTTTACTGAACTGGTGATGAAGCATCTCTGGCAGTCGCCGTCGCCACTGCCAGGCCGGGCGTCAATCATCCCGCCCGAGGTGGAGCAGGTGGTGCTACGTGCGCTGACCAAGGATCCCAAAGCGCGCTTCTCCACGGTGCGCGACTTTGCCACGGCATTGGAGCAGGCCAGTCAGCCCGCCCTCTCCCCCACCGCACATCAGGCCCTCGAGCAGCCCGCTCGTTGTCCGGCTGCTGCACCCGGCTATGACACGGTTGCGCCCGATCACCCCGCTCTCCCAGCAGAGTCACTCCCCGAAGCCTCGCTGCCAACGGAAGCGCCCGAGCCGACCGTCCACCCAGGCTCCTCCGCGCCAAACGGCCTCGACACACTCGAGCGTGGCGCTGTGGCCGAGATGCCGCAGCCAGACCACTCCACCGCACCCCCTGGGGCTGTTCTGCCCTCTCCCCTGGAGCCCACCTTGCCGGTTGCCAGGACAGCCAGCAGCGGCAAGCGCGAGCCAGAGGCGGAAGGCGAGCGACCCTGGAATGTGCCCTACGCGCGCAACCCCTTCTTCACCGGACGCGCTCAGCTGCTGGAACGTCTACACGCCCAGCTGTCCCACAGCCACCATGCAGCCTTCACTCAGTCGTACGCCTTGAATGGGCTGGGCGGCATCGGCAAGACGCAGGCGGCCATCGAGTACGCCTATCGCTATCGACAGGCATACAGTGCGGTCTTCTGGGTACATGCCGATAGCCGCGAGACGCTCATCGCCGACTTTGTAGCCATTGCCCGGCTGCTCGGCTTGCCCGGTCAAGACGCACCAGAGCAGCTGCAGATCGTGGCAGCAGTCAAGCGCTGGCTGGAACAGCACGAGGGCTGGCTGCTCATCCTGGACAATGCCGATGAGCTCTCCCTGCTCAGCGACTTTCTGCCAGCGGCAGGTCATGGCCAGCTCTTGCTCACGACGCGCGCGCAGGCCACTGGCAAGATCGCCCAGAGCCTCTCAGTCGAGAAAATGGAGGTCTTCGAGGGCATGCAGTTGCTACTGCGGCGAGCGAAACTGCTTGGCCCCGGGGAGCTGCTCGACGACCTCTCAGCCGCCATGCGCACAGCAGCACAGCAACTGGTACAGGAGCTGGATGGCTTACCGCTAGCCCTTGATCAAGCAGGAGCCTACGTGGAGGAGACAAGCTGCAGCCTCTCCGAGTATCTCCAGCTCTACGGGCAGCGGCGGTTGGCCCTGCTCAAGCGGCAAAGCATCGTCTCCGCTGACTATCCGCACACGGTAGCTAGCACCTGGTCGCTCTCTTTTGAACGGGCGGAGCAGGCAAGCCCGGCAGCAGCCGACCTGCTCCGCTTGTGTGCCTTTCTGCATCCGGATGCCATCTCCGAAACGATCATTCATGAAGGGGCTGGGGAGCTCGGACCGGTGCTCTCGCAGGTGGGCGGTGACCCTTTGCTGCTCAACGAGACCATCCAGGTGTTGCGACGCTACTCGCTCATTAAGCGCGACCCTGAGGCAAAGATTCTTGTGATCCACCGGTTGGTGCAAGTCGTGCTCAAGGAGAGCCTGGACGCACAGGCGCAGCAACAGTGGGCCGAGCGGGCCGTACGGGCGGTTAACCGGGCGTTTCCAGAGGTGGAGTTCACGAGATGGCAGCACTGCCAACAGCTCCTCCCACATGCGCAGGTATGTGCAAGGCTGATTGAGCAATGGGATATGAACTTTCCAGAAGCGGCCCAGTTGCTCCACCGAGCAGGCAGCTACTTACAAGCACGTGGGCAGTATCAGGAAGCCGAGCCGCTGTTGCAGCAGGCACTGGCGATCTACGAGCGAACCCTGGAACCGGACCATCCTGACGTAGCTACCAGCCTCCACGACCTGGCAACGCTCTACTGGGAGCAGGGCAAGTATGCGCAGGCCGAACCACTCTTCCAACAGGCACTTGATATCCGCGAGAAAACGTTAGGCTTGAAGCATCCTGATGTGGCTATCAGCCTCAATGATCTGGCATTAGTCTACTGGGACTGGGGCAAATATGCGCAGGCCGAGCCCCTCTTCCAACGGGCACTGGCTATTCGCGAGCAGATCCTGGGGCCAGAGCACGCCGATGTGGCCCAAGGCCTCAACAACTTGGCCATTCTCTACTGGGAGCAGGGCAAGTATGCCCAGGCAGAGGCACTCTACCAGCGAGCGCTGGCGATCTGGGAGCAGGCGCTCGGCCCAAATCATCCTGAGGTGGCTAGCGGCCTCAACAACCTGGCAATGGTCTACCAGAGTCTTGCCGAGTACGAGCAGGCCGAGCCGCTCTTCCGGCGGGCGCTGGCTATTTGGGAGCAAGCGCTCGGCCCGGAGCACGACCTGGTCGCGCTTGTGCTTGACAACCTGGCCTTAGGCTATATTGACCAGGGCAAGTATGCGCAGGCCGAGCCCTTCTTCCAACAGGCACTGGCCATTCGCGAGCAGAAGTTGGGACCTGAGCATCCCTATGTAGGAAGAACGCTGCAGCGCCTGGCAAAACTTTACTACGCTCAGGGCAAGTATACCCAAGCCGAGCCACTACTCACACGGTCACTTGTCATCCGTGAGCGGGCTTTAGGAGCACACCACCCCGACGTGGCCTACAGCCTCGATACGCTGGCGTTGCTCTCCCTTGCCCAGAGCCGGTATACGCAAGCCGAGCAGCTCGGCCAGCGAGCACTGGCGATCCGCGAACAGGCTCTAGGAAAGGAGCACCCTCATGTGGCAGAAAGCCTCAGCACTTTAGCCCTGGTCTACTGTGCTCAGGGCAGGTACAAGCAGGCGGAGCCACTCTTCGGACGAGCACTCCATATCCGTGAGCAAGCCCTGGGGCCTGAGCATCCCCAAACTGCAACGGTTCTGGATGCCCAGGGCTATCTCCTGCTGCTGCAAGGACGGAAGGAGCAGGCCGAGACGCTCTTGCAGCATGCCCTTGCCATCCGTGAACAGGCGCTGGGAAACGCTCACCCTGATGTGGCCCGAACGCTCCATCATCTGGCCGAACTCTCTGAAAAGCAGGGCAAAGACGAGCAGGCTCGCTCGCTCTACCAGCGGGCGCTGGTGATCTGCAAGCAAGCACTCGGGCCTGAGCACCCCGACACGGTCAAGGTGCGAGAGCACTCTAGCGAGTTGCTCCACGCGATGCAAGAGAAAGGGGGGCATCGGCGGCCAGCAGGAGGTCATGCTCCCGGAAGAGATACTCCACACGGTAATGGATGAGGCGCGACGAACTGATCAGTAGTTCTTGTTGTTCCAACCATTGCCAGCTCCCCTCTCTGATCACTTAGGGCGAATATGAAGGTGTGTTGTCGAGCTAAAAATCCTGGCTGTACTTGCTACTTGGGACATCCGTTTAGAAAGAAGGGATAGTGAGCAGCGATCTACCGTGGAGAAAGGGGGAGTACATGGCAAGCGGAACAGCGCATTCCTCTTGAGGGAAGAAGGCTGTGGTGCAGTGCACGAGTGCTTGTGATCTTGTCTGCGAGGTGAGAATGGGTTTTGCCCACAGTTGGAACAGAAAGTTGGAATAGGAAGCTAGCCCAAAAGAACCATGCACCTCTCGAAAACAGTTAGAAAAGCTCTTCAGAAGAAGCTGTCAGAGGACGAAGGGGACGATGATGACCTTGAGTCACGCTTTCTGGAAGCACGAAATGATAGGTGCCATGGACATTGATATGCTGGAAACGAAGAGGAGCAATCCGTTCCACATCCTCTCGTTGAGCTTCTTGCCCGTTGCTCCGCAATTCGTCCAAAATATCCTGCATATACCAGCAGGGCTTCACGCCACCGCTTGCTCTTGCGCATCTAGAGGTAGAATACCTGTCCCTTGCCCCGAAGCAGGAGACGGTGCCCATGTGGGAGGTGGGGCTGTCGCTGGAGACACACTCTCGATCAGCAAGGCATCCTTCTCCTGCTCTCCTCTCAATCATCGATATTGCCACAATAATTCATGATATCAATACTATTGACAACATCGAAATAACATGCTATACTGGCGGGCAGAAAGGAGCTGAGACGATGACGACCTTTGACGATCCTGTGGTGCGTGAAAACGCCGCACTCTTGCGGGAACTCGTGCATGCCCTCATGGAGCCGACCATCGCGGCCTGGACCGAGCTCGACCTCACCCTTCCTCAACTCAAGATGCTCGAGGTTTTGTCGCATGAGGGATCGTCGTCCATTGGGCACCTCGCCCTCCGCCTGGGCGTCGGTCAGCCGACTGCCAGTCACCTGGTGGAGCGGCTCGTGCAAGCTGGTCTCGTCGAGCGGGCCGAAGATCCCGCCAATCGGCGCCGCACTCTCGCTCGCCTGTCATCCAACGGCGAGGAGTTGATCGGGCGGCTCCGTGGCACGCGGGGGGAGCAGCTGTTTGTCTGGCTCCGCGAGCTTGACGCAACGGACCTCCACGCGCTTCGGCAGGGACTCCAGGCCCTGGTGCGCGTGGCGCGGGGCAGGCTTTCTGCGCCCCTCGCCACGCGCCACGCGCACC
>CADDZH010000126.1 GCA_902812455.1 Chloroflexota bacterium | reverse complement strand
AATTCATTCTCCAGTTCATTACTCTCCAGGTGGCGTCGCCTACTTGATCAGGCCTGGAGTAGTCACGCTGTCGCGCCCGCATGTTCACATCGCAGGGCTGGCCGGTTTCCTGGAAGGCTTCGATCCCACACTACACTTTTCTGAGTACCTGGATGATCCGGTACAACTGCCTGATGGCGCCCAGCTCTGCAAGGTTGCCGGGCAAGTCTGCTACATGAGCTTTGGCCCCAGGCGCACATTCAATGAGAAGGCTGAACGCTACTTCAACAACCTGAAGTCTTCGGGGCACGGTTCGGTACTTGAGCACGCGAACTTCAGCTTCTTACTGTACGGTGTCTCGCGCAGCCTGACACACGAGCTTGTGCGCCACAGAGCTGGATTCGGTTTTTCCCAATTGAGTCAACGGTTTGTGACTGGAAAAATGCTCCGTTTCGTCGAGCGCCCCGAGTACCAGCAAGATGAAGACCTTCATGCCCAATTTCTGGCTCGTATCGAGCGCGCCGCGAGCGAATACGCCGCGCTCACCGATCGCTTACTGGCATTACAGCAAGCCGGAGTAAGCATCCTCAGCGCAGAAGCGCGCACCGATTTGCGCAAGAAGGTGCAGCAAAGCGCCCGCTCTGTACTGCCCAACGAGACAGAAGCTCCCATCGTTGTTACCGCTAATGCTCGCGCGTGGCGCCATGTGATCGAGATGCGTGCAGATGCTCATGCCGAGGTCGAGATACGCGAGCTTGCGCTGCGCGTTTTCCTCTGCTTGCGCCTGGTTGACCCCGTCCTCTTCAGCGATTATCTCATCGAGCAACTCCCCGATGGTACCTACACTGTGAAAACCGAGTACAGGAAGGTGTAGGCAGATATTATAATGCTCGCCGGTATAGTACCATGCCATCCAGAGCCGGTTCGCCGGCTGGCTGCATCCCACATTTCGCAGCCAGGCGAGGTGAGGCAGGATCGTGCGCAGGCAGTAGCGCTTCAAAGTAGATAGGACGGCCCTCCTGCTCGGCTTCAAACTCAACCTCAGTTGACCAGATGCGCGCTCGGTTGAGCGCGCAGATCAATAAAGCACGACCGGCTCCCTGCCTTCGATATCGCGGATCAACTGCCCCCTGGCAGAGAAAATGATAGCCATCTCTATCCTGCCGCAATTCAAGCATGGTAAAGCCGGCAATTTCACCCTCGATCCCTTCCAGCGTCTCTCCCTGCCCCCAGGTATTCAGTTCATCATCGTCATCGGTAATCACAAAAACGTCCTGCTCCGCCTCGAATTCATGCGTCGATAACCATGCCTCAAGATCGGGAAGCATTTTGATATCAAGACCATCTGCCCTGGCTGCTCGCTGCTGTATTGCAATCAAAGTTGGCATATCAACCGGCCGGTAATTACGTATACGCATATTCTCTACCTCTCCTCATCCCTTATCATATCGCCTCACTGTGCTGATTGCCAAGCTATTTTGCATGAGCTATATCACGATCAAACACAATGCAACACAGCACATACCAAGTACGTACTATAGGATGGACAAGGAGCAGGAGTGCAGAGGACGCAGTCCTTTGCCGGGTTTGGGGTGTCCCTGAATCACTTTCTAAACGGATTTGGTATAAGTCAATGAGAAAAGCATTATACAAGAGCATAAGGAGCAACAATGCTTGAAAATGTACGAAAACGTGTTCAAACATGTGCTTTTCAAGCATCTTGCTCCTGCTTGACTCTTCGTAACCCATGCGATACAATTGATGCATGGAAGACAAAGAGAGATATGCGCATATGCGTGTCCTACGCACAACACAGCGGAACCTACGCATTGCCGCTGCTCTTGCTGGAAAGCGTGGCCTTGAGCTTCTGGATGAGCTGGTCCGGCAAGAACTGCAACGCTTGCAACGGGAAGGAGACAAGCGCAATGCTGCTGACCAAAAAGATCAGGCTTGAAGTCACCAAGGAAGAGGCAGAGGCGCTTGAGTTCATGCAGGCCAAGTGTCGCGGCCTCTACAACTGGTGGGTCATGCGCCTGCGGAACAGTGAGCAATGGCCAGGCGTCTATATGGCAAAGAAGACGTTGCAAGAGAGCAAGCAGTATGATCCTGAACTCGATTGGGTCTATGGCAAGCTCTTACATGAGGTGTTCTATCGCCTGGACAATGCCATGCAAGCCTTTTTCCGGCGAGTGCTCGCAGGAGAGAAGCCAGGCTTTCCTCGTGTGCGCCCGCGCCATAACTTTTTCACCCTCTGCTATCCCGCCATGTACCTCAAGATCATGGGGAACGTTCTCATCCTGCCAACGGGTAGCAAGGGCAAACACAAGCGCTTCCCGAATATCATGGCACGCCTCACCGAACAGCCACCGGCTGGTTTCCGTGAGGTTGCCATCTCCAGAGATGCACGGGGCAACTACTACGCCTCATTCAGCTACCGAGCGCAGGAACAGGAACGGCAAGCCGGAGCAGTTGTGGCGTTTGATCTGGGGATCAAGACGCTTGCAACGGGCATGAATGAACAGGGCAAGGTCTATCATGTAGGCGGTTTCAAAGGCGCTCGTTGGTACAATAAACAACTCGACAAGATTCGCTCGAAGAGGGACAAGTGCAAGAAGAAGTCCCGGCGCTATCTCTACCTGAGTCGAGTCTACAAGCGCGTTTCCGAGAAGAAACGGCGCAAGCAAAAGGACTGTCTGCATAAAGCATCGCATCTCATCGCTGGCAAACTGGTTGAGAGAACTGTTGTCATCGGTGATCTTTCCCAACGGCAGATGGTCATGAAAGCGCATCAGGAACGGAATAAGCACCTGAACCGAGCCGTGCTCAATGAGTGGGGACTCTACGGCTTTGTCCAGATGCTGGTCTACAAATGTGTGCTCAAGGGGAAAGAACTGGTATTCCTAGATGAGAGAAATACGTCAAAGGCTTGTTCAGGCTGTGGGCATGTACAGCCCATGCCCCTCTACAAGCGGACGTATATGTGTACCGAGTGTGGATTGGTGCTTGATCGAGATGAGAACAGCGCGATCAATATCCTTTCCCGGTACTTTGCCCGGCTAGGGCCACACGTAGCCGATGCTACGCGGTGTGCGGCTGTTTTCACCGTAATCAATACGTCTCAACACGTTTAGAAAGGCAGCAAGATACATGTCAGGAAATCGCGGTTGTGTCATGAATTCACTACTGTTTCTGGTTATCGTCTTTGTACCCATCCTCGGGCATATCATCGAGACAGTCATGGTGTTTGAGGATGAACATTCACCTGCGGCTACCATCCTCTGGCTGGTCGTGATCTGGTCAACGCCGGTAATTGGCCCCCTGATCTACCTGCTGTTTGGCCAAACGCGCCGCCGTGTCATGTTCGGGCAGCCCTACTACGCCTCCCAGCCATACCAGCAGCCCTATCAACAGCGAGCATTCTAAAGCTCAATGCCAATGAACTGGGCGTGTTTGCCAGGGCGACCGCAAGGGTCTTCACAAGGGTAGGTTGTTCCGTGAACACGCCTCGGAAGCGGATCGTCGCCCGATGGACTTTGACAACCGAATGAGGAAAGGCTGTAGGGACAGTGCCTTGTGCCTGTCCTGCCCGGGATTCCACGAGAGGGAGCTCCTTATTCCCTGTTTCGGTTGTCAAAAATCATTAGGGGCAAGGAGTAGTGGGGATGCGGTGTGGGGGTCTTGCACTTGCCCTCGCGCCTTCTCGCTCCTCATTCACCCCAACAAACCTACCTTTGCAAATAGCCTCCCGTCCCTGATACCGCCCACTTCTGTCCCAACTGTCGCACTCTCTTTACTGGCATGACGAAAATCGCCTTCATCTCCTCCGCCTCAACATCATCCGAGCCAAATATGACAGCAGATGTCAGGTAGAAGGGTGTATCATGTAAACTATCACCCGTCCTTTATGAAGCAGAGATTATGCTTCTTCATCACTTATGTGCAGGAAAGGAACCTGTTATGGATGCAACTCAGGTACTTCAGTATTATCGCGAACACAGTGCGTCTACCGATCCAGGGAAGTATGCAGCGCTCTACGAGGAGTTGCCCCGCGACGTGCCCGGCCTCGTGCGGGTTGTGCAAGGGCTGCTTATCCCACCTTACGTCGCGCTTTTACGCGACCTGTATCACGTTGACCCGGAGGAAATTGACAACGAGCCATTCGGGCCATTTGGGGCACGGCGCATGGAAGACCTCATCGAGCGTATTCAGGTTCGCTACACCGCACCGCTGACCGTAGCACGGCCACCCGTCTTACGAATTGGCGTGATCTGTCGCAATTATGCGGTCTTGCTGGCCTCAATGCTGCGCCAGCAGGGTATCCCAGCACGCGCAAGAGTTGGTTTTGGCGGCTACTTCGCGCCAGCTTACGCCGTCGACCATCGCATTACAGAATATTGGTACGAGGCTCAGCAGCGTTGGGTGCGCGTTGATTCGATGATCGATGAGATCCAACGGGCTGGCCGCAACCTCACCTTTGACACATTGGACATAGGCCCTGGCGACCCTTTCTGGCTGGCTGGCGAGGTCTGGCAGCGCTGCCGGGCTGGCGAACTCGATCCACAGGACTTTGGCGACAGCGATATAGACAGGGGTATGCCGCCGATTCGCTATGCGCTCCTGCATGACTTTGCCTATCTCAATAAATGCGAAGTGCTGGGCTGCGACGATTGGGGCGAGCTGATTAGCAAGCCCGAAGCCGAGTTGACCAGCGCTGATCTCGGGCTGCTGGACCAGATCGCCACGCTCACCACGCAAGCTGACGCCCGCTTCGAGGAACTGCGCGCACTCTTTGCGCAGACTGACTATGGGCAGGCGGTGTGCAAGCAGCTAGCAGTGCTCGTTTAAACAACTCGAGGATGAGAGAAGAACAAAGCATATCCTAGCTCCCCTTTGGGAAAGGATTCCGAGTTATGAAACGCCCCTCTTCACCAACACTATCCGATTTTTGGGGGAACCTCTATGCTAAAAGCATTGGTCAATCTCCCCAGAATGAACTATATTACTGAATAGTAGTTACTACTCTGTCAACTTTCACATGACTAGTACTGCGTCAAGCTTCATGTGACTGGTGAGATGTAGTGGCCTCCCTTGTGGGGGCCAGGCATCCATCGATCACATGAACATTGACGCAGTACTAGTAAAATGTAGTGGCCTCCCTTGTGGGGGCCAGGAGTTTACTGTCAAAGGAGTTCTGTGTTGTCCGACCAGACACACATCCAGCAAATCCGGCAGGAAATGCCAGCCACTACGGCACATATCTACCTCAATACCGGAACATTTGGCCCGCTGCCGGCCTGCGTGATCCAGGCCATGCACGAATGCCTGCAATTTGAGCACACCCATGGGCGTATCGGCACCGAGGCATGGGCAACTATGAGTGCAATCTACGAGAACGCTCGTGGCAGTGTTGCTCGCCTGCTTAACGCGGATGCCAGCGAGATTGCCCTGACCGACAGCACCGGCGAGGGAATGAATATTATCACTTACGGAATCAACTGGCGCGAAGGCGACGAGGTTATTACAACCAATCACGAGCATATCAGCGCGCTCGCTCCTCTTTACCAGATAGGAGAACGCTACGGGGTCGTACTTCGCATTGCAGACCTCGGGCCGAGAGCGGAAGTGCTAGCGCGCAAAGCCATTGCTGAGCAAATGACGCCGCGAACACGCCTGATTGTACTTTCGCATGTCACCTGGACGACAGGTGCCGTCCTGAACGTCAGCGAAGTTGCAGCGCTGGGTCGCGATGCCGGTATCCCGGTGCTGATTGATGGCGCCCAATCGGCGGGAGCAATTCCTGTCGATGTGAAGGCGCTTGGCGTAGACTTTTACGCTATTCCCATGCAAAAATGGCTCTGCGGGCCTGATGGCAGAGGCGCGTTGTATGTGAGCCACGAGGCGTTACATCAAGTCTCACCAACATATGTTGGTTACTTTTCAACGAAACACGAAGATGACGTCGAGTGGGCATTGGTGGATGGCGCGCAGCGTTTCGAGCTGGGCGGCAGGCAAACGCCGTCGCTGGCAGGGCAGTGCGCCGTGCTCAAGTGGCTAGAAGAGACCGTTGGCTATCAGTGGCTCTTCGAGCATATTGCCTCGCTCCATCGCTATGCCTACTATAAGCTCCAGGACGTTCCAGGCGTGACTATGCTGACACCAAAGCCAGGGACCAGCGGCCTGATCGCCTTCAAGCTCGAAGGCCAGGACACGGCAGCAGTTGTGAAACGCTTGAGCGAGCAATATAACATCCTTATCCGCAACATCCCAACAATGGACTCCCTGCGCATCTCAACCGGCTTTTACAACACCGAGGAGGAAATCGATACCCTGGTGAGAGCACTGAAAGAGATGCAAGGCTCATAGTAGGCAAACATGGAGAAAGATTTGCTTGACATAAGGCTAATAGAGCAAGTGATAACAAAAATCTTTCTTCGTTCATCTCAGCTTGCTATTGAACGGGTAGCCGAAGGCATCTCTACATATGTCTACAGGATCGATTACACCAGCGAGATCTTTTACCTACGGGTGTTACCTGAAGCGGGTGCGAGTTTCGCATCTGAAGTGTATGCACATCAATTGCTGCGAGATATGCAGGTGAAAGTTCCCGAAGTCGTACATTTCGAGCACTGCAATGAGCTACTGCAGCGATCTATTATGGTGGTGTCTGAGATTAAGGGAAGACCTATCAACTACTGCTCTGCAAAGCATGACCAGAAAAGCGTTCTGTTAGAAGCAGGAAGAGATCTCGCCGTCATCAATAGTGTTCCGGTGAAGCACTTTGGATGGATACAACGAGATAGCAGTGAAGTTACTTACCTCGAAGCTGAACATCCTTCATATAGGGCTTTCCTCGCCGAGCATTTAGAAAGCGACCTCGCCACCTTAAAAGGGCAAGTACTCACTAAAAGCCAGATTATGGCAATTCGCCAGATTCTCAATCGCTTTGATTCCTGGCTTAATGAGGAGCAGTCATGGCTCGCACATGGCGATTTTGATGTGGCCCATATTTATCAGGATTCAGGGCGCTATACTGGGATCATCGATTTTGGAGAGATTCGAGGGGCGAATGCTTTATATGATCTCGGCCATTTCAAGATGCATGATGGCGAATCGCTACCTGCCCCTGTGCTTCCTTATCTGATAGAAGGTTACAAGCAGGTTGCATCCTTGCCGTCCGACTATCAAGAAAGAATTACTTTTACGAGCTTGCTCATCGCCATAAGAGCACTGGCGCGAGCGATGAGCAAGCATCAGGACATTCGCAACCATCAAGGGCTGAGATCGATAACAAGAGATATTAGACTTCTACTAGCTTAGTGGGAATGTACCCGCCGGGTTTCGCGGATCTCTTCGCAATGCTCTTGCAAGTGCCTGGCCAGAATTTCAATCCATCTACCCACAGTCATTTTCCTGCCCTCAGAACTCGGGTCCTCGTCAGAGAATTTCATCAGGACGTAGCGGTCCAATGCATCAGGAAAGTGATGTAATAATTGCGAGATATGGGCATGGATGGCTTTGACGAGCGCCACCGATGGCTCAATAGGACGATGCGCGTAGTCAAGCGCTTTCACCCATTCATCCTGGTCATAGGGATTACGTACATATGTAGCGCCGGATTGAGCCAGAGCGGTTTTGATCATCATAAGGAACAGCGAGGCGCTTTCTGCAAGGTGATGCACGATCTGGCGGATCGTCCACTCGCCTGGAGCGCGGCGCATATCAAGATCAGATTCGCTGAGGCTAGACAGTACATTCTCTAAGTCAGCAGGTCCCTGCTCGTAGAGCTTCAGGATTTCTTCTGGTGAGCGCCGGGCCGCCGTGATAAACGATACGATATACCCATCGGGATCTTTCACAGTAAGCTTGCGATCACCCCATGCGTTTTCTACTAGGGTCACATCTTGTAGTCCATGCTTGGCCAGCTTAGCACGCCGGGCTTCGAGGTCGTTGTCAATAAAATCGAGCGTATCGCCCGGCTTAAAAATGATACGGGGTTCATCGAGAAAACTTCTGATATCCTTTGTACGTCGGCCAGCCAGCAAAATAGGGTCCCCGTCGCTATCAATGATGGTTGCCATATCAGCTTCGGGTTCGGAATCCGCTATGGTGAAACCAATGAGGTCTGTATAAAACGCGAGGCTAGCTGCGACATCCGTCACCACCAGCGCTACTCTTGGGCGATTTGCCATACCTTCTCCTACCTGTTTACACTATGAACATCGAGGCATCCTGATACTAACACCAGTATATAGTTTCTAGGATATCCCTGACAAGGAATATCCCTTGAAACCTCCCTTAGAATCAGATAGTAAAGAAAGTAAAGACCTTTACTTCAGAACAAGAATTAAGGAGGGAAACAGTATGGACGTTGCAGAAATGGTTGCTCAAGGCTGGAAATTTCAAATTGTGAATGACCGCCTATTGATCACCTCCGAGCAAGACCCAAACCAGCACCTGGAAATGAGCGCACAGGCAGCCTTCTCTCTGCTGGACTACCTGTACCGCTATAGGAATGCCCTGGCCGACACAATCCAGGGGAATGAACGAGAGAATCGCGACACCGCTCAGTGACCTCCAACGCCCACAGGCAGGTCATCGAGCTTCATGGAGATCACACGGGAGACGCTATCACTCCCCATCGAGATGCCGTAAATAACCTGGGCTTCGGCCATCGTTAGCCGGTTGTGGGTAATAACGATGAACTGCGTGCGCTCGGCCAATCGTTTCAAGATATCACAGAAGCGGGCCAGATTTGATTCATCGAGAGCGGCATCAACCTCGTCAAGCAGGCAGAACGGCGGCGGGTTAATCTCCAACAGGGCAAAGAGAAGCGCCGCAGAAACCAGCGCTCGCTCGCCGCCTGAGAGCAACGAGAGATCCTGGGCCTTCTTCCCCGGTGGCTGCACAATGATCTCCACGCCTACAGGCATGTTGCTGGATGGGGTTGAACCATTCCCTTCTTCATCCTCGTCTGCCTTGAGTGCCGTCAGTTCCAGGCGAGCATTGCCACCATTGAAGAGTGTGATGAAATGCTCGCGGAAACGGGTATTGACCGCCTGGAACGTCATCTCGAATTGCCGTGCCATCGTGGCGTCAAGTTGTCCGATGATCGAACGCAGGTGCAACGCTGCCTGCTCCATGTCAGCGATCTGAGTCGTGAGAAATTCAAAGCGAGTGCGCGTCTCCTCGTACTGTTGAGGAGCATCGGGATCGCACCCTCCCAGCGCTCTGAGACGACTTCTCAAGGCATCGACGCGCCGGCGCAGTTTGCGCAATTGAGTCTCGTCTTCTTCCGATAACGTTTCTGGCGTTTCGCGAGATGCAGATTCTACCGAAAATCTGGTGCCGACATCAACGTCAAGGGTAGGGGCTATGCTTGCCATTGCCCTGACCTCTTCGCTTCCAGCATCAACGTCAAGGGTAGGGGCTATGCTTGCCATCGCCCTGGCCTTGATGCCCATTTCCTCCTGGAGTTGCGTCAATAGCGATTCAAGGGCGTCCTGGGCCTTCTGGCTCTCTAAAAGGCAACGGCGGTACGCAGCCTCGACCTCGCTCATGGTGTTGCGCAATTGTATCGAGCGCTGTTCCAGCGTGGCGATCTCGCGATCGACCTCCCTGGCCTCTTCTTCTACCGTGCTCAAGTCAGCCGCAAGCTCTTGTGCCCGTGTTTGTGCTGCCGCAAGTTCCTTGCGTTGACTTGCTATGCTCTCCTGCAGGGCCTGCTGTTTCTCTTCCGCCTCTTTCATTCGCGCTGCCTGTTGATCAAGCTGCGATTGCAATTCCTGCGCCTGCGCCTGCTGTATCGCCAGTTGCTGGGGCAGGGAACGAGCCTCCTGCCGCTTTACTGCCAGGGCAGTTCGTTTGCGGCCAAGCTCATCCTGCTGGCGGCGATATATGCTAGAATGCTCCTCTACTCGTCGTTGAAGTTCCTCTACCAGGCCCGCCAGCTCTCGCTGTGACTTCTCATGTGCGCGCACCCGCTCCTGAGCCGCTTCAAGCTCCTGCGCCAGTCCGGCTACCTCAGCCGCTAGCTGCTGCTCAACCGAGGTGGCAAGACGCAGTTCCGCTTGCACGCGCTCCTGTTCTCGCTGCGTCGTTGTCACGTTTCTGTTCAATTCGTTGATGCGGCCGGTGATCTTCTGCAATTCTTTATCAATGGTAGCCAGCTCTGCGCGCCGTCCTTCCTGGGCTCGCTGTATCTCGCTGATCATGCTATTGAACTGGTCTATCAAAGCAATATGCTCATCGAGTTGCCTGGGTAATTCACGCAGTTCTCGCTCGTAGGCCAGCAAGCCCTGTTGATTGCCTGCTTTCGCGCTCCCACCCGCGAGCCAGCCGGACGTGTGGAAAACCTCTCCATCAAGCGTAACCACCATCTGAAAAGGAGGTTCAGGCGCAGCAGAAGCTCTATCTGCCTCCGCAGAGGCTATCAGTTCTCGCGCAGTTTCTCCATCGCGCGCAATTACAACGCCCCGCAGCATTCTATGGAAAAGCGGCAGGTAGCGAGGCTCGCACTCGATATGCTGCCAGGCAAAGCCCACAACGCGATCCTTCAAAGAAGGCCTTCCTGCCAGGTAGCAAGCCAGGGCATCTTCCTCCTGTTGATACCCGGCATCTTCAATATCATCCAATGCAGAGCCATCACGCCCTTCTTCCATCCAGGCGATCATGGCCTTTCCCGCTTTCTTTTCACGCAAATACACCAGGCAAGCATAAGCATCATCGAGCGTATGTACCACGACCGCTTGCAAATACGGTCCAAGCGCAGCCTCCAGCGCGCTCTCCATGCCGGCTGGAGCAACGCCGAGCTGGGGAACTGGCCCCACGAATCCTGGCGCTTGCTCTGTCTTTGCACCTGTACGCAAGAGCGCACGTACCCCATCGCTGTAACCGCTCAGGCTTTGCCGCCAGTTCTTCAGCATATTCAAGCGATCAGAAACCAGGCGGCGCTGCCGCTCCGCATCGGCCAGCAGGGATTTCAAGCGCTCGCTTTCCTGCTGTGCATCCGAGATGACACGTGCCAGCGCCTGTTTACGTTGTGTAACCTGCTGCTCTTCACTGTGTACAGTATCCAGGCGAGAGCGTTCTTCCGCCAGGCGGGCGTTCAGGGCACGCAATGATTGTTCTGCCTGGGCTATGGCCTCTCGCCGGGCTGCCAGCGTCTTATTCCGCTCGCCCAGGTGCTTTTGCTGCCGTCCCAGGTCAGCCTGGCTGGCCCCTAAACGCGCCTGCACCTGGAAGAGATCGCTTTGCACGGCGCGCAGGCGGCGTTCTTCCACCTCATAATCTTGTTGCGCCTGGGCTACCTGTGCCTCAAATGCTGCAAGGGCCGCAGCCTCACTAGCCACCGCTTCATCAGCAAGGGCGCATTGCTCTTCCTGGTCAATGATCTGCTGCTGGATCGAGATGAGGCGCTCTCGCAAGCGTTGCTCTTCCTGCTGCTGCTCGCCTCTCTGCCGCGCTAAACCGCTAATGCGCTCCTCGCTGACAGCCAGCTCGCGCTCCAGGCGCTGCACAGCATCATTGGCCTGGTTCCATGCTTTGCGCGCTTCTGCAATATGGCTATAGATGTTCTGCCGCTTCTGGCGTAGCATATTTCCCTGCTCGCCGGCAGTTTGCAGGAACTGTTCCACCTGGCGCACCTTCTGCGCCTGTTCTTGCTCTGTCGCCTCTGCCTGATCCCTTGCCGCACGTAAGCGCCTCCATTGCAAGGCATACCATGCCGTCAACACCTCCTGCAACTCACTATCCACTTCTTTGAACTCAAGCGCCTTGCGGGCCTGTTCCTCTAGTGGAGCCAGGCGCGGTTCAATCTCGGCCACAATATCGCGCAGGCGCTCCAGGTTCTGTTCGGTCTGGCGAAGGCGACTCTCTGCCTCCGCACGCTGCACCTGGAACGGGCGTATCCCGGCAGCATCTTCAAGCAGGCCGCGGCGTTCTTCAGCGCGCAGGCTCAGGGCAGCATCGACGAGGCCCTGGCCGATAACGGTATATGAATCATGGCCAATACGCGCCTGGGCCAGCAGCAGGATCACATCTTTCAGGCGCACTCTCTGTTTATTGATCAGGTATTCGTTTTCTCCTGAACGATAGCTGCGTCGCGTGACCGTAATCTCGCTATATTCTGAAGGCATCCAGCTCGTGCTATTATCGAGGGTGAGCGAAACCTCAGCCATACCAAGTGGGGACTTACCATGAGCGCCGGCAAAAATAATATCGTCGCTTTTCTTCCCACGCAACTGGCGCATGCTCTGCTCACCCAGCACCCAGCGTATGGCGTCGGCAACGTTTGATTTCCCCGCGCCGTTCGGCCCTACCACAGCCGTAATGCCTGGACTGAACTCCAGGACAGTGCGCGTGGCAAAGCTCTTAAAACCCAGCATTTCCAGGCGTTTGAGATACACTGCTTCGCTCCACCTTGTTCTCTATTTGTCCTAAGTGTGCTGATAATAGCATAGTGCAGCAGATACGTCCAGGGTAGGGACAGGGCTTGTCCCTGTCCTGCTTGCTCCCAACCGCATTGGTCAACAATATCCCTTGTGGTCGCCCTGGCTCTTTTGGGGGTTTGTGGCGAATGAAGCCTCTGAAGCGCTTCGACCGTGTTATACATTGAAAGGAAGAAGCCCTAGCTTGGCTTGCGGGCTTTGAGAGAAAGAGACTATGAAGCAACAACTCCCGGAGGAGGATACCTCAGACCAGCAGGACCCTCCCGCTATCCCTCATGCTGAACCTGCTGCCGGTACAGGCAGCCTGGAAGCTGCCCTGGCCGAAGGTATAAGCCCGATCAAGCGCTTCTTAAAAATTCTTGGACCAGGTCTCATTACCGGCGCTTCCGATGACGACCCTTCTGGTATCGGAACCTATACAACGGCCGGAGCCTCGCTGGGATTTACCACCCTCTGGACGGCTCTGCTCACCTTTCCGCTCATGGCAACGGTGCAGTACATATGTGCCAAAGTCGGCATGGTGAGCGGCAGGGGTCTGGCCGGAGTCCTCAAACGCCACTACTCGCCCTGGATAGTCTACCCGGCTATCATTGGGCTCCTGCTGGCCAACACGCTCAATGCTGGAGCAGATATCGGCGCGATTGCAGCGGCCATCAATCTGCTCGTTCCCATTCCTCTGGTCGTCTTCATCGTTCCCATCTCCCTGCTGATCCTGGCCCTACAGATTTGGGGATCGTACCGGCTGATTGCCAGAGTGTTTCGCTGGTTGACGCTGGCTCTCTTTGCCTATATTGGTTCGGTGTTCTTCGCCCATCCTGATGCCCTGGCGGTCTTGAAAGGCACTTTCATACCAACCTTGCGCTGGGATAACGCCTTTATCTCCACCCTTGTCGCGATTTTGGGAACCACCATCTCCCCCTACTTGTTTTTCTGGCAAAGCAGCCAGGAAGTCGAAGAAGAGATTAGCAAGGGCCGCACCAACCTCCGGCTACGTAAAGGGGCAACCGGCCAGGAATTGACCTATGCCGCCTGGGATGTCAATATCGGCATGCTACTCTCGAATGTGGTGATGTACTGTATTATCCTGGCCACAGCGGCAACGCTTTTCAAAGCAGGCAAACATGATGTGCAGTCAGCCACCGATGCTGCCGTGGCGCTTCGTCCCATTGCAGGCAATGCTGCCAGTATCCTTCTTGCGCTGGGACTGATTGGAGCCGGCTTCCTGGCAGTCCCGGTGCTAACAGGATCAGCAGCCTACGCCCTGGCCGAAGCGCTTGGCTGGAGGCATGGGCTGGACAAGAGACTGAGAGGAGCTAAACAGTTTTATATCATTATTGCAGCAGCAACCCTGGCCGGCATGCTCATCAACTTTATCGGTATCAATCCTATCGCAGCCTTGTTCTGGACCGCTGTCATTAATGGAGTGCTCGCCCCTCCGCTGCTCGTACTGCTCATGCTCATCGCCAATAATCGCAAGGTCATGGGAGAGCGCGTCAATAATCTCTGGCTCAATCTTGGCGGCTGGATTACCGCCGTCGTCATGTTTGCCGCCGCCCTGGCACTCTTTCTGACCCTCGGTCAACCTTAGGCTGCCCATGCTTATCTCCAAATCATCTATAACATGGCTTGCTTCCTTGACAATCAGAGAAACGTATTGT
>CADDZH010000125.1 GCA_902812455.1 Chloroflexota bacterium | reverse complement strand
AGACAAAACATAACACATGTATTAATATAGCACTATCAACGAATAGACAGAGCGCACAACGTGGGCAAGGCCAGAAAGGAGGTTCTCCATGAACGTATCATCCATCGCCTTCTTTGCCTCCCTCTGGCGCTTCATGCAATGGGTCTGGAGTATCCTCATTCTTGGCGTTGTCATCGGTGTGCTTGGCAATGCCACCTTTACCTACTTCTCCACTGGCAAGCTGAATTTCGCCGACCCTCGTACCCTGACCGTTATCGCCCTGCTCAACGCTTATCTCTGGCTGGTCATTCTAGTCGCAGTCATCATTCTGGCCCTCACGGTCTTCGCTTTCCAGGCTTATCGCCAGCAAAACATTGCCCAACAAAAGCGCGCAACTGAACATGATGATGCGCTGGTCACTCTAGCCAGAGGCGTTCTTAAAGCCCTCGAGGAACCGAATGACAGGCAACCGGCCAGTATAGCCAATCCACCCTCCACTCCAACCAAACCAGAAGAACACGAACCTCCCGTCACCTCCCGTTTCAACCTCCCCTACCGCCGCAACCCCTTCTTTACAGGGCGTGAAGAACTCATCCAGCGATTGCGCGAGAGCCTGGAAGGGCGCGGAGCGGCTGCGCTGACACAGCCCCAGGCGATCAGCGGGCTGGGAGGCATTGGCAAAACGCAGGTAGCGCTTGAGTACGCATACCGCTACCGTGACACATATCAATGCATCTTCTGGGTGACTGCCGATAAGCGCGAGACACTGATCGATGGGTTTGTTGCCATCGCCCGCCTGCTAAAGCTGCCGGAGCGGGACGCGCAGGATCAGCACATCACGGTAGAAGCCATCAAAACCTGGCTGGCTGAGCATCATAACTGGCTGCTGATCCTGGACAACGCCGATGACCTGCCCCTGCTCGATGAGTTTCTACCGACGACTTACGATGGGCATATCGTGCTGACGACGCGCGAAGCGGTGCATGGGCAGCGAGCGAGCGGCATCGAGGTAAAGGAGATGAACCAGGACGAGGGCGTCCTGTTCCTGCTGCGGCGGGCAGGCATACTCAAGCAGGGTGAGGTGCTAGAGAAGGCCAACGAGGAAGATAGAGCGCAGGCAGCCGCGATTGTGACAGCATTAGGTGGCCTGCCGCTCGCGCTCGATCAGGCGGGAGCGTACATCGAGGAGAAGGGATGCAGGCTCTCTACCTACCTGGATATCTACCAGAGACGGCAGGCAGCACTGCTCAAGGAACGCGGGCGCTCGAGCCTGGGTCATTCAGAACCGGTAGCCGCCACATGGTCGCTAAACTTTGAGCAGGTTGCAAAGGTAGAGCAAATTGGCCCTCTAGCCGCCGACCTGCTGCGCTTCTGCGCCTTCCTGGCGCCCGATGCCATCCCCGAATCGCTGATCATCAAGGGAGCAGGCGAACTTGGGGAGCACCTGCAAGCCGTCGCCACCGAGCCTGGTTTGCTGGACGAAGCCATTGGAGCGTTGCGCCATTACTCGCTCGTGCAGCGCAACCGGGATGAGCAGGTGATCTTTGTACACCGGCTCGTGCAGGCCGTGCTCAAGGCCAGCATGGATAATGAGACGCAGCGCCGCTGGGCAGAGCGAACGGTGCGCGCCGTCAACCAGGCTTTCCCCGGAGTTTCAGTAGAAACCTGGCCGCTGTGCCAGCAATACCTGCCGCACGCCCTGGCCTGCGCTGACCTCATCCAAGCTTACGGCTTCCAATTCAATGAAGCGGCGCGGCTGCTCAACCAGGCTGCATGCTACCTGGATGATCATGCCCGTTACCCCGAAGCCGAGCCACTGTACCGCCGTGCATCGGAAATTTGGGAGAAAGTGCTGGGACCGGAGCATCCTGATACAGCGAGCTGCCTCAATAACCTGGCAGGACTCTATAGAGCACAGGGGAGGTACAAGGAGGCGGAGCCATTGTACCGTCGTGCTTTGGAAATAAAAGAGAGGGTGCTGGGACCAGAGCATCCTGCTACAGCGCTCAGCCTCAATAACCTGGCAGCACTCTACAAAGCGCAAGGGAAATACGAGAAGGCAGAGCCTTTGTACCGGCGGGCCTTGCAAATTTTTGAGAAGGTTTTGGGGCCGGAGCATCCTGATACAGCGAGAAGCCTCAATAACCTGGCAGCGCTCTATGATGATCAGGGGAAGTACGAGGAGGCCGAGCCGCTGTACCGGAGGGCACTGAAGATCGGCGAGAAGATGCTGGGACTGGAGCATCCTGATACAGCGAACAGCCTCAATAACCTGGCAGGACTCTATAGAGCACAGGGGAGGTACAAGGAGGCGGAGCCATTGTACCGTCGTGCTTTGGAAATAAAAGAGAGGGTGCTGGGACCGGAGCATCCTCATACAGCAGCCAGCCTCAATAATCTGGCCGCACTCTACGATGCACAGGGGAAGTACGAGCAGGCGGAGCCGCTGTATCGTCGGGCATTGCGAATATGCGAGAAAGTGCTTGGACCCGAGCATCCTTGGACAGTGAGCAGCCTCAATAACCTGGCAGCACTCTACGATGACCAGGGGAAGTACGAGGAGGCGGAACCTCTGTATCGTCGTGCTTTGGAGATTGATGAGAAAGTACTGGGGCCGGAACATCCTGATACAGCAACCAGCCTCAATAACCTGGCAGGCCTCTACTATGCGCAGGGGAAGTACGAGAAGGCGGAGCCGCTCTACCGGCGGGCGTTAGAAATACGAGAGAAGGTGCTGGGACCCGAGCATCCTGATACAGCGCAAAGCCTCAATAACCTGGCAGGACTCTACAGAGCGCAAGGGAAGTATGAGGAGGCGGAGCCACTGTACCGACGGGCGTTGCAAATTTGTGAGAAGGTATTTGGGCCAGAGCATCCTCATACAAAGACGGTGAGGGAGAATTACGAGAGATTGATGAGGGAGAGGCAAGCGAGGGAGAAGGGCGGGTCTGCTGAATGATTTTGGTAATCTGGCGAGGTTCAAATAAACGTGAGAATTCCTCAATCATCAGAACAGTCTGGCCATGTCATGTTGAGCGAAGCGAAACATCTGATGCCGATCGGCAGAGATCCTTCGCTTCGCTCAGGATGACATGATATAACTGTTCACGCTGTCAAGTTCTTTCGTTCATTTTTGAACCTTGCCTTAATCTGCTTACAATCAAGAGGTGTAGTGATATGTCGCTTTGCGGGTATGTGCAACTGCAGATGGATCGCACGCGCAGCCGCTGGCTGATCGCAGTGACGCGGGCGTGTACTGCGTGGGCCGATGCAGGCGCGAGACGATGCGCGGCATGGGGCAGTACAGGCAATATGTTGCTACGCATAGCGGCGCCGGTGTGCCAGGCAGCGTTCTTTGTTGCCAAAGTGCTGTGCCTGCTCTTTGCCAATGTGGTCAGCCTGATCTGGATAGCTATTACATATGTCACGCTGCTGCCCTGCAGGCTTTTTTTGCGCCAGCGGCGCAAACCAGACCAGATCCAGCATGTGTTTGTGATCATGCTGGAAAACAGGGCCTTCGATCACATGCTGGGCCTGTCGGGGATAGAGGGTATCGATGTCGTCAGCGGGGAGCCAACAACAATCGACGGGCTGAATGCTACAAACAACAGCAATACAGATGCCAACGGGAATGTCTATGTGGCGCAGGCGCCCGCCGATTGGGCCATGCCGTTCGATCCAGGGCACGAGTTCGCGGATGTGGAGGAGCAGCTCTGCGGAGCAGGCGGCACATATAGCGCGATCAAGAAGAAGATGAGCGGCTTTGTCACGCGCTATAGCCATGCCGATCCTGCGCACCCTGGCGAGATCATGAAGTGCTATGCGCCTGAGCAATTGCCGGTACTGACTACGCTGGCGAAGGAATTTGCCGTGTGCGATCGCTGGTTTTCATCGATGCCCGGTCCAACGTGGCCGAATCGCTTCTTTGTGCATGCCGCCTCGTCGGGAGGGCTGGATGATAGCCCGCAGGCGTTTAATCTGGCGAGTTCGGCCTTTCTAAATGGCTACAAGTTTGATAATGGCACGATCTATGATCAGTTAGATGACGACGACCTGGATTGGATGATATATAAAGGCGATCTCTTCCCGCAAACGCTCGCTATCAGCGGCATGGATTTTAACCTGCTGCGTGGGCGCTTCAAGGATTTTGATGATTTCAGCGGGGATGTCAGTAACCCCAACTATGCTCCTTCATATGTATTTATCGAGCCGAATTATGGACATACGATTACGCACGGGGCCGACTTCAAGTGCGGCGATTCGCAGCACCCTAAGGATGATGTGACGCGCGGGGAGAGGCTCTTGAAGGCTATTTATGAGGCGATTCGCAATTCGCCCCTGTGGGAAAGCAGCCTGCTTGTGATCACCTACGATGAGCACGGGGGATTTTATGATCACGTCTTCCCTCCGGCGGCTGTCGCTCCTGGTGATTCGGTGACCGACCCGGAAAGCAATCGCCATAACTTCGATTTCAAGCTGCTCGGCGCGCGAGTGCCTGCCGTAATTGTTTCACCCCTCATTCCCAGGGGAACCATTGACCACACGGTCTACGATCATACGTCGGTACTCGCTACCATTGAGAACATATTTGGCCTGCAGCCGCTCACAGAGCGTGATAAGCACGCCAACACCTTCAAGCACCTGCTCTCACTGAAAACGCCCCGCACGGACGCGCCCACACGCTTGCCTGATCCCCCCGATTCAGGAATTCGCTGCGAGGAGGGCCTGCTAGCAACGCCATTCTTGCCTCCGGCTGAAGCCAATGCACCGGTGGATAGTTCGTTAAAGGGCTTTTTGCACGTCGCGTTTTTGCGAGATATGCGCATATCGCCCCCAGAAGAACAGGAACAACAAAAAGCAAAATACCTGAGCATCAGGACAAAGGGCCAGGCCTTGCAATATATGGAGGAAGTGCGCCACAAGGCTGCCGCCTATGAAGCCGTGAATGTGAAGAAGTACTAATATGTTCCCTGCTATCCGTATTTATGATATAGTCTAAAAAAAGAAAATTTACCAGCTTACAGAGCACTGTTCAAAAACGCTGGTTTTTCTGATTTATTACAATAAGAGCATATGAGGAGGAATATAATGTTATGATGTTATTTCACCCATCTCCGGGGTATATGAATGTTCGTCCAGAGCTAGATTGCATAGCAGAGTATATTCCTGGCGAGTCACTAGAAACCTTTAGTGCACGTACCGGAATTCCTCTTCATCAACTTGTGAAGTTAAATAGCAACGAAAGTCCTTATAGCCCGGTACCCGAAGTATTACAAGCACTCAGCAATTATACGAACTATAATATTTATCCCGATACCAACTCGACTGCTCTACGAACAGCCCTTTCAAAGTACACTGGCCTCGATCCAGAATTCATCGTGGTTGGTCATGGCAGCAGTGAGCTTATCTACCTGCTCTGGCAAATCTTCCTCTCCCCGGGCGATACCATCATCTGTTGCCCGCCTACCTTCTCGTTTTACACAACCTGTGCCACCTTATGTAACGCTTCCGTCTTAGAGGTTCCCCGCACCTCCGCATATGAACTGGATATTGAGGCCATACTCGCCGCAATTCGCCCTTCGACTAAATTGATTGTGCTCTGCTCGCCGAACAATCCCACAGGTAATCTCGTGCGCGAAGAGGATGTGCTGGCTTTGCTCGATACCGGCCATATCGTGGTCGTTGACGAGGCATATGTTGAGTTCTCACAGCGCCCGCAAGGAATGGCGCATCTCGTAGCAAAGTATCCAAACCTCGTCGTTTTGCGCACCTTCAGCAAGTGGGCCGGTTTAGCTGGCTTGCGTATTGGATACGGTCTATTCCCTGCATGGATCGCTCACTATGTACGCCGGGCACAGAACCCTTTCGAGGTCAACATGGCCGGGCATATTGCCGCTATCCTGACACTCAACAATCTTGACTACGTCCAGAACAATGTGCGACGTATCATCAACGAGAGAGAGCAGCTATTCAAGGTGCTTGCGCAGCAGCCCTACCTTGTTCCTGTCCCCTCGGAGGGCAACTTCATCCTCGCACATCTCCGTGACGGCACAATCACAATCGAGAAACTGCGCGCCACAGTTGAGTCGCATGGCATTCTGCTGCGCTACTTTCAATCTGCCTCTTTGCGCAACTCTGTGCGCGTCACGGTCGGGCTGCCCGAGCATACAGCAAGACTCGCTCAGGCGCTGGCAGCGGTCGAAGGGTAGGATAGCAAGGGAGTGAAACGTACAAATGGAAATAGCCGATAGAACCACAAGCGACAACAAGCATAGTAGCGGCGCGATAACGGCGCCAGGCGGGCTAGGGCGAGCGCGCCTGGCCCTGGCCATATCAGCCGGCAAACTTGCAGGAGCATCGGGACGCTTGTTGCGTATTGGAGGCGGCACCAGCCTGCCAGGGATGATCGCACGGCGTATTGACCCAGGTGTTCTGAAATCGGTGGTTGGCGCGAGCAAAGCGAAAAAAATTGTGATCACCGGCAGCAATGGCAAGACGACCACTGCGCGCATGACCGCTGCCATTGCGGACGCCAGCGGGCTGCGGGTCTCTCACAACCGATCTGGCTCTAATATGCTGCAAGGCGTGACTTCGGTAGCCGTCAACTTTGCCGATATCTTTGGCCGCCTGGACAGCGATGTGCTGCTCCTGGAGATCGACGAGGGCACCATCCCCGTGGCAGTGCCAGAAATTCAACCCGATGTCGTCCTGATTACCAACATCTTCCGCGACCAGCTTGATCGTTACGGCGAACTCTACTCCGTTGCCAAAGCCCTCAACAAAATGCTCAATAACCTGCCAGAATCCTCGATCATCCTGCTCAATGGGAACGATCCCCAGGTCGCCAACTTTGGACAGGAAGCGAAAGCCAGGCGCCTCTTTTTCGGCCTTGAGACGCCCGATGTGGGGATGCCCGTACCAGAGCAATCAGCCGATATTATCCGCTGCATCCACTGCCAGGAAGATCTGCTCTATGAAGTGGCCTACCTGTCTCACCTGGGCCTCTATCGCTGCCCCAACTGTGGCTATACCCTTCCCAGGCTCGATTTCGCGGCTACCTCAATTAAACTGGCCCCCGACGGCGAAGGCCCTTCACAGGTGAAGATACGCACGCCTCAGGGTGAGATCGAACTGGTAATTCCTTTGCCCGGCATACATAATGTCTATAATGCGGTGGCCGCGCTGGGAGCAGCTATGGCGGCAGGTATTGCAGTGGATAAAGCTCCCTTAGCTATTGCCGGCATGCGTACAGCATTTGGACGCCTGGAAAAGATACAGGCCGGCGATCGCACCATCTACCTGGCCTTCGTGAAAAATCCCACCTCGTTCAACCTCATACTGCGCCTGATCAAGCAGCACCCTACTGAGAAGCATATGATGGTCGTAGCCAGCAACACTGTTGTAGACGGCGAGGACTTCGCCTGGCTCTGGGACGTAGATATTGAAGAGATCGCCCAGGATGTCCGCGACGTTGTATGCAGTGGAGCGAAAGCTGAAGAACTGGCAATGCGCTTGAAATATGCCGAGGTCCCGCTTGACAAGATCAGCGTTATTCACGAGCGCGAAGCCGCTCTGGATGCCGCCCTGAAGAATGCAGGCCCGGGGGGAACTCTCTATATCATGGCCAGCTATACCCCCACCCATGAGCTGCGGCGCATCATGCAGAGGCGCGGCTGGGTGAAACATTTCTGGGAGGAATAACAGTACTTGTGTGAGGAGTTGACGTTACCATGAACGAAGATACTGGCATGGTGCTCAGGATCGGGCACCTTTACCCTACATTGATGAGTGTGGCAGCCGATCGCGGCAACCTGTATGCCATCCAGAAACGTTGTCAATGGCGGGGCATTGGCACCGAAGTCGAGCAGATTTTTGTGAAGCAGACCCCCGACTTCACAAAATATGACCTGATCCTCTTTCATGGTGGAGCAGACCGCGAGATGGAGCTTGCCTCGCGTGATATCCAGGCCAAAGCGCCTTCGTTACGAGAAGCTGTGGAGTCAGATACGGTTGTCTTGAGTGTTTGCGCAGGCTACCAGTTGCTGGGCCACTACTACAAACCATTTCAGGGGCCAGAGCTCCCTGGCACCGGCATCCTTGACCTGTATACAGAGGGCGGCGCGACGCGCTTCATGACCCATATGGCCCTTGAATGCACCTTTGAAGAGACAGGCACCAGAATCCTGGTGGGCTACGAGAACCACAGCGGGCGCACCTATCTAGGCCCAGGAGCCAGGCCGCTGGGCAAAGTGCTCGCGGGCTGGGGCAACAACGGCAAAGACAACTTCGAGGGCGCTGTCTACAAAAACGTCTTTGGCACCTACCTGCATGGGCCGGTGCTGCCCAAAAATCCCTGGTTTACTGATCTCCTGATCCAGCTCGCCTTAGAGCGCCGTTACGGCAAAGTCGAATTAGCCCCACTTGATGATTCAACAGAGCTTGCTGCTCACGACGCTGCCCTCAAGCTGGCAATGCGCTTCAAGGGCACAGTCTCCGCAATTGAAGCCACTCCCTGGAGGCGATAGCACGCGGCGTGGAGACGTAAAGGGAACAAGCTGCCGATCGTCTCTAGTGTTTTTCGGTTTTCTCCTCGATCCTCTTGACGTAGTTCTTGTCCTTCATCGTCTGAGGATCGGTATCCATACCCGCGTGCTGGGGTTCGGGCTTATGGCGAGCGCTCGGCCTCTTAGGATGTGTGCGCCGCTCTTTCTCGGCGGCATGCTTCTTTTCCTGGTCGGTTCTCTGTTTCTCTCGTTCGATCATGTCATTCACTCTTTCTAGATCAATAGGTCCCTACAACACTTACGAAGCAACTGCTCGATTGGGTTTCATCCTATCAACAACCCACTTCTGCATCCTCCTGTCACTTTTCAGGCTCTTCCGACGTGCTACCATCGAAGAAACTATTACAGGCTGTAGAAACGGTGATGAACCTTAAGAAATTGATCGGACATCTGTAGGGGCCGATTTATCGTGCCCACTGCCGATTTATCGGCCTGATCTCTGTAATTTGTGAAAGTTCATTACCGGGATTTGATGTGAGTTTTTGATCTGAGATGAAGGAGAAGTGACATGGCTCAAGATATCAAGGCAAAGAATGCTACAAAAGAGGACATGAAGTTCCTCGAGAAGTATGGAGATAAGCTATCCTCGGCTACCAAGCGCGCAAAATGGATTCACAGCCCTGATGAGCATGAGGATAGGAAGGGACAGACGCTTGCGACGCGCAACCCTGAAGTTATCAGGCACTGGGCAGAGGAGCGCAAAGCTGTTCCTGCTACCGTTCCGGGAACCGAGCATGGCGGTCATCTCGGCGTCCTGCGTTTCAATTTCCCGGGCTACGGTGGGCAAAAATTGCAAGAGGTGAGCTGGGATCAATGGCTCAAGACATTTCAGGACAGGAAGCTCGTCTTTGTCTTCCAGGAACACAAGAAAGCCGGGGAAATGAGCAATTTCTTCCGCTTCGATAATCCCACCCGCGAAGATGCCTAGGTTCCCGATTTATCATGGAACCCAATTGATCGCGCCCACCGCCGATTATGTACATGAACGAAAAAAGCCACCAATCTAGCCCGTAGGGGCGAGGGTGGATGTGGAGCGGGGTGGAGGGCCTTTATGGTCGCCCGCCCGTTCCCCCTCGCAGGCCGATCCGTATATCGTAGGGGCGAGGGTGGATGCGGAGCGGAGTGGTGGGCCTTTATGGTCGCCCGTCGGCTTGGTTGGTAATCTCCTTTCTCGGCTTGTCCCGGTGCAAAACCTCCCTTGCTGGCCACTCTTCCGCCCATCGTTGCACACTGCAACCACTATCTGCCAAAAAAGGCCAGTGAGCCAAAAACATTGACAAATATCCCGAACAGCAAAATCGCCAGTTGCACGGAATAAGGCACATATTCCAGGATAAAGATGAGCAGGAGGAAGAGCATCGGTACTACATCAAAGAAGTAACGATTACCAAACTGCACCCAGCCCGTGGCGAAGTAGAGCATCAGGAAAATGATGCTTATGATAACGACTGCGCCCGCAGTAAGCAAAAAGAGCAGCCGTTTCTTATTCACATACTTGCGATTGTAGAACAACACCGGTAGCAGCAATAAGGCAGGGTAGACGGAAAAGACGCTGTTGCCTTCAACGTCTATAACTACCGGGCGCGCAGTAGGCGTGAAATGCACGATATTCAGAAAATAGTAATAGATGTTATGCCAGGCATAGGAAAGCGAGAGTATCCTGTTGCTTTTGAGGATGGCGTCAAATCTGTGCGCGCCCAGTTGGTAGCGCTGCCCTACTTCCAGCAAGTTGCCGAACCTCAAATAGTTGTATGTCCCAAGCAGGCCGGCAAAAGCCAGCGTCAAGATGCCAAACGACCAGAACATTGCCAGCGGCGCCTTTCGCCCTGACAGCCGGTAATGTGCCAGCAGGTAGAGGTAGAGAATACCATTGAAGATCAGGCTATACCTGGACAGCACAGCCAGGTAGAAAAACACCGTGGCGAGGATAAACAGGGAAAACCTCTCGCTGTTGAGGAACATAAAATAGCACAGGTAGAACAGCAACAGGTACGTGGTGGCGAAGATCTGGCTGGTAAACCAGATATTGCCATTCAACGAGAGAACGAAGTTCGGCGATGCCAGGCCGAAACTGAGCAGCAGGAAGGCCTCCGCCATCAACGAAAGGGATATGTTGAAGTACTTTTCAAACTCCTGCATAGTGAAATAAAAGAGTAAGACGTTGAGCGCTCCTCCCATTAGCGTGTAGAGGATATCACTGGCCTGAAAGTGAGAGGCCACGTAGAATGGTACGATAAATAAGATGGGGGCCGGTCCCCAGTACAGGTACCACTTGTTGTGGTAGAGTGAGAGGTCATACTTGAATGGAGGATTCACATTGACGCGCCCGCGCAAGAATGAGTCGAGGAGGTAGATGTAGTAATCGGTTCTGGTCGGTACAAAGATATCGCGGTTAATATACAGGGCAAAAAAGAGATAGACAGCGCACACCGTGAGCCATAGCACCAGCCCCACAATATACCTGTTTCTCTTGAGAGAAGTTCCCAGGCTGCCGGGTCTCTCACTTCTCTCGCTCAAAGAGTTCATTCGTCATTTCCTTAGTCCCTAACGCCCAACTGGCCGGCCAACTGCTCGAACTCGTCTTTGATATCGCTGATGGCTGGCAAACCCTTTTCTCTCGCTTTGTCGCTCGCCATGGTATAACTCCTGTTTAAGCTGTTGCAAGAAAACGTCGTATACTATCTTGTATACGCACGATCTATGCAACACGTGCCATGCCTTAGTAAACCTATCGGCAAATAAACATCGAAAGGGGGAGACATTGAGCATACTAACAGATACGGTCAATGACATGCTCGCAGCATTGGAGGCGGATAACATCGATGCCGCCGGCCAGAAGCTCGATAGCAACTTCTTTTTTGGTGGTTGGACGCCAGAAACGCTCGATAAAGGCCAGTTTCTCGGACTGATGCACCAGCTCAAGATGGGAGTGCCAGACTTAGCATTCAACGTGCAGGGCCTTTCTGAGATAGAAAACACAAATACCGCGCAGGGTACCATGCATATTACTGGAACGCAGACGGGTACTCTTAACCTGTCTGTGCTGAGAATACCACCTGTACAGCCAACGCAGCGCAAAGTCTCTATGCCGGCTGAGAGCGTAGTGCTCACCGTCGAGAATGGCCTTATCACGCGCATGACGATCACGCCTGTAGCAGGAGGAGGCATCCAGGGATTCCTGCATCAGCTCGGCGCCAGCGCATCGCCGCAATAGCCCTTTATTCTCTCTTTGGCGTACAATTACACATCATAGGCTAATAGCAGAAAATGAGGAGGCATTACATATGGCAATGGAGTATGGAGTGATTGCTCCGCAGGGATGGCGCCTGGACCTGGTGGGCATTCCCGATCCGGCCGGGGCTTACGAGGCCATGAGCCGCGTTGCCCAGGAAGCCGAGACGCTCGGTTTTCACTCTGTCTGGCTCTACGATCATCTTCACACGATTCCCCCTGCCGTCCAAGAAATAACCTTCGAGTGCTGGACGAGTATGGCGGCCCTGGCCCGCGATACAAAGCGGGTGCGTATCGGCCAGATGGTAACCTGCAATAGCTATCGCAATCCTGCGCTGCTGGCAAAGATGGCCAGCACAGTCGATGCGCTCAGCCACGGTCGCCTGGTATTAGGCATCGGCGCCGGCTGGTATGAGCAAGAATACCTGGCCTATGGCTATCCCTATCCCAGCAGCGGCGTGCGCTTGCGCCAGTTGGGCGAGGCGGTTCAGGTCATCCTGGCCATGTGGACGCAGGATGAAGCTTATTTTGAAGGCACATACTACCAGGTCAAGGGAGCCATCAACCAGCCAAAGGGCGTGCAGAAGCCACATATCCCCCTACTGATTGGCGGCGAGGGTGAAAAGGTGACGCTCAGGCTCGTCGCGCAGTATGCTGATGCCTGCAATATTGGCGGCGGAATTGCGAACATCAAGCATAAGCTGGCTGTGCTCAAGCAGCATTGCCAGGAAGTGGGCCGCGATTATGAGAGCATCAAGCGCACAACCCTGATCGATCATTGCGCTATCGCCGGAACAGAGGAGGAAGCTATCGCCAAGCTCACTCCTGGGCAGCGTGCGCACCTCGACATCCTGCGCGCTACCGAACTCATCGGTACGCCTGCTATGATCCGGCAGCGGCTGGCGGAATACGAGGAGGCAGGCATACAGGAAATCATCATCAGGTTTGTTGACGCCACCCAACTTGAATCACTGCGCCTATTTGCCCACGAATGCATCAACAGGTGATATACTGGATCGTACCCGATGAACCTTACAGGTAAGGCAGGATGCAGGCATGAACGAGTTTCGCTATACCAGCTATCCTCAGGAAGTCATCTTTGGGGCCGGTTCGCTTGCCAAATTGAGCGAGCTGGTTGCGCCATATCGCCGGCTGATGCTCTGCTCAAGTGGCTCTCTCAGGCGAGAAGGCACTATTTCGGTCATTGAGAAGCAACTGGCCGGGCGACTCGTTGTGGTTTACGAACGTGTAGAGCCGCATGTGCAGGACTTCCAGGTGGCGGAAGCGCTGGAACTTGCCGTCCAACAGGAGATTGACGCGGTGATCGGCCTGGGCGCAGGGAGCCCGCTTGGCCTTGCGAAAGCCATCAGCCTGGGACTCGCCGAAAGGCGTGCTGCTCGCCCTAGCCATGCCCCAGGCATTGGCGCAGATACCGTAGATCAACCTTTCGTGCCCATTATCGCTATCCCTACAACGTATGCCGGGTCTGAGATAACGCCTGTTTATGGCGTGACCCAGCACAAGGATGGCATAGCTCGCAAGGTAACCATCACCAACCCCAAGATCGTGCCTGCACTCGTCATCTACGATCCGCTGCTCACACTGCGCCTCCCGCAAGCGCTGGCGGCCTCGACCGGCATCAACGCCCTGGCTCATTGCATCGAAGCGCTATACTCGATCACGCGCAATCCGCCCTCCACAGCCGTTGCCCTGAGCGGTATACGAGCTATCATGCGCGCATTGCCTCGCTGCTATACTCATGGGGATGACATAGAGGCGCGTACCGAGATGTTGCAGGGTGCGTTCCTGGCCGGGACAGCCCTGGCTCACGTCAGTATGGCGGTACATCACGGCGTGTGTCATGTCCTCGGCGGAACAGCAGGTGTGCCACATGGGATCGCCAATAGCATCATGCTGCCGCACGCTATGCGCTTCAACCTGGCTGTTGCAGCTCCTCAACTGGCAGAGGCCGCTGAAGCGATGAGCATCTCACGCGCGGGCCGCAGCGATGAGGTGGTTGCTGGGGAAGCCATAGCGCGGGTACATGACCTGATCGCCGGGCTGAACCTGCCGCAGCACCTGCGTGATGTTGGCGTGCAGGAAGCAGACCTGCCCCAGCTCGCACAACTGGCTCTCCAGAGCCGCGCCGTGCAGAACAATCCCAGGCCGGTCACGAACGCCGCAGAGATCGAGGAACTCTTGCGCGCCGCCTGGTAACACGATTCCCAACATCGCCGCGGTCCGTATCCGTAGGGGCGGGAGCGGGGATGAGGCGCGGCGGGGGCGCTTGCGCCGCCCTCTCACGATCAAATTCCTCATCCTGCCCACTTGTCCGATCACATGGGGGAATCAGGAACGGGACGTGGCCTGTAGGGACTTGTAGAAGCTCGATGTATCGAAGCTGTGGGTGGATGGGGGATGGGCGGGGGC
>CADDZH010000124.1 GCA_902812455.1 Chloroflexota bacterium | reverse complement strand
CGCCTGCCCCTGCCCCTGCTTTCCCCAGGCAGGGGCCAGAGCAGTTTCCACGACAGCCCTTTGCTCCTCGCAGGAGAAATCCTGCCATGATCATGCTGCTGCTCCTGGTGCTCCTGTTGCTGCTGGCCGGAGCCTGGTTCGCAATCACACACGTTCCGGGCCTTTTTTCAAACCAGCAGGCTACTCCTACAGGCACGTATCCAGACGTGGCAGGAACCTACAATGGCATAATCGATAATACAACTGCCGGGATCACCACCAGCATGTCGCTCTCTATCCAGCAAAATCACGGGCAGATCAGCGGCCAGTTCACAGTTGGCCCCGCGCTTGTTGGCAGCGGCCCATTTACCGGCAGCGTAAGCACTGCCAATCACATCCAGTTCACGGTTCAGGGATATCATGGGAATGCGCCGCTTTTCTTTTCGGGAACAGTACAATCTAATGGCAGTCTCTCAGGGGATTATTGCAGCCTCGGACAGAATGGGCAATGCAGTCAGCAGGCAGGAGCGAGCGGCACGTGGCAAGTGTCCAGGGGACAGGCTATCCAGCCAGCCGTAGCCGCCACATCTACCGTGCCCCAGGCTCCCACTGCTACACCCACGCCTAAACATCGAAAGCACAAGCATTGACCATTGACTGTCATGTCATCCTGAGCGAGTGCAGCCCAGCCCTGAGGAACGAAGGGGAAGGATCTCGACAGGGCATCGTATGATTACCGTAATCTCTCCTTCACCATCTCCAGTGTTGGGATGCCCGTTGTTCCCTCGTGTTCAACTGAGAAGGAGGCCACACAGTTAGCAAAATTCACTGCCGCGCGAGGATCGCCGTAGCGGTGCAGGTGATAGAGAAAAGCGGCGGCGAAGACATCGCCGGCCCCCGTTGGGTCTACCTCCTGGGCAGGGTAGGCAGGGAAATGCTCGCTTATGCTGTGCTGGAAGAGTGTAGCACCATGCCGCCCATCGGTGGCAACAAGCAAAGGCACCTGCAGGTTCCAGCGGGAAAGCAGCGCATCAGCTTTGACGCGGTTCCCATTAGCGAAGGGAAGCATATCGTCGTAGCTGAGGATGAGCACATCGAGGTGAGGGAGCACCTGTCCGGCAGCAGTCCAGGGCGTGGGCCATACGCGACTCATCCTCTCTGGGCGTCCTGCCTGGGGAACTAATGAGGCGGTAGCATCCCAGCGACGCAGCCAGCCCTGTGGAGTAGCCGCGATGAGTGTTCCGGGGCGACGGGAAAAAAGGGTTACAAATGCGGGTGAAAGCTCCTGGGCCACCGGCCCTAGCAGGACGATAGGCGCTCTACGCCATGCCGGGGGAACATCTTCAGGCTGCTGCTGGTCTGCCCTGCTCTTCAAATATTGCGTGCGAGAGCCATCATGATAGGAGTTGACAAAGGTGGTTGTCTGTTCTGATGGACACACAGCCAGCCCAATACCAGGAAGGCATGCGGGCAATTCGGCGATAAGTTCTCTCCCTGCACTGGTAACAATCGCCGCCCTTACCCCTAAATGATAAGCGGTCATGGAGGCAAATGTAGCAGTCCCGCCGAGTGAAAACGAGCCATCGTCGTGGAGGTCGCGCGTGATGTGCCCGGTGACTAAAAAATCAGGGGGGCCACCGCCGGGAACAGGCTGAATAACAACGTCCACCTGTTTAAACTAGCGGCCAGGGCGCTTGAGCGAGATGACCACGCGCCGGGCATCGCCTTCACCGATGCTTTCCGTGCTGATATCTTTGCTATCAGACAGGGCCAGGTGAACGATGCGCCTCTCGTGAGGCGGCATGGCCTCCAGCGCAATCGAACGGCGGTAGTTGCGTACCTGCTGCGCGACACGCAGCGCAAGCGAGCGCAGGTTCTCCTCACGGCGCAGGCGATAATTTTCGGCATCCACGATGATATGGATACGGCGCCGCGTACGGTGACGCACGATCAGGCCGGCGAGGAGTTGAAGCGCAGCCAGCGTCTCGCCCCGGCGGCCAATGAGCAAGCCGAGGTTCTCATGAATACCCTGGATGTTGAGCGTAAGGGGATTGGTAGAGCGTACCTGGACGGTTGCGCGAATATTCATATAGCGCAAAATATGCTGTAAGACATCGACAGTGATTTCGATATCTCCGCGCGTCGGCTCCTCGACCTCTTGCGCCTCTTCACCTTCCGCTGTTTCCTCCTCCGTCGTGGAGAGATCAGCAGCTAGCTCAGGAGGAAGATTAGCGGATGAAAAAAGGCCGGCAGCCTCTTCCTCTTCTGCCAGCTCTTCCTCGCCAAATTCCTCGCCCTCAAATTCTATCTCTTCTTCGCCTGCGAACGCTTCCTCCTCTTCTTCACCCGTATAGAGTTCTTCTTCTGGAAGCGTTTCCTCGTCGCCAAGAATGGCATCGGCCATCTCCGGGGTTATCACTGCGCCTGTTGCGGCAGAAGTAGGGCGAACCGTTACACGGACACGAGCGTCTTTGCTGCCAATACCAAAAGTTCCACGAAAAGGTTCCTGCAAGACTGTCACATCTACCTCGTCACGACGTTTCCCCAGGCGCGCAAGGGCTTGCAAAATGGCGTCATCAACAGTTTTACCACTAGCCTCAATACTTTCCACTGTTTTCGTTGCCTCCCTTTATTTCATCTATTAACTACGCGATGGATGTCTCTTTGGCACGTTGCTGCCCCTGCGACGGGCCGATGCACTGCTACCACTCCCCTTGCGACGGCGCGCCGATGATGATGAGGATGTGCCCGCTTTCGCTTGCTTGCTCGCTTGCCTGCTCTCGGGCTTATTTTCGCCAGTTTCTGCCTCTTTTGGCTGTGCCAGCACCGTTGTCGCTCTGGCTGGTTTCGCCCCATTGGTCTTGTTCCCACCGAAGGGGGAAACGAGCAGGGAGCCCCAGCCTGTGACGAAGTACTGCTGCACCATGCCGAAAACGGACGAGGTTGTCCAGTAAAGCGCCAGGCCTGCCGCGTAGGTCCAGCCGAAGATGAGCACCATGACGGGGGAGACGAGCTGCATAATCAACTGCTGCTGCGCCATCATATCTTTATTATTACCAGACGAGGTGCTGGTGGTTCTTGCCTGCGCCATACGCAACTGCACGAAGGTTGCCAGCGCGGCCAGGATCGGCAGGATATGGGTCGGATCAGGGGCGCCGAGCGAGATTTTCCATGCTGGATTGATGAATGTAAACCAGGTCAGGTAGATATCTGGAAATGTTGTGAACTTCGGTAAAAAAGGATAAATGATGTTGTTGATACTATGCAATGTTGCATTGCGCAGCACGCTATTGAGCGCGTAGAACAGGGCGAAAAGAACAGGCATCTGGATCAGCAGCGGGAGACAGCTCCCGGCAACCGGATTGACCCCATATTCTTTATAAAGCGCCTGCGTTGCCTCTAACTGCGCCCGCTGATCCTTATACTTCTTCCGTATCTCGTTGAGCTGCGGCTGCAAAGCCTGCATCGCCTTCATTGATTTGAGCTGCCTGAGCGTCAACGGGAAGAGCACCAGCCTGACTATAAGCGTCAGGACGATGATGGACAGCCCGAAATCCCCAATGGCGCGATAGAGCAGCATCAGTATATTAAAGATAGGAAAGGTAAAAATGATATTAAACAGGTAGCCTATTTGACCCAACAACTCTTTCTCCTGCCTTCCTCGATCTTCCCAGCCTGCTAGTCCGCTTAGTGGTGCATTCGTTAAGTTCGTAATACGCACAGAGCTGATAAATCGGCGGTGGGCGCGATAAATCGGCACCTACGGATTTCGCGAATGTACCGCTTAGTGTTCAGGGACCGGATCGTAAAGATTGCCGTGATAGAAGGGGTGGCAACGCCCGATCCGTTTGGCGGCCAGCCATCCTCCACGCAAAAAGCCAAAACGTTGAATAGCCTCAAATGCATATTGCGAGCATGAGGGTGTAAATCGACACGTTGAAGGCAGGGCTACCGACAGCGTGTTCTGGTATACGCGAATCAAGAAAAGTGCTATGTTTTTCACCGCTAAAGACCCTTGTGTTTCCTTAACTTCTCGAACTTCTCGTATCTGGTGATAACTCTTCCAACTGCTGCTCACGCTTCGCTTCAAATTCATGATCGGGTTTGAGAAGTCGCGCCCGCTGTAATAACGTGACGACATCTTGTTTGAGCGCCCGCAGATCGGCAGAGAGCGCCGGATTTCTGGCGGTCAAGACGATATCCCATCCAACAGGAAGCTCTGGCAAAACGGGCCGTATCGCTTCGCTAAGGAGGCGCTTAATATAATTACGCTTTACTGCGAGCTTTGAGATACGCTGGCTGACAACGAATCCGATGCGCAGCTTTGCCGTATTATTTGGTGCCCATGCCAGGACAAGCAAGCGGGATGCGATACTGCGCCCCTGCTGCCTCACCCGCTGGAAATCACTCCTTTTGCGCAAGCGTAATGCGCGCTTAAGTGCCACAATACTACTATACTATCAGACAGTCAGCCGGCGGCGACCTTTGGACCGACGAGCTTTGATAATACGCCGCCCACTACGGGTTGACATGCGTTTCAAAAAACCATGTACACGTAAGCGCGGAATGCGCTTAGGTTGCCATGTGCGTTTCATACTATTTCCTCTCTTGCCTCCACAGATTATGTCTGGTCAATTATAGCGATTCAAGACGTAAACTGTCAAATGGGCCAGAACCCTTACGGCGTCTTGAAGCGTAGCAGGACGCGACCAAGCCGGATTTCATCGTTATCGTGCAGGGGCGTTGGCGTCTTGGGAGCAAGCCGCTGGCGATTAAGGAATGTATAATTTGTGCTGTTCTCGTCCTCCAGCATATACTGGCCGTTCTCAAAGAAGATGCGAGCGTGCAGGCGAGAAACGCCACCCTCCTCACCTCCATGTGGGGTGAGATCGATATCGGGGAAGATGTTGCTGACAGCATCCTCGCGACCGACGATCACATTATCCTTGCCGCTCAAATCGAATTCCTGGTTGTCTGCCTCAACGATGAGACGCGCTGTAGGCGCGGCCTGTGCGGCAGGAGCTGGCGGCGGTGGAGGCGGAACAGCAGCCGGTTCTGCCTCAGGAGCCGGGGCCGGCGCTGAAGCAGAGGCAGGATTTGTGCCAACTGCTGCCGGTGCTGGTGCCGGTGGCGCAAGCAAGTTCGCGCCACAGTTTGAACAAAACGCCTCGCCTGCCGGGTTTTGCGCGCCGCAGGAAGGGCAGGTTTGCATGCCTGCCTGAGCGGGCGCGGGCGTTGCCGCCGGAGCAGCAGTGCCAACTGCTGCCGCTGGATTGGGTGCGGCGCCTGTCAAAGGCTCACCACATTCGTCACAAAAAGCAGACCCATCCGGGTTTTCATGGCCTAAAGAACAATATACTGACATGGTACTCTAACCTGCCTTTCAAAACATGATTACACGTATTCCGTTATAGGAAAACACCATGTGCCTTCTCGTAAAGAAGTTCCTCTCTATGGAAACTAACGTACTGGATGTCCTACGGTAAGAGATCATCCAGGCGCTGGGTCAGTTTGCGCGTCTTATTGCCTATAGATTTGACCTGCTCCGCTGAAATTTGCTGGCCCTGGCTGATCTGCTCAAGCGCGGCCTGCGTTTCTGGGTCAAGCACGCGCGTCACGTTTGGCGCAAGGCGAGTCGTGGCTTTCCCCGTGCGCTTGTACTCATCCAGAACCCTCGTCACAAGGCCATGCGCTGTGGCCTTTTCGACATAGTTCATGACCAGCGGGTTCACCTGAGCAGCCTGGGTAGGATCGGTCGTGAAGGTCACCTTGATGTCATCGCGGATGCTTTCGCCGATCAGGTTGGCAATGGGCACATCATAAGTCAGCTCCGCCTGGGCAATGCGGAAGAGACCGGCGGGACGCGGATCGATCAGCAACTCGACCAGCACCGATTGCGGGTTGTCTTTCTCCAGGTCGCCGAGCATGACCATCACCTGCCGGTCCGAGAGAACAGACGGGCCCAGGTCTTTGATAATAGGCAAGACCAGCGAGGCCTTCTTGGGCGTGACCCCTACCGGCAATCGCAAGGTGAGCACCGCGTTGCGCACAGCCACAGCTACCGCGCTCTGTACCTGCTGCTCAAAGATGGTCATGGCATCCTCTGGACGGCGAATGAACTCGGCGGGCATGCCCCCGCTCAGTTCGCCTATATCATCCAAGAGGCTTTCATCCCAGTCCTGACCAATGCCAAGGGGGTAGATGGCAATGCCATTGGCGCGGGCCTCCCTGGCAAGCTGGCGGCAGCGATCGGCATCGCCATAGGTCACACCATCAGTCAGCAAGATCATGCGATTGACGGCGTTGGGAATATTCCAGCGGCGTAGTTCATTCAGCCCCTGGATCATACCGAGCGACATGGTTGTGCCACCGGCGTCGCGAATCTTGTCGATGGCCGCCTTCATGCCGATCGGGTCCCGAGCCGGCATCGAGGGAATAATGACCTGACACGTATCATCGAATATGATCACCGAAATGTAATCGCTCGGCTGCAAACGATCGATAACCATTTTGACGGCTTCTTTGACATTGTGCAGCTTGGCCCCCTTCATAGAGCCTGAATGATCGAGCACGAGGGCAAAGTTGAGCGGCATACGCACCTGGGCCATCATCTCGGTCGGCTTTGCTTCGATTAAGACATATGCTAACTGGCTTCCACCGGTCACGGGCATAAAATCTTTGCCCAACTGGTGGGCCAGTATGACCTCACCGGGCATAATCTATTACTCCTTTCATCATAGTCGCATGTAGTATACCATATTATTGAACGAAAACCACGACAGCGCTTATATTATCTTCTCCACCATTGGCGTTAGCCGCTTCAATCAATTGTGTACATGCCGCCTGCGGATTCGCGGCATTATTCAATATGCTCTCGATCTGGGGATCGCGCACCATTTCCCATACTCCATCGCAGCAGCTCAACAGGATATCGCCGGGGTGCAGTTGTTGCTTGAAAATGTCCACCTGCACATTCAATTTATCGCCCAGACTGCGGAAGATCTGACTGCGCTGCGGATGCGTATAGATATCTTCCGGCTGGATCAGGCCACCTGCCACCAGTTGCGCTACCAGCGAATGATCGTTGGTCAGTTGATAGATCTGGCCGCCGCGCATCATATAGGTGCGGCTATCCCCTACATTGAGGATATAGGCATAATCATCAACAACCAGAAAGCCCGTAATCGTTGATCCCATATCCGTCTTGTCGCGCTGGTTCACCTGGCAGATAGCAGCATTGGCATCCTCAACGGCACCCTGCAAAAGCGAGACCAGAGCGTCTTCGTCGAGAGGATTGACTGCTTCCCCCGCATTTTCCGAGGTCAGCGGTTTAGTCAAAAGCTCATTTACCATGCGCTGAGCAATAGTGCTGATAGCCAGGCGGCTGGCCAGTTGTCCATTGGCATGCCCGCCCATGCCATCGGCCACAATGAAGAGACCAACCGGCGAGGAGTGAGACTCGTGGATGCGCTGGAGCATCAGGACGAGCGTACTATCTTCATTCGGGTCGCTGCGCCGCACATTGCCTGCATCTGAGGCGGATGCAGCCTGCAGGTGAACCCCATTGGGGAAAGCCGACTCAACGGCCTGCACCTGTGTAATGACGTAGGTGCGCCCCTGGTCAATGAATGTATTGACGATTTTCTCGTGAAGCACCTGCGCTTCTGCCTCCGCATTGGTGTTCTGAGACGAGGGATACTCATGCATTGTATAGGGGGCGTTGAGCAGGCCTGCGCCACAATCGACACAGAATTCATCGCCTTCGCGGTTCTCTTCGGAGCCGCAATTCCAGCAGCGCTGGTAGCCCTGGTGATCGACGACAAGATAGACATGCTCACCTGGCTCCTCGCTGACAACCTGCGTGACCTCATAGCGCCCATTCACGGTCGTTCCAACCGCCAGCACCGGAAAATCGCCTGCCGGTGGCGCCTCTTCAGGCTGCTCGGATGGCGGCTGTTCTGCCTCGCTCGCTTCTTTTGGCTCGGACGGGGCCGGTGTTTCACCTGCTATTGGAGCGGGAGCCTGGCTAACATCTGCCGGAGCCTCATCAATGGCTTGCGCTTCCTCTTCGCCGCTTTCTGTGCTGGCAGCTTCTGGTTCTGGCGCTCCCGTTGCACTCTCAGCGCTTACTTCTGTTGATTCCACCTCACTTGATGGTGGTGGCGGGGTAGATACCTCTTCATCAACTGTATCAGCCGCAGGTTGCGACTGAGAAACAGAAGCGGGCGCATTATTGCCTGCAGGTTCCATGCTGGCGGTTGGGATATCAGCAATATCTGCTGCCGCCGCTGGCTCCGCCTCAGCAGGCGAAGGCGATGGCGCCTGGCTGGCTATGGTCGAGTCATTAGCGGTTATCTGCCCGTTTGTCCCCTCGACTCCGGCTTGTTGCTGCTCTTGCTCCAACTCGTGCTGCCAGCGACGAGCCTGCATTGCCATCATCTGCTCCTGAGTGATAACCTGTGTCGGCGCGGAACTGATATCCTCCTCGGGGCTACTGCTCTCCTGTCCCGGAATAGCAACCTGACTGACCTGGTTAACGCTGGCTGCTCCGGCTGCCTTTGCCGGCTCGGCACGAAGTGAGTGCCCGCACTTTTTGCAGAATTTAGCATCGTCACGATTCGGTGTGCCACATGATGGACAGATCATACTGCCCTCCTTTTATCTATTTATGAAGAGTTTATCCGAAAACCGGATGATGGCCTGACTCCCACAAGGGGAGTCACTACATTTCACCTTGTTCGAAGCCGCAACATGTCGTGGCCTCCCTTGTGGGGGCCAGGGTTTCTTTTCTCCCACAGGCGGCAGGAGCATTGTCCTTTCACAGCCCGCTTGAGGGATTGAAACAAACTTATAGCTGCTTTTGTACACGCAATGCCTCCATGTTGCCTGGATCAAGCTGTTGGGCTTCGCGCACCATCTGCCGGGCCTCGGTTTTCTTGCCCATTTTTTGATAACATGAGGCCATGGCGCTATACACCTCGGCTGCCTGCGGGCTGCGCTGCCGGGCCTGTTCCAGGGCGCTCAGCGCGAATTTCCATTCCCTGGCCTTCATGTGGGCCCGGCCCAGCTCGTACCATGCTTCTGCCAGCGCTGGCTCGCGTTGTGTAGCGTTGCGCAGGGTTTCGATGGCTGCCCGCGGCTGATCCATTTCAATGTAGGCACGCCCCAGCGCAGTCAGGATCAACGCGTGATCGGGATTGGCCTTGAGGCCTTCCAGGAAGTATCCCTCAGCTTCCCGATAATGTTTTTGCTCCAGGGCTACCATACCCAACTGGTACAGGGTACCGGTATCGGTAGATAACAATTGCAGGGCTTTCTTGAACGTAGCCTCTGCCTGTGGGTACAATCCCATTTCACGATAGCACAAACCTAGCTGGAAGTAGGCATTGAAGGCCTGCGGATTGAGCCGGGTTGCCGCCTCAAACTGCTCAGCCGCCAGCTTCATATTCTCTTGAAAAAGCTTGCTATCGTTTTCCTTGAACGACTGGCCATACTGGCGATAGGCCCGGCCAAGGTTGTACAGGGTATCATATGTAGGCTTGCCGAGCGCCTGCGCTAGCTTGAATTGCTGGATAGCAGCGGCATAGTTCCTGTTACCGAAGTACTGCAAGCCCAGGCGGTATGCCGCGAGCGGATCAGGCGCGGGGGGCGTGCTGGCGCCTGCCGGCCGTGCCTGGATAGGCTGGCGTACGACAGGGCGAGACTGCACCGGCGAGGATGAGCGCATTACTGCTTGCAGGGGCTTCTGCGGTGGAACGGCAGTGGCACCCTGCACAAGTGGCTGCCCATCGCGCTTGCAGAATTTCGCTCCCGGCCGGTTTTGAAAGCCGCACCTGGGGCAGATCAAGCCAGCGGCGGGTACCACAATAGTCGCGTTCGGTGACATGGCAGGAATCTGCACGGTGGACGGTGGAGCGTTGTTGGGTAGGCACTGCTGTAAAGCGGTGCGCATGGCATCGGCGCTCTGGAACCTCCTGGCCGGGTCTTGCTGCATAGCCTTGATAATGACCTGCTCGACTGGGCAGACAATTGTGTTGCCAACGCGCACAGTGTGCAGGCGTGGATTTTTCGCCAGGATACTTCCTGGCGCCGGCGTCTGCATCGGGTCTGGCTCGTAATTGGTGAGCAAGTGATACATGGTGGCTCCCAGTGAGTAGATATCCGAGCGCGCATCCGTCTGCACCGGTCTGCCCGGATTCTGTGGGCTGCGTTTCTGGCCCGGAGCGACGATTGATCCCAGGTGCTCAGGAGAAGCATACGAGATCGTGCCGAGATTTTCCGTGTTCGTGCGCTTATTGGGATCAAACCTGCGCGCAATGCCGAAGTCGATGAGCTGGACATCGCCGCTGGGAGTCAGGATGATATTCCCCGGCTTGAGGTCACGCAGGATAATCGGAGGGTTGAGCGAGTGAATATAGCTCAGCGCCTCGCAGACCTGCATCATCCATTTAATGACATCTTCCTCGTTAAGCGGCCCCTTGTTCTTCTCAAGCACTTTATCCAGGCTTTCTCCTGGAACAAACTCCATCGCGAAGTAGTAGTTCCCGCGCTCCTGAAAACTATGAGCAAACGAGGGGATGCGCTGGTGCTTGAGGTTGAAAAGCAGGCTCATCTCCTTGTCAAAGCGCTCAATGGCCGATTTGCGCTCGGCTTCACTGGTATTGGGGCTGAGCGTTAATTCTTTGACGGCCCGGTAGAAGCCGGGCTTCCCCACCAGCTCGACTTTATAGACGGTGCCCATACCACCTTCGCCCAGCACCTGCACGATCTTGTATTGTCCATTCAAGATAGTACCTATCGGGAGAGCCATACGTTCGTCTTCTCCAAAATCCTACCTCTAGCGCTCGCTGACCTGGACAACGATGACGCTGATATTATCCTCGCCACCGTTGGCATTTGCCATATCAATCAGCGTGTTGCATATCTGCTGCAGGCTACTCCCCCCGCTCAGTTCTCTCTGTAAATCCTGAGGTCGTACCATCTCCCACAGGCCATCGGAACAGAGTAATAGCATATCGTGAGGTTGCAGGGTTTCCTGGAAAACATCTACATCTATCTTCCTGTGCCCGGCTCCGAGGGACCGATAAATCAAGTTGCGCTGTGGGTGCGAATACACCTCCTCAGGCTCAATCTGCTTGGTCTCAACCAGCTTGGCCACCAGCGAGTGATCTTTCGTAATGGGTTTGAGTTCGCCGTGGCGCAGCAAGTAGGTGCGGCTATCGCCAACATTGGCAATATAAGCCCGGTCGTTGAGTACCAGGACGGCAGTCACAGTACAGCCGAGGCCGCGAGCAGAGGATTTTTGTTCGCCATACCTTACAATAGCATCGTTAGCCTGTTGAATAGCAGCAATAAATCTTTCCTCTACCGATTTCGCTAGGGCTGTTTCCGGCAGCCGGCGAGTCCTGTGTGAGGCTGATTCGCGCTCCTGTTCCTGGGAGTGGACAGGTGTTAGCCTGATCGTGGCATCGGGGTCATATTCCTGAGAGGTAGGAGCCTGCGGGAGCCTGATGGTCGCCTGCTCGTGTACCGGCTTAAAGAAGTCATTGAGCGCGTTACTGATAGTTTCTACTGCCAGCCTGCTTGCTACTTCTCCTGCCTGGTAGCCGCCCATACCATCGGCAACAATAAAAAGACCACAATCCCCACCACCCGAAGATTCAATGCGCTTATAGACATAATCTTCATTTTGTTCGCGTTGTTTTCCCCTATCAGTTTTATCGGCGGCAGCAAGTTTCAGAGGCATAGGATTTGTTCCCTCGCATAAGCATTTGATAGTATTTTCAATCAAGCACAATATAGCATAGTTGTTCATTGGTTACAAATGATCTACGCAGACGCAGCAAAAAGGTTGTGCGCTCAACGCGCCTTCGGCAACTCAACCTTTGGTCGTGCTCTAAAGAACATACGGATAGCCGTCCCCTTAAAGCTGAAAGCCTCACGCAGCCGGTTCTCCAGGTAACGCTCGTAGGCGAAGTGCAGCGCATCAGGGTCGTTGACGAAGAAGACAAACGTGGGTGGATTTACGCGAACCTGGGTCGCGTAGAATATCTTCAACACTTTCCCATGCGCAGGGGTTGGATTGTGGTGGCGTACCGCTTCCTGCACAACCTCGTTGAGCCGAGAGGTCGGGATGCGCAGGTAACGCATATCGGCAATGTTAAGCGCAGTATCGAGCAGCAATTGTACATGGTAGCCGGTTTTGGCAGAGGCGAAGACAACTGGAGCATAAGGAATAAACTTCAAGCCCTCGGCAATGATGCGGCGATAGGCCTCGGCGCTGGCAATCTCTTCGTCAGGTTGAAAGTATTTGCCCTCGCGTTCGGCTTTGCGCTGCTGCTGTGCCAGGTCCCACTTGTTGACGACGACGATGACCCCTTTCGCCTGCTCCTGGATCTCGCCGGCAATGTGCGTATCCTGCGCCGCCAGACCTTCGCTGGCATCAATAAGCAGCAAGGCTACATCGCAGCGTTCAATAGCTCTGGTTGCGCGCAGCACGCTGTATTTTTCAATGCCTGGAACGACCTTGCCCCTGCGCCGGATGCCCGCCGTGTCGATAAGCACGATCTTTCTTCCTTTGTACTCGATTTCCGTGTCAATGGCATCACGAGTGGTGCCGGGAACTTCACTGACAATCGAGCGCTCGAACCCCAGGATGGCGTTAAGCAGCGAGGATTTGCCCACGTTGGGCCGTCCAACGATGGCAATGCGCACAACGTCTTCCTCTTCTTCCTCTTCACGCTCCTCTTCTTCAGGAGGAAGCGCTTCGACGATAGCATCCAGCAAGTCGCCTGTGCCTGTGCCCTGGATGGAGGAGATAGGGATCGGCTCACCGAGGCCAAGGGCATAGAACTCGACGGCTTGCTGATCTAGCCTGGCACTATCCGCTTTGTTGGCCGCCAGGATGACAGGCTTCTCCGTGCGGCGCAGCAGATCGGCCACCTCTTCATCAGCAGCGGTGATACCGGTGCGCGCATCGACCATGAAGACGATCACGTCGGCCTCCTCAATAGCCAGCTCCACCTGCGCGCGCACATTTTTCATGATGTCACCCGGCTGCCCATTGAGGCCGACCTGCCCGACTGGAATGCCGGGGCCAAGCTCGAGGCCGCCTGTGTCGATGAGCGTAAACTCCCGCCCATTCCAGTCGGTATCGCCATAGATGCGGTCGCGTGTTGTCCCTGGCAGGTCTTCGACGATGGCGACGCGCTGGCCGATCATGCGATTAAAAAATGTGGATTTGCCGACGTTTGGCCGGCCAACAATGGCAACAAGTGGCTTCATCGCTAAATTCCTCCCTCCACCCTGTATCATAAAGGAGGCACCCGCAAAGGGGTGCCCTCAATGCATTCTATATTGATAATTATTATATCACAAAAGGCTACGCCTTTTCTTCATCCTTTTCTTCGTCAAAGAACGCGCGCAAGCCAGGATAGTCCTGTAGAATGGTATCAACCACTTCGCTGGAAAGGGACAAAAAGATGCCTTTCGCCTCGGCCAGCACCACGCTTTCATCGCTGGCCAGCGTGAGCACGCCCGAGGCCTCGATCATGCGCTTGCGCTGGTGCCCCAGTGTGGCGCGAACACGCAGCAGCGGGCCATAGGGGACATAGCGGCGATAGCGAATCTCGAGCCGCCCGGTCATCGTCCACTCAGGATGCGGCGCCAGCACCGAGGTGCGCCCCAGAGCTTCATCCAGCACGGCAGCGACGATGCCGCCATGAATGATGCCTGGGAAGCCTTGATGCCCCTCGCGCGGCTGGAAGTCTGCCACAATGTCGTTATTATCGAGACGAAAAACAAGCTTCAACCCGAAGGGATTGCGTTGCCCGCAAACAAAGCAGCGTTGATAGTCAGTTGTGTCGTTGAGTTGCATGTGCCCCACTCTATTGATTGCCCACTATACAAATGATTGCTCACCATACAAACCGGGCTGGAAAACTGCTCCAGCCCTTCGCTTGCCTTGAGTGTACCACAGACCGATCAGGGAGGCAATAAGAGTACAATTGAGACGAAAACCCTGAACAATACGTATCTCTAGTAGTATCCATCTTTTATTGTCCGTTATTGTGTCTATTTTGTCCGGACAAGGCCAGTATTCGCCAATTATGAAATTTACAAGCAAGATCGGTAAGGGGATGCTGTAGGGACAAGGGGCGGCTGAGAGGCTGGGAGGGGGCCTGGTGCTTGTCCCCCTCGGCAGCCGCGCACCTACAGCAGCGGGGACAGGCACAAGGACCGAGCATCCACTCCACCGCAC
>CADDZH010000123.1 GCA_902812455.1 Chloroflexota bacterium | reverse complement strand
CAGGGACAAGATGATATGTTCGTATGAGATAACTGGCTTGCTGGCTCGCTGTACAGCATAAGAAGATGTCACCCCTTTCCTGAAACAGGATTAGAAAACGCGGTTGCTCTCCCTCGCCGAGTGGAGAAGGTGAAAACTGAACACATCCTGCAAAAGCGTGGCAGTGCACTACGTGCAATGCACGCCGTAAGCTAGAGAGGTTCTATGCAGAGGTTGCACCCGACAGCCTCAGGTACCTTGCGTACACGTCTTCGTACGCGGCTTGCTTGGCACCTGGACTCGCCACAACGTGCGTGGCAGGGGCCAGCGGTGCTGTTGCCCCGGCATCGGCCCAGATGCCAGTCGCGATGCCACCAAGCAAGGCTGCCCCGCGAGCAGAGGCGTCTGTTGCCTCGACCGCGATCAGTTCCCGGCCCAGGATATCGGCGAGCATCTGACGCCAGGCGGGATGCACACTCCCGCCCCCGGCCAGCCGCAAACTGCTGGCCTTGCTCGCTTCAGGGAGCGCCTCGAGAGCAAGGCGGATCCCAAAGGCTACCCCTTCGAGTGCGGCATGCAGCAGGTGCTCCCGCTGGTGGTTGATCTGCAGGCCGAGGAAGGCCCCGCGAGCGTGAGGGTTCGGGTGGTGCGGGCGCTCTCTCGTCAGGGAGGGGAGAAATATCAGCTCTTCGGCGCCAGGTGGCACCAGATCCGCGCTTGCGTAGACCTCCTCCCACCTGGCACAAAGTCGCCGGCGAACCCAGTCGAGCACAAGTCCAGCGTTTTGGACTGCCGCCATCCGATACCAGTTGCTCCCATCAGCGGCCCGATAGAGGTGGGTGCGCCGTGTGGGATCGGCTCGTGGTTCCGAGCAGAGCTGCACGATCTGTGCGCCGGTCCCCAGCGTCAACTGGATGGGACCGGGCGTCAGTAAGCCAGTCCCCAGCGCTGCGGCGGCGGTATCTGCTGCGCCCGTGGCCACCGGTAGCCCTGTTGGGAGGCCGAGCGCTTGGGCAGCCTGGGCGGAGAGCCTCGCAGCGACCGTGCCAGAGGGGAAGATCGGGGCAAACAGCTCCCGCTTCAACCCCAGGGCAGCGATTACCTCGTCCGCCCAGCGATCGGCGGGCAGGTCGTAGAGCAGCGTGGCCGAGGCATCGCTCTTGTCCGTGGCGACCGCATCGGTCAGGTGAAGCCGGAGCCAATCCTTCGGTTGCAGCGTCCAGCGGGCCGCCTGGTAGGACGATGCTGCGTGATCGGCCAGCCAACATAAGAGCGGGCCGGCCATCCCGGGGACGAGCGGATTGGCCAGGCGCTCCAGCAGGGAGGGAGCGAGTGCACGGTATCGCGCAAGTTCCCCCTCTGCTCGCGTGTCAGCCCACAGCAGGGCCGGCCCGGTTGGCTTTCCCTCTTTATCCGCCAGGACGACCCCATGCATCTGACCGGAGAGGCCCATCGCCGTGATCCTGGCCTGCGGGGCTTGCGCCAGCGCCGCTTGCACGGCGGAAACGGTGGCAGACCACCACTCTGTGGGATCACTCTCAGCCCAGCCGGGCTGCGGAGCCATGGCTTCGTAGTCCGCTTTGCTCGTGCTCAAGGTGCGTCCCTGCGTGTCCAGAACAATGACCTTGACCGAACTCGTGCCCAGGTCGATGCCGAGCATTGCCATCTGCCTGACTCCTCACGCTTGCGTTGGTGCAACCTGCGCACCGCGCAGTCCAGCATCGATAAACTCACGTGCATGCCGGGCTAGATCAATGCCATCCGTCCAGGTATCACGCCAGATGGCCAGCGTTGTTGAAAGACCGGGGGCGACGACCGCCGATGAGAAGCTCTCAAACGTCACGGTGCCCTGATAGTTGACGGCTGCCAGCGCGCCGAAAAAGGCAGGAAAGTCGACCGTGCCAGTACCCAGATAGCCGCGGTGGCTTTCTCCGACATGCACATAGCCCAGGCGGTCGCCACACGCCAACACTGGCTTCGTGAAGTCCGATTCCTCGATGTTCATGTGGTAGGTGTCCAGATGCACGACAAGGTTATCGGCCCCAACGTCTGCGATGAATTCGAGCGCCTGTTTCGCTGTGTTGAGCAGGTTGCTTTCGTAGCGGTTGACAACCTCAAGACCTAGGGTAATGCCACTGGCGGCGGCTTGTTCGGCAAGGTGGCGTAGGACCATCACGGCGTTGGCGCGGCCCGGGACAGCCGGCGGGTGGGTGTATCTGGCGAGCGCGCTGGAGATGACCCCACCCAGATACTCCGCACCTAGATCCCGTGTGACTGCGAGCGCATCATGCAGCAGGCGCTCGCCGCGTGCGACCACCTCAAGGTCCGGGCTTGAGATATCGGTCTCCAAGGTGAGGCCAAGCGAACATGCTGCGCTGAGACCAATATCGTCGAGCGCCTTGCGGGTCATCGAGACGTCTATCGTGGAGGGATCGAGCACCGGAATCTCGATGAGATCGTAGCCTGTCGCCCGGCTGTTCTCAATCGCCCTGCGATATTCGGCTTTGCTCCAGCCGCCAACCCACACCTGAGCATGGATCCCGACGCGATTCATGACTGCAGCTCCTCTCGTATCTCCTGCTCATTCGCTCCAGTAATCATGGCAACCAGTTCTGTCCCTGTGGTCTCGTTGGTGCGGCGCCCGCCCACAAGCCGACCACTGCGCATCACCCAGACCTGATTGAACAGGCGCATGACCTGGTCGAAGTTGTGGCTGATGAGCAGGACAGCAAGACCGTCGTCACGCAAGCGCCGGATGAGTTCTTCGACGCGCGCTGTCTCGCGTACGCCCAGAGCCGCTGTCGGCTCATCCATGATGACGAGGCGCGAGCCCCAGCCTGCCGCCCGCGAGATAGCGACCGCCTGCCGCTGGCCGCCGGACATCTGCCGCACCCGGGCATTGATCGTCGGGATATTCACTTCAAGCCGTTTGAGCATGCTAGTCGACTCACGCCGCATCGCCGTACGGTCAAGGAAGGAAAGCGGACCCAAACGCTTGACCTTCTCACGGTTCAGAAACAGGTTCTGCCAGATCGTCAGGTCATCGACAAGCGCAAGGTTTTGGTAGACCGTCTCGATGCCAGCTCGCCGGGCATCCTGCGGAGAGGAGAAGTGCACCTCTTCGCCTCCAAACATGATTCGGCCTGAAGTCGGCGTATGCACGCCTGCAATGCACTTGATCAGGGTTGACTTCCCAGCACCGTTGTCTCCGACAATCGCTGTGATCTCGCCGCTGCGTGCCCAGATAGTGATATTGGTAACGGCATGGATCGCGCCGAACCACTTGCTGACGTTATCGACAAGTAGGAGCACCTCACTGGCGCTGGGTGTAGTTGTCTCGTGCAACGTGTCCTTTGGTACCGCCGACGATGGCGATCTATCTGCCGAGGGCGGAGTGAAGGGTTCGTTTTGATTCATCGTTGATACCTCACAAGTAGGGCCGCGAGCACCACCACAATGCCGACGGCCAGCGGCTGATAGAACACGGGTACCGACAGGAGCGTCAGCCCGTTGACGAGTGCGGTGAGCAGGAGCGCGCCCATAACCGGCCCCACTATAGAGCCACGACCACCAAAGAGACTGACCCCACCGAGCACCACTGCAGCCACCGAGTTCAGCAGGTAGCTGGTATTGGCGGCCGGTTCTGCCGCACCGATGCGCGCGGTCTCTAGGATGCTCGCCAGACCAGCGAGGAAGCCGGAGATGATATAGGCCGCGATCTTGATACGGGCCGTGTCGATCCCCATGGCTCGCGCTGCCTCTGGCTCTCCACCGGTGGCGAAGAGATGGGTGCCGAAGCGCGTGTGGAAGAGCACAATATGGCCGACGATAGCGACGACCGCCGCCACGATGACGAAGTACGGGATGGGCCCCAGCGAACCGGTAGCCAAGCGCAACAGGAACAGGCTGATGATCGTGACAGGTTCGCCCTTGGCAAGGATGAGGGCAACGCCCGCAGCCGCGCTCAACGTACCGAGGGTGACGATGAAGTCGGTGATCTTTCCCTTCGCGATAACGAGCCCGTTGACGACACCCACTGCGGTGCCCGCGGCAACCGCGAGCACACAGGCGAGAGCAGTGCTCCATCCCCGGCTATATGCTTGCCCGAGGACGACACTGCCCAATGTGAGGGCAGAGGCAACGGAAAGATCGATGCCCGCGGTAATGATGACGTAGGTCTGGCCGACCGTGAGGATGACGAGGATCGCCGCAGCGACCAGCATCGCCTGGATGTTCCCGAAAGTCAGGAAGGTTGGCGAGGCGATGCCGAACACGATCACGAGCACCACCAGAGCGACGACTGCCGTCCAGTCAGCCCAGAATCCAGGGTCGCGCAGTCGCTCCAGGGCAGACACAATTCGTGTCTGCCCCGCCTGCGCAGGAGTGGTTGTTCTACTCATTTCACAATCTCCTTTGCTGGACTTGCTGCTTTACTTAACCGATCAACGCGGTAAAGGGATCAGAGTAGCTGGTGAACGGCTTGGGGAAGCTGGCCAGCGCCTGGGTCGCGTTGTTTTTGGTCACCAGCAGAACGGGAGCCGGGACGTTCGCGGGCAGCTTCTTGCCGGCCATGGCAGCTTTGCAGGCCTCGACACCCATGGCTCCAATAGTGTATGGGTACTGGGAGACCGTCGCAGACAATGTGCCGGCCTGAACTGCTTTCAGCGCGTCCTGGATGCCGTCCACGCTCACCACCTGTACCTGGCCCTGCTTCCCCGCATCGGCGACGGCGCGGGTAACACCCAGGCCCATATCGTCGTTGGCGACAAAGAAGCCTTTGAGCGTGGGCCGCGCCCGCAGGATGTTGCCAGCATCAGTCAAGGCCTCTTGCCGGACCCAGTCGGCAGCCACGATCTGAACGACGTGAATGTTGCTTGGCAAGCCTTCCTGGAACCCGGTCAGGCGAGCCTGGCTGGTGACATCACCAGCGATCCCGCCGATAAGGGCAACATCACCACCGTTCGGCAGCAGTTTGGCCATCTCCGAGGCAGCCAGCTTGCCAGCATCAATGTTGTTGGTGCCGATGTAGGACGCGATCTTCAGTCCAGCGGCACTCGCTGCGGTGGGACTAATCGGATTGTCGATGTTGATAATGGGCTTGCCAGCCTGCGAAATGGGAACAAGGGGTTGGACAAGATTGGTCCCGCTGATGGGATTGACGATGTAGCAGGCATAGTTCTGCCCGGCCAGCGCCTGCAGCTTGTCTGCCTGGCCGGTGGTGTCGGTGATGCTCGTGGCCGCCTGCACCGTCACGTTGATGCCGTCAGCCTTTGCCTGATTCAGAATCCCCTGCTCCATCGCCTGGAAGAACGGGTTATCCAGACCCTTGATGATAGCAGCCACCCGGTTGTTACTACTACTACTACTGCCCTGAGACCCGCCACCGCAGGCCGCAGCCAGCATCATCACTGCCAGGATCACCACGGCAATCCCGACTTGGTGGAGCTTTTTGCTCACTGTGTTACCTCCTTTGCTGAGTTCGCGCTAGCCCACCCTTCCGTAGGCGGGATCTCTAGCACAAAATACTAGCTACAGGAAAGTATAACGAAACTTATGATGATTGTCAAGCAAAAGTATGGCAACTTTTGTATAACATTGAGCAAATGTCTTTTCTATGGTATAATCTATCTCAACATCTAGGCCCGGAAAGACGATCAATGATCGGGCCAAGAAGACAAAAGGGAACCCGATATCGAGCATGAACAGGCGGTAAAGTGCGGAGATTCGGGTATATAGTGGTCGACTGACGCAAAGGAAAGGCTGTCGATGAGAGAAGACAAACGCATGAATACCAGTTTTGAGAGCAGCGAAGCCTTTGGACCGGGGGCGATCCTCGCCCTGTTTCGTGAGGGACGAGCCCGCACACGCGCCGATCTCGTGCATTTGACGGGGCTGGCCCGATCGACAGTCACGCAACGACTGGATACGTTGCTTGCAGCCGGCTTGCTCGTCCCAGATGGGGAGAGCATCTCAACCGGAGGGCGACCTCCGACCCAGTTCAAATTCAATGCTTCCGGAGGGGTCTTGCTCATCGCTGATATTGGCGCGAGCCACCTGCGCTGCGCTCTCACTGACCTGGCAGGGAAGATGCTCGCCGAGCGGGCCAGCGAGTTAGACGTGGCGGCCGGACCGCATCCGGTGCTCGATCAAGTGACGAAGGCATTTGAAATGCTCCTGACTGAAGCTGGGCACCTCCCTGAGGAGGTGCGTGGTATCGGGGTCGCTGTGCCAGGGCCGGTCGAATTCGCAACGGGCCGGGTCATCAGCCCGCCAATTATGACTGGTTGGAATGGGTTCGACATTCCCGGCTACTTTGCCGGCCGCTATGCCTGCCCCACCTTGGTAGATAACGATGTCAACGCGATGGCCTTCGGTGAGCAGCGAACATGCTGGCCCCAGCACCTGCACATGCTCATGATCAAGGTAGGGACCGGCGTCGGCTGCGGCATCATCGCAAACGGTGAAATTCTTCGTGGCGCACAAGGGGCTGCTGGCGACCTGGGTCACATTCTCTATAGTGGGGATGTTGACGGCAGGGAAACCCAGCCAATCTGTCGCTGCGGCAACGCCGGCTGCGTCGAGGCGTACGCTGGAGGTTGGGCGCTCCTGCGCGATCTGCGTGCGCTGGGGTATGATGTGCGCTCTTCCTTTGATGTAGTGAGCCTTATCCGTGCCCGCCAACCGGATGCCGTGCGGCTTGCCCGGCAGGCCGGGCGTGTACTCGGCCAGGCGATCTCGGATGCGGTGAGCCTCCTCAATCCCTCCCTGGTCGTTATCGGTGGAAGGCTGGCACACGCCGACGAGCCGCTCCTGGCAGGTATTCGCGAGGTCGTCTACCGCCGATCGCTGCCTTTAGCAACCCGCAACTTGCAAATTATCACGAGTCAGCTCGATGTCCGTGCCGGTGTGACCGGGCTTGCGCTTATGCTAGGCGACCATCTTTTTGCACCACGTGCTGTCGACCAAGCGCTGGAAGCCACTAGCGCCAATGGGCAGCCAGGAAATACGGCGCGAATAAGCAACCAGGCCCCAAGGCAGCAAGTCAGGCCATGAACCAAAGGCCTCCTCCCGCAAATGTCTCTGTGTAGCTTGGCGACTCGACTTACTTCAGTTCTCTGTTCACAAATTAGGCCATGTATTTTGTATTCTATAAATAGCCTCATCAGAACTTATGTGCTCGGACCATCAGTCGTCCCTGATACGCAGCCTTCTGACAAACTTAGCGATGGACATTGACCCTGCTCTCACCTCAGATACTCCACTTTTTTGCTCTGTCGTATCATCACCATCGCCTGATACCACACCTCTACAAATGCCGCAGCCGGAGCTTACGCGACTGCAAGGGGGGGCCGAACGCGTCACCTATCATGCCGAAGAATCCGGGTATACCGTGGCCCGCCTCAACGTGCCAGGTCAGGGCGACCTCGTCACCATTGTGGGCCGCTTTCCGCCAATGGCACCGGCCAAACGCTGCATCTCTCCGGTCAGCTCAATCGGGGCAAGCTTAGAGCAAAAAAGTAGCCAAGAGCAAGAAGGAAACTATTATGGTTCAAGCCATCCAACAAACTACGAATCTTCATCTTACTCGCATCCTCTGGATTATTGGATGGGTTGTCGGAATTCTCGTAGTCCTTTTTGTGCTTACTAGCTTTGTACCTGGGTACATCTACAATTGATTCTGAGTGGGAGTCGGTTCTTTCTAAACTTCTAACGAGGTTGACAGGGGGAGCGCTGGCGCGATCTGGGATAAGGTTGCAAAGTGACATAGGAAGCATCCAGTAAGTCTTCCCTTCCCTCTCATTGATCAGCTTTTTAGAATGGGAAAGCCCTGTATCCTGTCCTGCCCTCCCAGTAGCGCTCAAAGTTCAGACTGCCATCGCCTGCTCCAATTCCTCTAATGTCGGTCCCGTAGCCGGACCAATCTTCTCGACTGCGATAGAAGCGGCAATGTTGGCCGCGTGAGCTGCGATAAGCATATCATCTTTGGCGGCAAGTCGCGCCAGCAGGGCTGCAACATGAGCGTCACCGGCACCGGTGGTGTCCACTACATGCGCTGGTCGCGCAGGAATGTGCGATGGCACATGGCTCTCACTCGCTACCCAGCAGCCCTGTGCACCTGCCCGTGCCACCACCCAGCCGCTGGGCGCCAGACGAGGCACAAGACGTTTTGCCGCTTCCGGCACATCCATTAAACCCGTGAGGATACCTATTTCGCGGGTATTGAGGCTCACAATATCGGTGCGAGCAAGCACACGTGTGAGTCGTTCGCTGGGAATCTCGGCGACAAGGGGTCCGGGGTCTATAACGAGCAGGTTTTGCGACTGGAGAGCGGGAAGCCACTCCTCAAGCGTGGCGCCTGAGATCGGATAACAGAGATCGTAACCAGAAACATAGATGGCGTCTCTGGGCAACAGTGGTAAAGCGTTCAAGTCAACCGGGTGCAACCGCGATTCGACTCCTGGAGAAGTGACAAATGTACGTTCACCATCCGGCTCCACCAGTCCGATGTCAAAGCCGGTATCCTCTTCGCTGGCTCGCGGCAGCAACAACGGAATCCCGGCTGCAGCCAGGTCTGCCATGACCTGCGTTCCCATTGGGCCGTCGCCCACACGCCCCGCATACGCAACAGCCATACCCAGGCGCGCAGCCCCCAGCAGTACGTTAAAGCCGCCACCTGAGGTCAGCACTGACTGTTGTGCAAGGCAGTCCCCGCCACGCTCCGGTAGCCTCTCGACGTACATCAGGATGTCCACGAGCACACTGCCAACAAGTACCAGCCGGCGTGGCCATATCCTTGGGGCTCTCATTGCCCGGCCTCACCCTGCCACTCACGTACTGGCCTGCCCTGCCTCCTGCGACCCAGCGAGAGGAGTATCCAGTATGCAAGCGCACTCACCACGAATCCAATCAAATAGCCGAGGCTACTCGATGCAAAGATACCGGCTGCAAACGGGCCACTGAACCACGGTGAGACGGTGAACGCCAGCCCGACCAGAATACCAAGGACCCAGGCAACAACGGCGAGCCAGTTGACCCCACCTGCATAGAAGTAGCGACTGCTGGAGCTGGTATCTACGAGAGCAGAGGTCTCGTACCCCCGCCGTACCAGCATGTCGACCAGGAACACAGCAGACCAGGCCATGAGCCCATCAGCCAGCAGTTGCAGGAAGCTTTCGAAGGGACCGAAAAAGTTCTGCGCGATCAGCATGACGTACACCGACCCCGCAATCATCAGGACACCATCGATGAGGACCGTTTTGTAACGTTCGAGCTTGATCCCCATAGCGAGCAGGTTGAGGCCGGAGGAGTAAATTGAGAGGTCGGCCTCCGCAACCAGCCCTCCAATGGCCGTCACGAGGTAAGGAATGGCCATCCAGGCAGGTAGGGCACTTCCTATGGCCTGAACCGGATTGGCTGCGCTTGCCAGGTTCTTGACGCTGCTTGAGAGCAAGGCGCCTACGAGGATGAGCACAAAGAGGGGGAGGGCCGAACCGAAGACCGTCCACCCGACAATAGCACCATCCTTGCTCCTGCGCGGCAGGTAGCGCGCATAATCGGCGCCGGCGTTCACCCAACCAATACCCGTACCCGCTATGATGATGCTCAGGGTTGCCAGCACTCCCGTATCCCAGGGGCCGGGCGGTGCCGACAGCACAGCGGACCACTGCGTTTTGGTGATGAGGAAGACGATGATGACGAGCGTGAGTATGCCGAAGATCCAGGTGGCAGCGCGCTGAATCCAGACCAGGGTCGCATGTCCCAGCAGCCCAATTGCCACTACCAAGAGTGCCACGATGACCAGGCTCACGACAGTCCAGAGAGCATTTGCTGGTAAACCGGCGAGATTGAACAGGCCAAGCAGCGCATATGCCGCAGTGATGACCGTGATCGTCTCCCAGCCAACCAGACTGATCCAACTGATCAGCGTCGGCCCCAGGTTACCGCGCGTGCCAAACGGGGCGCGTGACAGCGTGAGCATTGGCGCCCCTCCCCATTTACCGGCAACGCTTAACACGCCTACAAGGAGGAACGAAGCCACGGGCCCTATCAGGGCAACCAAGGCGCTTTGCCATAGATTCAAACCCGCTGCGGTCAAGATGCCGCCGTAAACAATACCCAGGATACCGATGTTAGCGGCGAACCAGACCCAAAACAGTTCGAACGGCGTGCCGTGCCGCTCGCGGTCCTCGATAGGTTCAATGCCATGCAATTCAATAGCCCAGGCCCGATCCGCCTCAGGCTGTAACTGGTGCTCACTCATGACCTTCTCCTTGCAATAAGCCTCTCGGCAAGCTCCTCCAGATCAAGTCCATTGACGCGCGCAACGGTTGCCGGCGCATGTGGCGGAAATGCATCCACCCCTGCACATGCGCCAAGCATGGCGCCGGTAATGGCGCCAATAGTATCGCTATCACCACCTAGTTGCGCTGCTTGCAGGCAGGCGTGCCAGGGGTCGTTCGACCAGCGGGAGGCGATAGCAAAGGCTGCAGGCACAGCCTCCTGCGTCGTTACCCCGGTGCCAATCAGGTCTGCGATGGCATCAAGCGCACTGGCCTCGTCGAGTCCCTTCACAAGCTCAACTGCCCAGGTGATGCGCTCAGCAACGTTCGCGCCTGCCACATAATGGCCGCGCTCCTGACCAAGCCTGGCGGCATGCCGCGCTATACCAAGTGTCTCGGCAAAGGCTGCGCCGCTCACACCCGCGCTGATAGTAGCCGCAACCGCTGCTGCGCCGGCAATGGCCAAGCCCGTGAAATGGGTGGGCCGGCATACCTCCTCCACCAGGTCAACTAGCCCTGCCAGGGGCTCGACAGGCACAATGAGCCCAACCGGAGCAATGCGCATCGCTGCACCGTTCGTGTCGCCTCGCCGTCCAGCTTCCTCCATAGGCAGTCCGCCCTGGATCGCTTCCAGCGCACGACGAGATGATGGTCCCAGTTGTTCACTGCCGTTTGCTTCGGCTTCGCGCGACCAGGCGAACAACTGCTCAACGAACTGGGCGCCGTCGAGATGCCCGTTGCCCTCAATAAGCAACCTGGCGACGATGAGTGCCTGCTGCGTATCGTCTGTGACACTTCCTGCTGGCCGGCCGGCACTGATCCCGTTCTCAGGCGGCCCGGCCACAAAGTCACTGAGAGATGGGAACAGGACACTGACCCGCTGGCGTGGGAGCATCTGGGTAGGCATACCAAGCGCATCACCAATGGCCAGTCCCACCAGGGTACCCAGTGCACGTCGCATCATCTCGTTCATTTCGCGTGCCACCTTTGTCGTTCGCTCAGATCAAAATGGATATGCAGCCGGAAGTGTGAAGGATCGAGCAGGCTTGTCACATGCTCGATCAGACCCCCACCCCCATCACGAGTGACCCGCCGGCTTCGCAGAAAAGCTTCACCAATCGAACGGTCAAGATAGTGCGCCTCCTCAGTCTGCAGTCGCGCCACCTCGATCCACTCCTCGCTACTGGCCGGCACCAGGCCTGCACGCCGTACCAGTGCATCCATCAGTGATTCCCGTGCGAAGTCGATGTCGAGTAACATCTCCGTTCGTACATCAAGTGGGATGCGGCTGCGTTCGAGCGAAATCGGCCGTGTCCCGTCAAGTAGACGCAGGCGATCAAGCGCGATGAAGCGCGTGTCCGTCTGGAATCGCTCGGCCAGGTCCAGGTCTTCGACCGCACCAAAGTGCAACACACGCGATTCTACCCGCGCCCCGCGAAGCATCATAGCCCGTGACCATCCCTGCGTCCACTCAAGAGGCTGGTCATCAAAGGTGATGTAGCTGCCCGATCCGGCACGCGTTGTGATCAACTGCTTATGCGCCAGTTCGGAAAGCGCCTGTCGCACCGTCATGCGGCTGACGCCAAAATGCTCTGCCAGCCAGTGCTCGCTCGGGAGGCGGTCGCCATGGCGCAACTTGCCAGCCCGAATATCATCTTCGATTGCGCTACAAATACGCAGGTATGCATGATTCTGTCTAGACATCTTATAGACAAGTGTAATTCTACCTGTTCATTTTGTCAAGGGTGCATATTCACTGGACGTTGACAGAGGTGTGCCTGGTAAGCTAGTCTGGTAAAAGCTCGATTTAAAAATTAACTTTCGTGGATAGGGCCTTTGGTTGCCCACTCTCCGGGGTAGTAACTTGTGGCAAGCCCTTAGTGGTTCCTTGTTAAATCCCGTATCTACAGGCAACGTGCATCCCGTAACATGCTGCGCCTCATTGGAAGCCAACTAGAGTACAATGGCACTGATAACCGTTGGCGCAAGCATCCTCTATCTGGCTTGAGGTTCACCTCGTTCAATTAGGATTTGATATACCATGCCGGGGAACTACCTGATCTTTAGATAGGCAGCATTGTTTCTGCTCAGAGAGGGCTGACTTTTCGCATGAAGCTGCTATGTGGCATGTGCTTACTGTTCCTCCTTTAACCCATCTGGCTCGAGGCGATAGAGGCGATGGGAGATATCGCGGTCAGCCAGTTGTGCTAGCGCCTTCAGCACAGCAGAGACCAGCGCACTCACAGCGACATCTCTTGGGAAGGAGCAGAGGACAATAATGCCTGCATGGGGAGGCGAGAACGCTATCTGATTCAAGAAATCGGTATCGAAGGTGATGATCGTCATGTGATTGACGCGAGCATAGGCAAAGATAGCAGCATCAGGCCGGGAACGCAGCCCTACATCATGTACTCGCGTGGCGGGATATCCTGCTGTTCGCAACGCAGTGAGAACCTTCCGTGGCATATTTTCGTCCAGCAAGAACGTTCGTGGACGAGCTAGCATGTTCTTTTACCTCATGACGACATTTTCCAGCGCGTCCGCATAGCCCTTCACATACTGCACCTGCTCCGGACTCAGGTGTTTGACGGCCTGCACCTGCTCTAGGGTCAGGTCATATTCCTGGCAGATGTCCTCCAGTGCCATACCGCTCTCAAGGTGCCCAATGATGCGATCAACAAAAACCCGTGTGCCTTCGATGATCGGTCGCCCACTGTTGATGGTCGGGTCCTGCACAATGCCAGGAGAGATTCTGCGTATGCCTTGCAAAGCCATGTGTTCCCTCCTTTCTTGAACTAAGTGTACCACATCCCTCATGAGCGACGCGGAGGCTCCATCGCCTCACAATGATCCGCCATAGACCTGGCCTCCCTGCTGCTCGCCTTGACTACCAAACCCAGTGGTCGTCTCGCTCTCATCCACACTCGCCACTCTGGCTAAGGGACTTGCTGTTCTCTTGTTCGCTCGAGATGGTTGGTGGCCAGCACCTTGCCATGACGAAGCACCCACCTGGGCGGCTGCCCGAGGCGCAGCACCTCCCGCACCGTTGCAGCGGCCAGCACATTGAGATCGGCCAGGCAGCCAGGTTCGAGACCGTAATCCGGCAAGCGCAGAGCGCGGGCCGCATTAGCCGTCACGAACTCGAAGGCGGCCTCGATCTCGCTGGGCGCCGTCATCTGGGCGGTATGGCAGAGATAGGCCAGCACTTCCTGCTGGTCATTGCGCCCAAAGGGATAGAAGGGGTCGGCCACGTCGTCCTGGGAGGAAAAGACGTTGACGCCGTGCTGCCAGAGCTGCTTGACGCGCGTGATGCCACGACAAATGGGTTCTTGATCGTAGCGGCCCTGCACCACCAGGCTGATATGCGCATTGCTACTGATGCTGACCTGCGCCTCGTGGAGCAGGTCCATCACTTTGTGGGCATGTACCTCGTTGTAGGCCGCTAGCGCCCCGCAGTGGCTAGCTGCCACCCGCCCCTGATAGCCTTCACGCTGCGTCTTGACGGCCAGGTATTTCAGCGAACGGCTTAAGGGATTATCGGTATCATCCACCAGCATGTGGATGTCCTTGTCGTAGCGCTGGGCCAGCTCAAAGCACAGGTCGATATGTGCCCGCGCCTCCTCGTCGAGCCGTTCAAACCAGGGCAGGCCGCCTACTACGTCTGCTCCCAGGCGCAGGGCCTCCTCCAGGAGGTCTGCCGTGCCAGGATCGCGCAGGATGCCTTCCTGTGGGAAGGCCACCACCTCGATATGCACTACGTCGCGCCAGCGCTCGCGCAGGGCCAGCAAGCCCTCCAGCCCACGCAGCCTGCCGATGCTATCCACATCGGCGAAGGCGCGAAAGACGGTGGTGCCGTTGGCGATCCCTTCCTCGATAGCCCGCCCGGCGCGAGCCAGGATATCTTCGGTGGTATAGCCCGCTTTGTGCTCCCAGGTCAGCGCGAGGCATTCGCCGAAGGTGGAGTCTGTGTTTGGACGCATCTGTTCCTGGAGGAAGCACTTGTCG
>CADDZH010000122.1 GCA_902812455.1 Chloroflexota bacterium | reverse complement strand
GCTTATGCGTGGCGGCTGCCTGCTGCTGTTTATCTGCCTCGGTCTTAGGCAAGTGGCTGGTTGAGATATGAACCAGTGTGACCAGGTTCTCTGGTGTCGATTTAACGCCTTCCGCGAAGTAGGCGTTCACCTCTGCACCAAAGAAGAGAATGACAGCAAAGTAGTAGAAGAATATCAGCAGGATGATGAAAGAGGTGATCGAACCCGCGTAGCTGCGGGAGACGAGAGCTGCATACAATGGGTAAAGTGTCAGGTAAATTTGCAGGAGTACAGCAGCTACAAGAGCTCCCATCCAGCTATGCTTAAAGCTGATGGGCTGGTTCGGCACGATGACGTAGATGGCTTCAAATAGCAGGAACGAGGCTATTAAGCTTCCGACAATGCCTCCAATTGTTAGCACAACGGTGGTTCCGGGTAAGTGGCCAAGCGGAGTTCGCTGCAAAACGGTCACAGCAAGAGTAGGCAATGTGGATGCTGCCACCATGATGGGAACGAGGATAATGAACAGCAACATCATGCCCAGTGCCATGATATTCTGCGGGATGGGTGCCCTCTGGCGAACATGATAAATGATGCCAAAGCATCCTTCAATGAGAATGAAGAGACGCGAGCCGTTGAAGACCGAAAGCACTACACCAACAATTGCCAGGATGATTGACTCGCCGGTGAGCTGGTTTTCTTGTTTGAGCAGTGTATCACGCAATGGCCCTGAAACGGTGCTGGGCAGGCCATTGGTAATACTATTTGCCAGTTGTACATATGCCTGGTGATTTAACGCGCCTACAATAAAGCCAAGAATGGCCAGCAGTGCTATGGCGATTGGAAAAATGGACATGAGCAGGTTATATGCAAGGGCAGCAGCAAAGGTCATAGACCAGTCATTGTTAAATTTTGTCCAGAAGCCTATGGCCGGTTGAGCTTTTTTCTGAACAGCTTCTACGTCTTTGGTGACTGCTTGCACAATCCCGGCTTTCTGCTTCTCCTGCTGGCTATCAGCAGCCTGATCTTTTGATTGCGTTGCCATCTTATTCCTCCCTCGTGAACTTTGTATTGAGGAATGCGCTTACAAAATATGGGGAAATGGCATCTGTGTGCCTTTATTAATTATAATTACCTCTTCTCCTTCACGATTGAATCCCCTAAGACGTTTCACTATGTAACCTTTTTACGGGTGGGCGTCTTTGCAAGCATAGCTTATAATAAAGTGACAATCGTTTATTGCTGAATTTGTCTGGAATAAGCTATAGTATGAAAGCGCCGCCGCCAAGATCGTTTGCCTCGTTGCTCTGGGATGTTTTGCGCTTAAGCCTGAAAGCCTTGTGGGGGCATCCTGCAAATCCTGCTCGCTCCTATTTAGAGCGCCAGCAAGCGTTAAACGTGCTGGGGTTACCACCCAATGCCACGCCACAGCAAATAAAACGCCGCTACCGGGCGCTTGCCAAAAAATACCATCCCGATCGCGGCGGCGACCAGCGCCAGATGCAGCGTATTATCGCCGCCTACGAGCTGTTGATGAAAGACCACATAAAATGACCACTTCGGTATTCAGGTCTTTGAAGCGGTCTAGCTCGGCCTCGTAAGAGGGAAGCTGGGTAGAGCAGACACTGCTGAAAGCATATGGGATAGGCGGTTACTTGCCCAAGTTACGAATCGTCTTTGGAATGTGCATATCTTCCAGCGAAGGACACAGCCGGATACAAGCGATAGAGAGATACTACCTGATTCTAGCATGGGGGCTGAGAAGGTGTCAAACGCCATCAGGGAACAGAGCAGCCGTGAAAGGGAAGGTAAAGAGAGAGCCGTGCTGCAAGAGCAAGCATCGCGTAAGCCAGCGAAATCCACAACCGAGGTCAAGAAGTCCCTGGCGTCTTTCTGGGAGGCGCTGACAGCGCGCAGCGGCGCAACGGCCTATATACCGATCATTGTTGTCGTTATTCTCATGTTCTGTGGGGCATCATGGCAGATGTTCTGGCCGTACACTGATGCTGCTCGCTACCAATGCTATGCATTGACGTTCTGGCTTGGGAGCGACGCAACCAAGTTCCTGCCAGCCGGTCAATGCGGGTTTATACCTGCTTCGACATTTGTCCACGCTCCTTTTCACATGCTCCCCCTCGAGTATCCGCCGCTCACACTGGTAATTTTTTCACTTGCGCTGTTTGCGCCTATTGCCTACTACCAGCTTGTTTTTGCGCTGTGGATGGCGCTTACGGCAGCTTTCATTTACTGGCTCTTGCTGCGCTACGGGCCGCGTGGAGCAGCGTTGACGTTTGCGGTTTATGCGTTAGTTGGGGCATGGGCGACAGCAGAGGGGCGGTTCGATATGGTGCCTGCTGCTGTGACGCTGCTGTGCGTGCTTGCGGCAGAGCGGAAACACTGGACGGCAGCGTACATGGCCCTGGCCTTCGCAACCCTGCTCAAAATCTACCCTATCTTATTCCTCCCAGCACTGTTTATAGCAGAGCAGCGGGCCGGGAAGCGAATGCACATGCCGGCACAAGCTCTGACTTTTAGAACGGCGCTGGGTGAACTCTGGCAGACGGTGAAAGGCATAGGCCGCTGGCAATGGAAGAATACCTTGATTTTCGCCGCTATTGTCACTGCGATAACGGTTTTCTTTGGGCTGCTGAATTACCAGGGGGCTATTGTCAACCAGATCAGTTATTTTACCAGCAGGCCAATACAAATTGAGTCTACCGCAAGCTCGATTTTATGGGCAGGAACGCACTTTGGCTTTCCTGCGCGCATGGTGTATACCTTTGGTTCGCTGAATATTGCCAGCCCGCTTGACAACGCTGTATCCTTGCTGTTCGATGGGTTATTTTTGCTGGGGACTGTTTATACGCTCTGGTTGCAATGGCGGGGGAAGCTGGATTTTTTACAAACCTGCATTGCACTCCTGCTTGTGTTCATTGCAACGGGGAAGGTTTTCAGCCCGCAATACCTGATGTGGGTGATGCCCTTGCTGGCTTATAGCACCCCGCTCGATGCCTTTTGGCTGCCATACTGGGGCTTTATTTCGCTGCTCACAACTATTATCTACCCGTGGCTCTACACGCGCACACCCAAGATCATCCTGGTCGATCTCGTGCCAGGTTTTGTGCAAACGGTGGCGGTACGAGATGGCCTTTTCGTGCTGCTGACGCTTGCCTATCTCTTCAACTGGTTCCAGATACGCCGCCGCAAGCCTTTGCCGCCAGAGCCAACAGGAAAAGAGACGAGGCCATTGTATGCAGAGGCTAGATGAAGCGAGGATTTAAATAGCCTGTTAACTGGAATCCTGGGCCTCCAATTTTTGTGCCAGGTAGGCCCAATCGGCCGGGAAGCGAAAGCCTTGCTGATTTGGCGGCTGGGGCGTCTGGGTTTCTATCCAGCGTACCGGAACCGTCCCCTTGTTGAAGAAGCCATGCGTGCCCCCTACACTGGTCCAGACATAGTCGCCCGCTTTCACGTGATACGTTTTGCCGTCCAGGATTGTTTCAGCCTCACCGCTCAGCAGAACATATGACTCTTCAAAGGGGTGGTCGTGGATATTGCCCTCGCCGCCTGGCTGGAACTCCACCATGAACAGGGTCAGGTGTTGCGCTCCAAGCATATGATCCACCAGCATTTTCAAAGAGATGCCAAATATGCTGCTGCCCCGGTATCCCTCCATTTGCAACTGGCTGTATGGCGGCATCTGGGAGTCGTCAAAGTGGCCGAGGTAGCGTGTCAGTGGGTTCCGGAAATCGGGTGGGCTGCCGCTGCTGGGAGCGGTTTCCCTTTTGAAGAAGAGGGTATCGCGCTCCTGGCCTGGCGCCTTTGGTTGCGGTGAGAGCATTTCTAACCAGCGTACCGGCTGGTTGCCTGCATTGCGCAAGGCGTGCGGCACAGCAACCTGGATGATGCCGTAATCACCGGAGCCAAGTTGATAGTCGTGCCCATCGATGCGCCATAGAACCTGCCCCTCCAGAATGAAGAAAGCCTCCTCGAAGAAGTGAACGTGGGGGTTCAGCATACCATGCGGGTCGAGTTTGCAGATTCCTAGTCCTGTATGAACTGCACCTGCAATGGTATGGTCAACTAATGCTATCCGGGAATAGCCCTGGCTGTGTTTCTCGTAAGCAGGGGGCACCTGGAAGGAGGCTTTATCATAATTCGCTACATGATGCATGGGGATCCCCTTTCATTCAAGTAAGCCGCGAGCTGGCCATCACTTTTCATGCACTCCGGCCACCTGGGCCAGTACATCGAACATCACAGCAAAATCTTCACTGGCCAGGCCCATAGCGCGAGCAGCGTTGAGCACTTCGTTGGAAAGTGCGACTGATTGCAGTGGAACATCTGAGGCTCTGCTGAGTTCTAGAGCCAGGAGCAAATCTTTCTGCATCATGTTCACATCGAACCAGACCTCTTCGGGCTTTTCGAGGATGAATGGAGCGCGATGCCAGGTGGCAGGTGAGGCCAGAGCGCTATTGCGCCAGGCTTCAACGGCTATTTCGCGGGGGATGCCATTCTTCTCGGCTAAGAGGATGCCCTCGCAAAAGCCCAGAAATTGTACCGGCAAACTGAGGTTGATGGCGATTTTCATCAAGATAGCCTGGCCGTTTCCACCTACGTAGGTCACTTTCGGAGTAATGTCTTGTAAGATGGGCCTGACCTTCTCAAAGATATCCCGATCGCCGCCCACAATCATGGATACAGTTCCCTCTTCCACGTGTATCACATTGCCGGAGACCGGGGCATCAAGCATGTGCGCTCCCTTTGCCGCGACCTGCCCGGCTATCTCGCGCGAGGTGTTGACACTTATCGTACTCATGTCGATATAGACTTTGCCGGGTACCAGGCCGGCCAGGATGCCATCGTTCCCGCCGAGTACCTCGTACAAAGCGACGGTATTTGTTACCATGCTGAACGTCACATCGGCAGCTTCCGCAACCTGGCGTGGAGTCTCTCCCCACCGCATTCCCGCATCCAGCAACCAGCGGGCCTTTGACTTCGTGCGGTTGTAGCCGATTACCGTATGTCCAGCATCCAGAAGCCTCTTTGCGACACGCCCTCCCATTTTACCAAGTCCAACAAAACCGAGTTGAGCCATACATCTCCTCCTGAATACATACAAATATTGCTCTCTAAGAGAGTATGGCATACCTGTATTAATAAGTCCAATGGAAGGTGAACTGAGTACCCGGTCAGTGCTACAATTAAAGGAGAAGGAGAAGAGCTATGGAGACATCATCGTCCTCGAGCAGGCCCCTGGTGATCCTTAACCCTGCTGCTAATCGTGGCAATATGGCCCGCTATAGGGAGGTGGTGCGCAACCACGCGGAACGCGAGCAGGCGGAATATGTAGAAACGACGAAGCGGGAAGAGGCGCGGGAGCGTGCCCGGCGTGCTGCCGATGAGGAGCGGCCGGTGGTCATCGTGGGTGGCGATGGCTCGATCCACGAGGCCATCAATGGCATTCTGAGTAGCGGGAAGCGTGTGCCGCTCGGTATTGTGGCGGCTGGCTCCGGCAACGACTATGCCTGGAATACCCTCAAGCTGCCGCGTGACCCTGCTGAAGCTATCGTGCGCGCCTTTACAGGGCGACTCGTCGATGTGGATGCCGGGATCGTCAATGGAGAATACTTCGCCAACTCGCTCAGTGTGGGGTTGGATGCCGATATTGCCGTTGCAGCAGAGCGGCTGAAACATCTCCCCTTCATGACTGGAATGCGCCTGTACTATAGCGCAACATTGAAGCAGCTTCTTTTTGGCTATCATCGCTGCCCCTGGCTAGCGCTGCAACTGGGTGACGAACCACCAGTTGGTGAGCGGCAGGTACAGCGCTATGTGGTTGTAGCGGTGACGGTTGGACCCAGCTATGGGGCGGGCTTTCGCATCAATCCACTCGCCAATTATAGCGATGGACTGTTTGATATCTGCGCGATCAGGTATACACCCTTGCTGCGCGCCCTCAAGCTGCTGCCAATCGTGCAGAGAGGCGAGCACGCAGGTCTGCCGGAAGTGACCTTTTACAAGGCGAAGTCGATATACATTGAAGCCCGCCAGCCAGTGAATATGCAAATGGATGGCGAGACGGCTTGCGCAAGTAGCCTCAATGCGAAGATATTACCGGGGGCGCTACAGGTGAGAATATGAGGGCCTGCTAGCTGGTCATGTCTTCAGTGAACCAGATCCAGCCGCTGGGATCGACATAGACGCCGATACCGATCTGGTGCAGCGTGGTGCTGAAGAGATGGATGCGGTGCCAGCCTCCAAGCGGCTCGTGAGCCATGCTTTCCTGAACGTTATAGACACCGGCCCAGGGCGTCGGATATGGTCCGGCATGGCCGATATTCTCTCCGCAATCGCTGTAGCCGGCAAAGCCTTCATTAGCGATGCGCTGGTATTGCGTCATGCCATCGGGGCAGGTATGGCTGAAGCCGCAGTGGTACATGTTCCAGCTATGGAGAAGCGCGCCGGCGGCCAGGGTAGCATTCCAGGCAAAAGGAGGCAGGCCACAGGCGGCGCGATCGCTGTTGATCAATTGAAAGAGTTGCTGGGTGAGCTGCTGGGCCTCTGTGGAGGTGGGTGCTGGCCCATAGGGAGCTGCCAGGCCTCCGTTCTGTGGAGGAACCAGAGTCGTGTCGTTGCTGAACGTGACGCAGTTGGAAACGGGCTGCGGGGTAGGAGTTGGAACAGGAGGATTGGTAGCGGTGACAGGAGGCTGGGGCCTCGGTGTCGGCGTAGGGGTTGGAGTGGCTATGTGACTGGGAATGGACGGCATCTGTACCGGCGTTGGCGTAGGAGTTTGCCGGAAGCCGCTCTGGCTCAACGAATCGCTGGCAATGGAACTCGACGGCGAAGAGCGCGTAGGCATCTCAGAGCCGCACGCAGCCAGCAAGACGATCAACGAGAGACAGACCAGACCCAAAGAGATTCTCTTCACAAGCAATACACCTTCCTGAACCCGGGCGAAGCCCTGCCTTATCATAAACACATACAACAGCTTGAGCACGCGAAAACCCTCAGGTCATTCGCTAACCATAGTTTCATTACTCCATGTGCTATAGGGTAGCATGGATGATAGGCGCGCCTGCCTGCACTGCTGGATTTTGGTACTTTGGTAACGGGTGGATGAGAGCCGTCTTAACCGCCTCTGCCTAAACAAAATCAGGAGCCAACTGCCCCTCGGTGGGTTCTGCTCAACAGAACCAGGGCTCGCTCACATGGGGAATAGCTGCGCGGGGTAATCCTGTAGAAGCCTCTACAAGTTGTGGCCGGTCGTATTGGATCTGGGTGGCGTGATATGCTTCAAGGCAGGCTGAGCGGGCCAGTTTCCATACCTTCGCGAAGATTGCTCGCCTGCTCTCGTGGCGTGCCTGGCCCTCTTTCACCGCAGCAAGCACATCAGCATACAACTGATCGACGCGGGGGTCAGGATGAGTCCAGGGATAGGATAGCGCCTCTTCGTCAAATGCTCCGATCACCTCTTGTATGCTTGGCAGCTCGAGCAGGCGCGAACCGGCAGGAATGAGCAGCCGGATAGCGTACTGGATAGGAGCGATATGCTCGACCAGCTCAAGGTCATCCAGCAATGCCAGCAAATCCAGGTAGCCTTGCAGGGTAGTCCATGGGGTAAAGGTCACAAAGGTCGGATTGAGGACCAACCCCACTTCGCGGAACAACGAGACGACCTGAATGAAATCCTCACGGGTGTGGAGTTTGTCGAACATTTGGAGAATATGATTATCGATGGACTCAACGGCGCTTGTGACAAACAGGCAGCCGGTATCACGGAGGGTAGGTAGATGCTGGGCATGCTTCACGAGATGCTCGATCTTGATGGTCACGTCATAGGTCAGATCGGGAAATTCCTGGTGGAGGGCCTTGACGATGCGCAAGGCATGGGTAGGCCCGTTGAAGAAATCTGGATCGCCGAAGGTAATATGCTGCGCGCCACTCGCCACCTGCCGCCGGATGTCCTCTAACACCACTTCCGGCTGGACGATGCGGAATCTGCCCCTATATACGGGCACAATGGGGCAGTGCCGGCACAGGTGCTTACAGCCCCGGCTGGCTTCCGTATACCCGGCAATGCGCTGTTCTCCATTGCCGAGATCCACATAGGCGTAACGCTGCAACGCAGGCAGCCCGCGACGGTCAGGGACCAGGAATGTTTGCCGGGCAAGGGAAATAAGCGGCTCCTGTTGCGGGCGAGATTCCATACTCTCCTGCTCTCTGGAAAGTCGTTGTACCAGGGCAACCAGCCCTTCCTCAAACTCACCGCCCAGAATAGTATCAGCGCCCAGCTTGCGCAAAAAGCCTTCGTTTACCGGCGCATAAAGCCCAAAGAAACATATGTGGGCGCGCGGATTCAAGCGCTTGACCCGCTCGACGACTGTGGCAGCAATGCGGGTCGCAGTGTGCATGGGGACGTAGAAGGCCACAAGGTCTGCGGACGCAATGGGTTCCTGCTCCAGGCGCTGTACTGCCAGATCCAGGCAGGTCACCGATGCGCCGATCTTTTTCAGCCATGCAGCAGGCGAAGCCAGACCAAATGGCTGGCGCCCTAACTCATACGTGGAAATGAGCACGATATTCATCTGATTACGACCCTACGCTCCATCAAAGTCCAGAACAGGTGAGCCAGTCATATTGTACCAAACCGGTAAAGGGCGTTATTCTTGCGATGCCTCGTCCTCTTGCGGTTTCTCCTCCTCCGGGATTGGTTCATGGCCCCGGATTGCTCGCCGCCAGGGAGATTCATCCTTCTTTTCAGGTTCCGTGCCCGCCTGGCTCTCTTCCTTTGTCGAATATGCGGTTGGGCCAAACTGGTAGCTTGGGAAGCGCTCCCGGCGAGCATCGCGGTCTCCAAGAGGCGTCTCAGGCGTTGCAACGCTGCGTCCCCCCAGTGTGCGAAGCGTTGAGTCTAGCTGCTCGGCAGCTTTGCGCTTTTCATTGGCCTCTCGCTCTGCTTCGGCCTGCTGCTTCTGCAACGCTTCGCGATCCAATTCGGCTTGTTGTCTCAAAGCCATCTCTTGTGTACGCCTGGCTTCTTCTAACCTGGCTGCCTCTTGCTGCATGGCAGCTTCACGTTCCTCTTCGGCCTGGCGGCTGGCTGAGGCTTCCTGTTCTAGCTTTGCCTGGCGCTCATGCAAGGCCTGGGGAGTCATCATGGGATCGCTGGCCATGGCTTTATTTTGTCGCTCTGTGGTTGTGCCCGTGGCAACGGCGCTCTCAGGGTGAAACAGGTAATGAGATGACATGGGATCGAGCGCTCCGGGTGGAGCTTCTTCGACCATGCGCGCAAAGCGCTCCAGGTCTTCTTGCAGGGCTTGCTGGGGACGATTGCCGGCCAGGAATTCAGCGAGTTGACCAACTGCTCCTGCTGGCGGATTGTAGTGGAGAAAGACACTCACCATCGTTGTATCAGGCCCTGTCTGCTGGAATGTGACTTTGCCATAGTTTTCCAGGCCGCTCGTGGAGCGCCATCCAACTTGACGGTCTTCAATCCAGTCCTCATTCACAGCATCCCATTCATGACGACCGGCAAGATCTACCACCCAGTGGCTGCGCTGTTCGTCGTAATAGGTCACTTCCTTGACAAAGCGCATAAACTTGGGAAAATCGTTAAAGTGAGTAAACAGCGTATACACCTGGTGAACAGGCGCTTTCACTGCAACGGATGCAAAAAGTTCTGCCATAGACCTTACTTCCTTATTTAGACTGGTTCAGATTGATGTGGCAATATCCAGGCAAGGCGCTACCAGGTACTTAATAGAACATAGCACATAGATGCCCTCACGTCAACAAATAAAGCACTTCCATAATGAAAAGCAGTAGAATTTTAAAGTATTTATCGCTGGGATTATTGCGCCGTCCTCTCACGGTTCAGCTATACTTTTCTATGGGTTATAGCCTATACTTTATGCAGGTTAGTAGAACAATAGCCGAGTCTAAGGAGCAAAAATGATGGGATCCGAACGATTTCGCTGGATTGGAAAATCGCTTCCTCGAGTAGAGGATGAGCGCCTGATGCGCGGGGCCGGGCGCTATATCGATGATCTCGATCCTTTTCCCGGATGCAAGGTTGCCGCTATTGTGCGCAGTCCATATGCCCATGCCCGCATATGTCGCATTGATGTGGAGACAGCCCTTCGGGTTTCGGGCGTCGTGGGAGTTATTACCGGGGCTGATGTGCGGCGGGAGATGCGCCCTTTCCCCGTAGGAGTGCCGGCGCCTATCGAGTATTACCCGATGGCCATAGACAAGGCGCGATTCGTTGGTGAGCCTGTGGCAGTGGTCGTAGCCGATTCGCGCTACATTGCCGAGGATGCGGCAGAACTCGTTCATGTGGAGTACGATCCCCTGCCGGCGGTCATGGATGTCGAAGCGGCGATTCAACAGGGAAGCGCCGTCTTGCATGAGAATGTGGGGAGCAATGTTGCCAATCACCGCATCTTTTCTTACGGCGATTGGGAAAAAGCTTTGCAAGATGCTCCGCATGTTATCAGCGCGCGTTTTGAATTTCCCAAAACCAACGCCACACCGGTAGAAACGTATGGCGTGATCGCGAACTACACTCCTGGAACTAACGAGTACACGGTCTGGGCGAACTTTCATGGTCCTTTTACCCTGCATACAGTGATGGCCCAGGCGCTCAAAATTGGCACTCACCAGTTACGCCTATGCGTTCCCGCTGATATAGGCGGCTCATATGGCATCAAATCCGCTGTCTATCCCTATATTACGCTGATGGCTCTGGCCTCGAAGCTGCTGGGATGTCCCGCGCGCTGGATTGAAGACCGGCTGGAGCATCTCAAAGCCAGTTCGAGCGGAACTGACAGGGTGTCGTATATTACTGGCGCGCTTGATGAAAATGGTCGCGTCCTTGCTCTGAAGCTCACGCAGTACGACGACGTTGGGGCCTATATTCGAGCGCCAGAGCCTGCCACACTGTATCGAACGCATGGTGATACCACGGGAGCATACGATATTCCCGCGCTGTACATGGACAATTACGCCATTATGACCAATCGCTTGCCCACAGGCCTGGTTCGAGGCTATGGCGGGCCGCAACTGTACTTTACATTAGAGCGCTTCATGGATATCGCGGCGCATCGCCTGGGTCTTGATCCTGCCGAGATACGGCAGCGAAATTTCATCAGGCCCGAGCAGTTCCCTTATCGCACGCTCACGGGTGGGCTCTATGATAGCGGGAACTACGAGGCTGTGCTGAACAAGGCGCTCGAGCTGAGTGGCTACCGGGCTTTTCGGGAGGAACAGCAGCGGGCATTGTTGCATATACAAGGAACTGATCAGCCAGTGGTTGGCACGATCAATCGGGGACAGGAGGCTGATCAATCGGCGATGGGCACGATACATCGGCCCCTACAGGCAGGACCCATGTTGGGGATTGGGATGGCGGCGGTCGTTGAGCCGTCGGGTTCAAATATGGGCTACCTGGGCGTTGCGTTTACGGCGGAGGAGCGAGCCAGGCAGTTGCCGAAATCAGGCTGCACTGCTGCTGCCACTGTAGCCATCGATGCGCTCGGCGGCATCACCGTGCGTATTGACACGACGCCAGAAGGCCAGGGACATGAGACGGTCGCGCAGCAAATCGTAGCGGAAGTGCTTGATGTGGAGCCGCGCAGCATTCGTGTCATTGCGGAAATGGATACGGCTACCAGCCCCTGGTCAATTGCTTCGGGCAGCTACTCGAGCCGCTTTGCTCCTGCTGGCTCCAGCGCCATTTATACTGCTGCTATGCGTGTGAAGGCTAAACTGCTGTGTCTTGCAGCCAGGCAACTGCAAGTTCCCGAAGTAGTGCTGCGGCTACAGGCAGGCCGCGTCTATCATGGCGATACAGATACAGGTCTTTCGATCCGGCGGCTGGCCGGTTTGACGCACTGGAATCCAGCAGAGCTGCCGGGCGGTGTCGAGCCAGGCGTATACGAGACAGCCTATTACACCATCCCGACGGTCACACCACCGGACGAAAAAGATCGCGTCAATTCATCGGCTACGTATGGCTTCCTCGTCGATGTTGTCAAGGTGCAGGTTGACCCCGAAACCGCAGAGGTGAAAGTGCTCGACTACATTACTGTCCATGACGCGGGGCGGCTGCTGAATCCGAAGCTGGCCGAGGGCCAGATTTTAGGTGGCCTGGCACATGGGCTTGGCAGCGCCCTTTTTGAGGAGATGGTCTACGACGAGGAGGGCCAGTTGTTGAACGGTTCGTTTATGGATTATCTTTGCCCAACAGTTGGCGAAATGCCTGCGGTGAGCATCGCGCACCGGGAGACGCCTTCTCCTCTCACACCACTTGGAGCGAAGGGGCTTGGCGAGGGCAATACGATGAGCGTTGGAGCAGCAATTGCCAATGCCGTAGCGGATGCCCTCGGTATTGAGCCTACTGCCTTGCCTCTCTCTCCAGCACGGGTATGGGATTTGCTTCAGCAAAGAAAGGAATCGCATGAAACCACCCGCATTTGACTATATTCGCGTCGATACACTCGATGAAGCTCTCTCCGTTCTGGCAGATGGCGATCTCGAGGCCAAAATTCTCGCCGGCGGTCAGAGCCTGCTTCCGCTCTTGAATATGCGGCTGGCCCACCCGAAGGCGCTGGTTGATATCAACAGGCTTGCCGCGTTGGCAACACTCGAGCGAGTGGAGATGGATCGCGCAGGGGAGCCCACGGCATTTCTAGAAGTTGGAGCGCTGGTGCGGCAGCGGCAGCTTGAGCGATACGCTTTAGAGGAGCCGCGTGCCAGGCTCATTCATACCGCGCTGGCATATATTGGGCACCCGCAGACAAGAAATCAGGGAACGGTGGGAGGGAGCCTGGCACATGCTGATCCATCAGCAGAGCTTCCATTAGTCTTTCTCACGCTGGGCGGGACTGCCATTCTGCAAAGTGTACATGGCGAACGGCAGGTGGCAGCAGAGCAGTTTTTCCAGTCCTATTTCACTACGGCAATCGAGCCAGGCGAGTTGTTGACAAAGACGCTGTGGCGACTGCCTGAACCTGGCGAGGGCGTAGCGTTCAGGGAGTACCGGCGCCGTCATGGCGATTTTGCCCTGCTGGCTGCCGCCTGCACAATGAAGATAGGCAGCGATCGGACAGTGCAGCAGGTGCGGCTTGGCCTGGGTGGTGTAGCCAGCACGCCGCTGCTTGTGGACGAAGTACAAGCCTTAGCAGGCGAGCGCTGGGCAAAGGAGCGCATGAGCGAGGTAACAGAGGCAGTTGTACATCGCCTTGATTTCGCGGATGACTATCAGGCATCCTCTTCGTACCGGCGGCAGTTAGCAACCGTGTTGATCTTTTCCGTCTTAGAGGCTGCGTATGAGGATGCCATGGCAAAGGAGGGCCATCATGGAGTGGATCAAAGCTGATACGTTGACACCGGTTACTCTTCGCGTGAATGGCCGCCAGTACCGCGCTGCTATCGAGCCTCGCATGCTGCTCAGTGATTTCCTGCGCCAGGAATGCGGGCTTACAGGAACGCACGTTGGCTGCGAGCAGGGAGTGTGTGGCGCGTGTACGGTGCTGGTGAATGGGCAGGCGGTACGAAGCTGCCTGCTGCTTGCAGTGTCCATGACGGATGCTGAGATTACTACAATAGAGGGTCTGGCAAAGCACCCTGACTTCCCGGCTGTGTACCAGGCCTTTACCGAAAATCACGCCTTGCAGTGTGGCTTTTGCACGCCCGGCATTGTAGTCTCCGCTATGGCAGAGGTGGTGGGCCGGCAGAAACAAGAAGAGGAGATTGTCGATGTTCTGAGCGGCCACCTCTGCCGCTGCACCGGCTACCACGGCATCATGGCAGCCTTACGGGAATTAACATCAGAAATCTCAGGGAAAGGATGAATTCATATGCATCTCGCCCAATACTTTATGCAAGCCGTCAAGCGCTTTCCAGAAGCAACTGCCATCGTAGACGACCAGGTTCGCTGGTCATATCGCGATCTGTATGAAGAGGTCTCGGTGGTTGCTGCCAATGTGCAGCAATCGGGCGTGAAGCAGGGCGACCACGTGCTGGTGGTCTTGAAAAATCGCCGGGAAAATCTGGTCATCTACTGGGTGTGCCAGTTGTTAGGGCTTATCTACACGCCCGTCAATTTCCGCATGTCGCTTGCCGAGCTTGTCTACTGCATCAGTGATGCAGCGCCGGTCCTTGTCTTTTATGAGGAAGACAACCATGCCACCATTGAAGCTGCCCTCAAACAGGCGCAGAGCGCGGCCAGAACATTTGCCGTTGGTGCAGGTAGTGGCGACCCCCTCGATAAAATCGGGGGGTTACGAGCAGTTGCGAAGGCGAGGAGCATCCCTGCAAGCAGTGCTGGATATTGCCGATGATAGCATTGCCATCATGC
>CADDZH010000121.1 GCA_902812455.1 Chloroflexota bacterium | reverse complement strand
CCCTACCTCCCCTTGCCCCTACAGATAACGATCCAGTTCCTTAATTACCTGATTTGATCGGAAAAGTTCATTAGGGAATGCTTTCGGCAAAGAGGATGCCGTTGCCAAAGGGGTCTCTGATCATAAACTCCTTAAAACCCCAGGGCTGGGCCTTCAAGGAAGAACAAACAGCATTGGTCGGCAGATATTGCTGGTACAAGGCATCGCTGTTAGTGACGCCAATCCAACACACAGAGTGACTCTTTGGCGAGTCTGGATAGCAATTGAAGTGCAGGGCCACCCCATCCCGTTCGACAACGGCAAAATGCTCATCATGATAGGTGGTCTGGAAGCCTAGTTGCCCGTAGAAAGCCAGCGCTTGCTCTAAATCATTGACGACAAACCGAGGCGCAACGCTGAGAAAGGTTGGCTGGCTGTTTTGTTCAGATGACATGTGTTTCCTTCTCCTTTTGTTTTTAATCAGGGCCTGGATACTCCTTCTTTCCATCCATCTTCTATGTGGAAGTTGACAAGGGCGGCACAAGCGCCCAAACACCCGGCACCACGCCTCATCCCCGCTCCCGCCCTACAGCGTGTTCACCTGGAAGGATAGGGAACCGATCATTCTCCAGCAACAGTTGGTCAAATCTGATGTTCAGGCCGGAGGTGTTGGAGGATCTGCTCAACCGTTTCTTCTGGGGTCTGCTCAGAGCTATCAATCCAGAGACCAATACCCGCCATTGTTGTGCGGAGCGCGTGGTCAAGATAGGCTGCCCACGCATAGCTTTGCGGATCCTTTGCTCGGTTCACATCTCGTTGCCTGACGACAACATCGACATGTGGAGCAAGCACCACCAGGGAGAATGGGAGGCCCTGCAGCTCCTCCTGCAGGTGCTGCCAGCGCTCTCCCATGATAATGTCATCCAGCACTACCGTGAAGCCTGCCTCGAAGAACGATCTGCCAAGCAGGCACATATTCTTGAGACGCAAGCGAAGCTGCCGCGCCGCCTCCCCTTCAGGTTCTCCTGGTTGGCTGACCCACACGCCACCTGAGACGATCATCCGTTGCAGCACGTCGGCCTCAATATGTACCCCTCGCGCAAAACGCTGTGCCAGCAACCGGGCAATGGTTGACTTTCCTGCTGCCATAATGCCGGTCATCACAAGAAGAGCCGGCTCGTGATCACTCAAGGAACTTTGCCTCACATTAACTGCTTCACCTCTTCCTCTGTCAAATAGCGCCATTTGCCAACAGGTAGATCGCCTAATTTCAGCGGGCCAATGGCAACGCGCTTTAGTTCTAAGACTTTGTGGCCAATGGCAGCCAGCATGCGCCGCACCTGCCGCTTGCGCCCCTCATGGATGGAGAGCGAGAGCCAGCAATCGCCTCCCACGTTGCGCAGAACCTCTACTCGCGCCGGAGCCGAGGTGTGCCTGCGTCCATCGTCGCCGGTAAATTCCACGCCTCTGCGCAGGGCTTCTAACTCAGCCCTGCCGGGACAGCCCTGCACTAGAGCGTGATATTGCTTCTCCATTGAGTAGCGAGGATGGGTCACATGCAGGGCGAAATCGCCATCGTTGGTCAGTAAAAGGAGGCCGCTGGTATCGATATCCAGGCGACCCACGGGGTAGACACGCAGGCGGCGCAGCTCTTCTGGAAGCAGATCGAGCACGGTTGGTCGCCCGCGAGGATCGCTGGTGGTCGTGATGTATCCTACCGGTTTATGCAGCAGGATGTAGACATGCTTTACGGGAGCAACGACCGGCTTGCCATCGACGCTCACCCTGTCGCGTGCTGGATCAATGCGCGTCCCCTGTGTGGTTACCGTCACACCGTTGACCTGCACGTGTCCCCCGGCGATCAACTTTTCGGCATGGCGGCGCGAGGCAATGCCGGCATGGGCCAGGAAGCGTGCCAGCCGCTCACCTTCACCCTCCTGTTGCTCCGTCATAGAGGCAGCCTCCCGGCAATGCACAGCTCGCAGCGTTTCTCCTTGCATGTCTGCTGGTATATATAGTGCAGGCCCTGCTGCTGGCAGGCTCCCTCTGGCTCGCGCTCCAGCAAGAGCTGCCGCGTCATGGCGCGAGTAACACGGTTGGAGGAGAGACCGGGGTATTCTTCATAGAGGGTTTGCGCACACCCCGCTAGAACCGCATCGTTTTCTATCAAAGCCACCGCTGCCGCAAACGGCAAGACAACGTTGCAAATGAGGATATCGGCCCTGGCGGTGCCCAATTCGGAGAATATGGTACGTAACTGCTGCAATTGAGGCAAAATTTTATCTGTAGGGGCGGGTGCGGACGCGGGGATGGGTGGGGACGCTTGCGTCGCCCCCTGCTGGTTGCATGTTGTATCTGCACTTCTAAAATGCATGGAAAGGGAGTTACAAATATTTGTATTTTGATCATTCGCCTCTGATGAAATCGGACCACCGAATGAGGGAAATGAACTCATGGATAGGCGCGAGGGCGACGCAAGCGTCCCATCCCCGCAACCGCATCCTCCCCCGCCCCTACTACTCACAGGATAAAGTATCTTTCGTATTGATTCCCATGCCCCATGCATGCGCCATTGATCTACCAGCTTGCGCAAGGCGGCAAGGCGACGACCGTCTAACGGCGGTGGATCGCCTGCTTTTCCTAATGGCTCCGGAACCTTGCCCGGCAGGCCGAGCAGGTATTCGCCAGCAGCGTGAAAGAAGGCGCGATCGCGCCCATAGCCCAGTCCTTCGGCCAGCGCCACGATCAGGCAGGCATCATACGCGCTGAACGGCGGATGCGGTTCGCTCTTGTGCAGGAGTTCCACGAAGCTCTGCGTCTTTTGCTCGAAGCGCAGCAGCCCGGCACGCATGAGCAGCCGCGTATGCTCTTCAGCGCTCATCTGCTGCATCACAGAGTGGCAAGGCCAGGATGTTTCCAGGGCTGGTTGAGCCGGACGAGGCAGCGGGGGCAGCGCCAGGTCTTGCAGATCGTATAGAGAACAGGTTGGGATGGAGGTTCCATCTTGCCTCAGCGCGGGAGAAAGTGTATCGCAGATCAGCACAACATGCAACATGACATTGTTGTAGCGTGCATCCGTATGATGCTGGTGCGCAAACCAGTGGCTGGCGCGCACATGAAACTCGATGTCGCCCACAGTAACCGGGCCATCTTGCCGATCAGAAAAGGAGAGCACCGCATCGCGCACATCTGGCCCGGCGGCGCTGCCGGGAAGGCCTGAAAATACAAGCTGGCATGAATCACCGTTGCTTAATGGCAGGCGTGTGCCGGCGGGGAGCGCAAACCAGAGGCGAGCTACCTCCCGCTCATAGACATGGGGTTCGCCAGCTTCACATACGTTCGCGCTACTCACTCTTGTTCTTGCTCCTGGGGATGGATCACCGTAAACTTTACGGTTGGTTCGGCTTCGTCACCGGCAGGTGTGGAAGTGTCCTCAGGTTTGAGCGTCTCTGTATTCTCCTCAGTCGATATAGAGGGCGAAGCTTCATCAAGCTCGTGTTCTGCAATATCGTTGGCCGCAAAAGCCATGCCTTCTGCTACTTCTGCCTCTGCCTCAGCATTCATAGCCGCTTTGCGCGCTTGCTCTTCAGCGGCTTCGGCGTCCGCGAGCAGGGCTTGCGCGCGAGTGAACTCGCGTTCGGCATCTCGAAGAAGCGTTTCGGCCTCTTCCCCTGTAAGAGCGCCGCTGCGGATGGCGATGCGCACCTCCTCCAGCGTTTGCTCGGCCTGCATGGCAAGGTAGCGGGCCTCGCGTGTGCGAAGAGTGCTCGCTTCTGCTATAGCCTCGGCCTGGGCAGCGGCAGCGGCATCTGCAACCATCGTCGCGGCAGCGGCAGCGGCCACCTGCTCTTCCTCCTCAATCTCCTCAACGGTCTCGCCCTCGAGCGGTTCAGTCATGCCCTGCACTTCTGCTGCCAGTTTCTCTGCTTCCTCGGCTGCGCGTTCAGCTTCTCGCGCCACGGTGCTCGCCCTATCGGCTTCGGATTGTGTCTGCGCCAGTTCTTGTATCAAATGGCGGCCAGCACCCTTCTGTTCCAGGCGATTGGCGACCTCAAGCGCTCGCTCGATAGCAGCGCGAGCAGTCTCCTCAGCAGTTTCCGCCACCGAACGCGTCATCCTGGCGAGATCAGAAGCCTCCTCTGGCGAAATAGCTGCCTGCCCATTCTGGGCTTCGTGCTCCGCCTGCGAGGAAGATTCTTCTAAAGAGGCTTCCACGGCCTGCTCTTCCTCGACTACAGGAGATGAAGCCTCGGAGGGAGGCGTTTGCGCCACGCGCAGCTCTTCCGAGAGCAATTCCTGCTCTCCGGCAGTTTCCTGGGCAGGCTCTTGGCCGGCTGCGGGTGATGAAGCTTCAGCAGGAGGCGTCTCTGCCACTTGGAGTTCCTCCGAGAGCAACTCCTGCTCTTCGACAACTTCTTGGGCAAGCTCTTCGCTGGAAGCCTCACCTGACAAGGGAGATGGAGCTTCTGCAGGAGGGGTTTCTGCTACCTGTAGCTCTTCCGCCAGCAACTCCTGCTCCTCCTGCAGTTCTTCAGCCCTGGATGGAATGACGGGCCTGGGAGCATTCAGTTCCTCCAGGCGCCGGCGGATGCTCGACAGGCGCTCCTCCATACGCCTGACCTTCGCAGCACGCTTTTGCAGCCGTGCCTCTGCACGTTTGAAGCGATCCTGGGCCTGGGCGTAAGCAGCTTGCGCCACTTGCAAGCGCTCCTCTGTACGGCGTTCGCGCTTGCGTAATTTTCTCTCAGTTGCCGCGTGCTGGGACGCTCGATCTTGAGACCGGGGAGATGATTGTTGATTGGCCATTGCAGCTATCCTCCAAAACAAACATTGCCGGTACGTGTTGATGCTTAGAGGATACAGCAGCGCTTGAAAAATTGCAACAGGTTTCTTAAAGCGGCTCTCCATCCTTTAGACCAAAGGCCGATCAATCGGCGGCGGCCACGATAAATCGGGCCCTACACTTCATTCACCCGGAAGGATGGAAAATCCTTAAAATCTGTGCTTGTTCCTGTTGTTCATAGCGTAAGGCCAGCGCCACACGAGCAAGAGCAGCGTATTGAAAAGCAGGGTTATGATGGCGAAGCTGAGTGGCGGAACGGCGTGATCGACAAAGACGCCACGCAGGAGCATGGCTACCGGCCAGGAGAGCGCCCAGGCCAGGATGGTACGCGTGGCCATTTTGCGCGGATCCGCCACCAGTTCCCGGCGATATGCTCCCACCCAGGGAGCCACAAGGAACCAGCCGGCGGCAAAGGGGAGCGCGGTCAGAACAACTTCAGGGAGAGCGCCTAATCCCGTTGGTTCTCCATGGCTGCCACGCCCGATGGCGGCGAAGGCGAGGAAGGCAAGGATGTCGCCGGCAACGAGTATGGGGACATAGTTCTTGACCGGCGTTTGTTGCTGGTTACTGCCACTATCCTTATTCTCTGCGCTCTCTACGCGCCGGGCGCTCTTCTTTTCGGTTTCATTTTTTGTTGTCATGTTTTTCTTCTTGCTCGCGCAAATGTTCTTCGACGACGGCCAGTTCGGTTCGCACGCCGCGAATGCGCAGCATGACGACGGCCAGGTAAACAAATAGCCCGGCCCATACAATGGCGTAGGCCAGAATGAGGTAACCAATGTCTGACATATATTATATCCTCTCTATTCAAGGCTGGCGCGCAGGCGTTGTGATAGCGCCTGCATTTTCTGAAGCTGGTAGAGCTGCAGCATCAGAAAACTGAAGAGCAGCGTGAACGTTACCAAAGAAACAAGTAAGGTATAGAGCATTGGCGGCGGCATCTGCGGCGTTCCGCCAATGGGCAGGACAGCCTGGGGATGCAGCGTTCGCCACCAGTTCACGGATTCATAAACGATGGGCACATCGATGAGGCCGATGATCGCCAGCACGGCTCCCGCGCGGGCGCTGGCATACGTGCGGCCCATATAGTTGCGCAGCATCAGGTAGGCGATATAAATGAACCAGAGAATCAGGGTGGTGGTCAGGCGAGCATCCCATGTCCACCATGTGCCCCAGGTCGTGCGGCCCCAGATGGAGCCGGTGATCAGGGTAAAGGTGAGGAAGACCGCGCCAAGCTCTGCGGCTGCGCGAGCGAGCCAGTCCCAGCGCTCATCTTTCTTCCAGAGATAGACCAGGCCGCCCAGGGTGACAATGCCAAAGGCAAGCATCCCAAGAATGGCCGTTGGCAGATGAAAGTAGAAAATGCGCTGCGCATTCCCTTCAACGGCGTCGGTTGGCGCGTAGACGAAAATCATCCAGATGGAGATCATCATGCCTATAAATGAGAGAGCAAGCAATACCGTTGATGCTGCAAGGAAAGACACTCCTTGTGAAAGTCTTCCTCTTCCCGCTATTGCCTCCGCTTGCTCAATGCGTGCTTCTCGATTAGCTAAAGCCATATAATTACTCCTCTATTACATACTCGAAAGTGAGCATGGAAACGGTCAAAAAGATGACATCAAAGGCGGCGATCAATCCAAGCCAGGGCGGTTCGTTAGCCACGGGAACCATTAAAGAACCGGTTGCGCGAACCGCGCCAATCACTACAGGGACGATCAAAGGAAATACGAGGATCGGCAACAATAACTCTCGTGCCTGCGTCGCGGCAGCCATAGCCGAAAAGAGCGTCCCTATGGCTGCAATGCCCAGTGTACCAAGCAGGACAATTGGCAACAGCGCGCTCGCGAACAAGGGCACATCAAAGAGAGCCGCAAAGATAGGCAACGCAATAATTTCTACCACTCCGATAAATAGCATATTTCCCAGCAACTTGGCAAGGTAGATAGCTTTGCGGTCTACCGGGCAGAGCAGCAGGCGATCCAGTGAGCCTTTTTCGCGCTCTGCCGCAATGGTACGCCCCAGGCCCAGGATGCTGGCGAAGACAAAGGCTATCCATAGTGCTCCGGGCACTATGGCGGCTGTATTTTCTGCGCGCAGGTCAAAGGCAAAGTTGAAGATGACCAGGACGACAATGGCGAATAGCCCCATGCCTATCCATGTCTGCTTGCTGCGCAGCTCGTAGCGTATATCCTTCCAAAGGATAGCGATGACTTGTTCAAAAAAGATCATACCTGCTCCCTTAGAGCCATCATGTCCTGGTGAATGGGTTCATGCTCATCATTGGCCGGGACGTGCGTTTTTTGCTGCGAGACGAGGCGCCCGCTACTCAATATGATAATCCTGTCGCTTAATGCCAGGGCGCGCTCCGCCTGGTGCGTGGTGAACATGGTGGTACCGCCCTGGGCAGTATGTTCTTCGAGGAGGGCGACCAGCAACTGGTTACCTTCCTGGTCCAGGCTCGTCTCCGGCTCATCGAGCAAGAGCAGTTGCGGCGAGTGCAACAGCGCCCTCGCCAGAGAGAGCCGCTGCACCTGACCTCGCGATAGCACACCCACTCGCTCTTTAGCTCGCTTCTCTAATCCTACTCGCTGTAAGAGCAGGCTCGCGCGTTCTCTGGCCTGCTTGACCCCATACATTCTGGCAAAGAAGAGCAGGTTTTCCATAGCTGTCAGTTCATCGTAGAGATAAGGCTGGTGAGCAACAAATCCCACGAGGCGCCGCACCTGCTGGGCATCTTGCACGACATCGAAGCCGCCGATGGTCACGCTGCCGCCGGTCGGCCTGGTCAGCCCGGCAAGGATGCGCAGCAGCGTGGTCTTCCCCACGCCATTCGCTCCCATCAGCGCCATGCGCTCTCCACGATGCAGCGTGAGATCGATGCCGCGCAGCACGGGTTTCAGGCCGAAGCTTTTCTTGAGTCCTTTGATCTCCAGATACACCTGGCTCACCTTGTCACCTTCTCACTCATGATAGCGCGCAATTGCGCCTTCGTTTTTGCTCGCCGTTCGCGGTATTCTGCTTTTGCCAGTTTCCCGGCCTCGTATGCCTTATCCAGATCGAGCAGCTCCTGCAACAGGGCCTGCTCTTTATCCGCTTTATCCACTTTATCTGCTGTCTCCTGGGCAGCTCTGGTGGCCGCCTTCTTGCCCTGCTGCTGTGAAGGCTTCTTTTTAAGATCGTCGCTCGTATCTTGCACAGCCCGTATCTCCTCCCGCTGTCTCTGCTGAGTTTTCTTTTTAAGAATAGCAGGAGTGGGATAACGTCTAGAACGATAGATAAACCACGTGCCAAGCACGGCGGAGGCCATGAGCAACAGGGCGAGAATCAGCCACGACCACGCAATGCCGGAACCGAAGGCAGAAGACGAAGCTGGCGCAGTGGCCGGCTGGTTCGTCACGGGCAGGCCTTCAAGTTCTACATGCACCTGTTTGGGAGGAAGCAAAGCCGTCGCACCAAATACGTCCAGCACCTGCTGGTCTGTGGTGACCGGCCCGGCGGAGGCCAGCGTATCGGAACTGGCATGAATATCTACCGGGATCAGCATCGATAGGCGGATCGTAGGATAAAGGATCTGGTAGTCAAAGTCATAATCAGAAGTGGTATAGGGCATATCGAAGGTAAAGCCGAACTGCGAGTCCCCTGGAGGAACAGCAGCATTCGTGGCAAAGCCCTGATCGACCTGGATTGCCTGGTAGCCGTTAAACCCGGTGCTGAGAGAGAGATTCTTTGCTGTATGCGGCAGAGAGAAACGCAGCGCGTTGGGCATACCATGGCTTGTATTGAGAGAGCCGACATACGTGCGATTATTCAGATTGCGAAAAATAATCAACTCGGAAACAGGAACGATGCCCTTTTGCGCATCCGGGGCATGTAGCAAGATGGTAGCCTGCACGATAGCGATGTTCGCCATGCTATTCGTCGCCTCGTACACCGTCAAATTCACCTGCTGTAGAGGCTTGCTCGCAAGGTTGATGAAAGGGGTATTGTACTGCGCCCCCTCATAGTTCGTGTAGATCGTGTAGCTGATGGCCTTATCGGTATCCAGGCCGCTAAACGAAAAGGAACCCTGCGCACCGGTTGTCACGGTTGCATAGTCTATAGCCTCATTGCCCTCTGCCAGTTGCAAGGTTACCTGCTGCTTCGCCACGGGCGCATTGTGCTTTGTGCCATTGAGCAATTGCCCATAAATGCGTCCATTTCCTGAGCTGGTGGCGCTTGCGTGGGCCGGAGGGGATGAGAAAATGATAACGACGAGAAACACAATGAGAATCGCAGGGATGATCAGGGCAAGGGACAAACATGCAATCACAAGACGGACGGGCGACCATAAAGGCCCACCCTGCATCCACCCGGCCCCGCTCGCCCCTACTATATGCGATTCGTCCCCGGCATAACGTGTTTTTTTGGCAACGTGTGGAATGTGCACCCGCCAATATTCGTTATTCCGCATTTTCATGTCCCTCATGGCCCTCACGTTCCCGCATCTGGCGCAACTTTTCCTCGATGGCTGTGTCAAGCTCCTGTTCATGGTCATAGCGCGACTTCAAGGCGACGAGGGCACGGCGCAGGTAGCGTTCTCGCAACGTGCGATAATCCGCCTCTTCGATGTTGCCAAGCTGGTAATCAAGCTCGACTTCCTGCAGCGCCGCACGGGCTGCCTGTTCCCGCTCTGCCTGCGCTTGCAGTGACTGGTTTACTTCAGCCCCAGGATTGCCATTCTGCTCAGGAAGTGGTTCTTGTGGCGCTGGCGAGCGGCGGTAGAACGGGTAAAGGACGAAGGCAAGCGCGACCAGGCCCAGCACAATGCCGGTGAGCACAGATAAAAATTGCATCAGATTGCCTCCATTCCCTCGCGATCAGTCGCCGCTTCGTGCGATGCAAACAGAGGATCTTCGCTGGCCAGCTCACTCTCAAGCTGCTCGCGGTAGGCTGCCAGTTCGGCCTCGTCCACGTTCTCCAACTCGGCCTCGTCGCTGGCTGTGGCGCTTGCAGGCGCGGCACGCCAGCTCCGCAGCACGTAAAAGAGGATGCATATGCCAAACAGCAGCAAGGCTATGGGCACAAGCCAGGCCAGGAGGGTGAAGCCCTGCCACTGCGGCACCCAGACGATCTGGTCCCCGTAGCGCTCCTCAAAATACTGGATCACCTGCTGCTCCGACTTGCCGGACTGCAATTGCTGGCGAATAACGCCGCGCATCTGCTGCGCAATGGTTGACGGCGAATTGGCAACGGACTCGCCCTGGCACACCGGACACTTCAACTGGGATGCCACATCATTGACCCGCTGGTCGAGTGTTTCCTGCGGCGGATTGTGGAGCAGCACAAACGACCAGACCGCACCTACAATAGCGATCGCGGCAAAAGCAATCAACAGCGAACGTTTCTGCTTCATACCACCGCCTCCTCATCGCCCTGGTCCTGGTTGGGCAGTCGCTGGGCATGCAGGGATGAAGCAGCTTCAGCCGGGCCAGCAACCGCAAGCTTTGGCCTGGCTTTACGTACAGGCTGTATCTCGCTCGCCACGCGTTTGCGCTCTTCCGGCCACCAGCAAATAATACCGCCAATGAGCATAACCAGCCCACCGTCCCAGATAAGCGGCACAAGCGGATTGATGAAGACGCGAATGGTAGCCTGGGAAGCGCCCTGCCAATCGGCCAGGAAGACATAGACATCGGTCAGGCCGAAGGTAGTGATCGGGATCAAACTGACAGGCTGGTTGGCAAAGTTCTCGTAGAAGACACGCCCAGGATAGATATATCCTTCAAACTGCCCATCGTGCCAGATCTGCACGATGGACTTGACTGTATCAGTTCCGGGGCCTGTCTCTTCATAGTTACCAAAATAGGTGAATTGATAGCCGGCAACACTCATTTCCTGTCCAGGTTTCAGCACCGCATCCTGCTGCACCTGGAAAAAATAGGAGCCAATGACACCGACGGCAAGGATGACCAGCCCCAGGTGAACAATGTAGCCGCCGTAGCGCTGGCGATAGCGTTTGATGAGCATCAGGAAAGCGATGGGATAAGTTTCGCCATGACTGTGGCGCACGCGCACGCCTCGCCACAGTTCATAGATGATTGCGCCAGCGGTAAACGAGCAGGCGGCAAAGCCGATATTGGGCCAGATAGTGCGTATACCCGCCAGGGGCAGGATAGCAGCACATACGGCGGCTGCCAGAGCAGGCACGCCCAGGTTGCGCCATAACGCGCGGGTTGAAGTGCGCCGCCATGCCAGGAGCGGGCCGATGCCCATCGCCAGGATCAGCACAGCGAAGAGCGGCCCATTGACGGAGTCGTAGAAGGGCGGGCCGACAGTCATTGTCTGGTGGGCAAAGGCTGCTGAGATCAGCGGGAAGATGGTGCCCCACAGTATGGCAAAGGCAATACCCACCAGCAGCAGGTTGTTGAGCAAGAACGCGCCTTCACGTGAGACAACCGAGTCAAATTCCTGCTCAGGGCGAAGCCTGGGCAAGCGAAACACGAACAGCCCTGTGCTGAAAATGATGATGATCACGAGAAAAGCCAGGAAGTAGCCGCCGATATCTGAATAGGCGAAGGAATGCACCGAACTGATGATGCCGCTGCGTACCTCGAAGGTACCGAAGATCGAGAGCGCAAACGAGGCGATCACCAGGAAGAGGTTCCAGACTTTGAGCATGCCCCGCCGCTCCTGCACCATTGCCGAATGCAGGAAAGCAGTTGCTGTCAGCCAGGGCAGGAGCGCGGCATTCTCTACGGGGTCCCAGCCCCAGTAGCCGCCCCAACCCAGTACGTGATAGGCCCACCACGCGCCCAGTATCAGTCCGGTGGTCTGGATTGACCACGAGGCCAGCGTCCAGCGCCGGATCGAGCGCAGCCAGTCACTATCCAGCTTGCCGGTGAGCATGGCGGCGACGGCAAAGGCGTAGGGAACAGAGAAGCTCATATAGCCCATGAGCAGCATCGGTGGGTGTACCAGCATACCGGGGTCCATCAGCAATGGGTTCAGGCCAATGCCATCTTTTGGGGCAACGGGCAGGCGCACGAAGGGGCTGGAGACGGTGAGCAGCATGAGCAAGAAGAAGGTTTCGATGGCCATCAACGTTGCCATGACATACGGCACCAGGGGCGCCGGAGCGCGTTTAGCCGTCAGGGCAAAGATGGCAGAGAAGACCGAAAGCATCAGCGCCCAGTACAGGAGCGATCCCTCCTGCCCGCCATAAAAGGCCGCGACGGTGAAATACCAGGGCATGGCCAGGTTCGATTCGTGCGCGACGTAAGCCACACCGAAATCATGGATTAGAAACGAGACGATGAGAGAAGCCGAGGCGGCTATGAGAAAGAAGGCGACGACCAGCACCCCGCGTCGCATGCTGGCAACGAGGCGAGGCGAGCGACGCACTGCCCCCAGCACGCCGGTAATGATGGTGTAGATAGCAAAGCCTAAAGCGAGTGCCAGGGAGATGACACCCAGGTCTGAAACATGCACAGTAATTCCTCTTTACGATGCCGGCTCATGGTGACGGCGTAGCGGATTGAAACTTTGAAGGGCATTTGGTAAGCAGGGTTTGCGCATGGAATGGTCCCTGGCCTGTGTAATGGCCCTCCACAACCACAGTAATGCCGGGGCCGAAAATGTCCGGCACCACGCCTGTATATGTCACCGGCAGCGACTGCCCATTGGCTGTGATTACAAAGTTTACCTGTTGCGTTTGCTCATTGCGTACAATCGATCCCTTCTGTACAACCCCAGCAACGCGCACCGATTGCTGCGCGGCGCACGTTGCGCAATGTTTAAGCTCGTCAACAGTCATATAGTAGACGGCGTTCGACCGCGTATTGGCATAGACAAGATAGCCTACTGCCGCTAAAATAACCAGTCCACCAATCATAAAACTGAGCGGAAGGCGCCAGCGCCTGCGCCGCGCCGGAACCTGTATGTTCTCTTCAGTTGATGTCGTCACAGTCGATTGCACGGTACAAGCTCCGCTTAATGAGGGGCGATAGATGCCTCAAACAGTCCGGTGAGGAGCGCCCCCAGGATAAATACGAGAATGCCAAGCGCTAGCATGAGCTGCGGCGCCGCTTTTGAGAGGCGCGTCGAACGCTTTGCCAGCTTGCGTATATTACTCTGTCCAAGATACATCGCTAACATAAACATAGCAAGAGCTGCGATAATTTTCAAGCCCAGAACCACCAGGTACGGCCAGCCCAGCGTTGTTTGTGTAAGCCGGTCAAACATGAGGTACGCTCCGGTAAGGAGCAGCACTCCCATGCAAATATTCACCATTCGCCTGAACAGTGCGGCCACCTGCGCCGCCACGCCTGGAGCAGGCCCGCCGCTGCGCAAAGCGGGAATGACGACGACCAGGTACATGATGTTCCCGCCTACCCACGCCGCCGCTGCCAGCAGATGGGCCGATCGAACAATCAGGCGAATTTCAAACATGGTATTTGTTAATCTGACAAGGTTTTACCGGGCAAGGTTTTTTCCCTGGTAAGTTTTTTAGCCTGGCCCCCACAAGGGAGGCCACTACATTTTGGGCGTGAGCAATCGTAAATTCTGCTGCAAATCCTGGGCCGTCATCTCACGCGGTATGTTGCCCACGATGATGCCCTTACTGTTAATGAAGAATGTCGTCGGCGTATAGGCCACGCCGTAATTGATGGCGGTCGAGCCGGTTGGATCGAATGCATTTGGGTACGTAATATGATATTTCTGCAAAAAGGCCGAGCCATCAGTCTGGGTGTCTTCAAAGTCAACGCCGATGAAGACAACTCCCTTTGCTTGCATCTTCTGCGACATGGCCTGCAACATGGGCGCCTCATCCTGGCAGGGGCCACACGATGATGACCAGAAATCAAGCACGATGGATTTTCCCTTGAAATCTGCCAGGGAGATCGTCGAGCCATAGCCTGTGCCGAGCGCGGCCAGCGTGAAGTTGGGCGCCGGCTTGCCTTTGAGCGGATCGGACGGCGTATAGCTGCTGTTGCCCCCGCTCGATTGGTTCTGGGCAGGCGTGAGCAACTGCCAGGCCAGCAGGGCCAGCAGCCCGGCATTGAGCACAGTGGCTACCGTAAAAATAATGATGCGGCGCTTGCGCAAAGTTTTATGTCTTGCTGCTGCCTGATCAGACCCTGTATTCATCTTTGGATTGTTGCCAGATACAGGTAATGTTTCGTTCGCTGCCATAGTCAGATCATATCAAATTGACACAATAATACAAGAGGCAGAATGACAACTTGATTATGCTGGCTGAGACTGATTTGCGGCTTGCAGTTTCCAATGCAGACCTTACAGGGGCCTGAAAGAAGAGAGGGTACGAAGGTTGTTCGCCCATACCATCACATCGTGGGCTGGGGCATTGCTGACCATCGCCCCAGCCCTTCACGCCCGTCGTGTGGGCATTGAAAAACTACTGGCCAGTGTAGCCAATCACATCAGTGCCGCCCGGCTCATTGCCTGCGAAAATGAAGTACATGGGTCGCTCGGCCACGATTGTCCCGTTTGAGCCTATCACCTGCACCACCATTGAGACCGAGTCTGCGCCCATCGGGTTGAGCAGGTCGT
>CADDZH010000120.1 GCA_902812455.1 Chloroflexota bacterium | reverse complement strand
CCTTTCACGTGACCTCGCCGATCGCCGCATTTTCCCGGCCTTCGACCTGGGAGCTTCCAGCACGCGCCAGGAAGAGCGCCTGCTTTCTCCCATAGAACTACGCACCATGTCGATCCTGCGCCGCAAAATGGCCGATATCCCTCGCCGCGAAGCCACCGAACAACTCATTCGCCTGTTCGAGAAAACGAAATCAAACGCGCAACTGGTCGAAGCAATTACGAGACAGCCATAACGAAAAGGCCGGCCCCGAATGTGTGTAGACTTCTTGCAGAGATTACCGTATATAGTAGTGGCTGGGCTTCGCCTCTGGCCACCCCAGCCATAGATAAAAACATTCTAACCATAAATAAAAGCATTGGCGTGCGCAGCCGTATATAGTAGTGGCTGGGCTTGCCCCAGCCATGTAATTCTATCGCAGCCTTGTCAGGGCATTCCTTCCAGATTGCGGCTTGCTGCGCCACGTACCCTTACCTAACCACATAATCTTATCAGGAGCAACCAATGAATACCAACCAAAACACAGACCACGCCCTTGCAGCCCTTAATCAGCAAGCCCGAGACATATGGAACCAGAACGCGGCATTCTGGGACGAGAAAATGGGCGAGGGCAACGACTTTCAACGTATCCTGGTTGGCCCAAGCACAGAACGGCTACTCAACCTGCAAGCAGGAGAACTGGTGCTGGAGGTGGGATGCGGGAATGGCGTCTTTGCCAGGCGCATGGCCCGGTTAGGAGCGCGTATGATCGCAACCGACTTCAGCGAGAAGCTGCTTGAACGAGCGCAAGCTCGAACACACGAAAACGCAGATCGTATCGAGTACCGCCTCATCGATGCTACGGATGAAGAGCAGCTCTTATCATTAGGCGCAAAACGCTTCGATGCTGTTGTGTGCAATATGGCGCTCATGGACATGGCAACTATCGAACCTTTAATGCGAGCCGTAGCTCAGTTGCTCAAGCCGGGTGGTCGCTTCGTGTTCTCAGTTATGCATCCCTGCTTCAACTCAAACGGTACCTTGATGATGGCGGAAGAGGAGTATAGAGATGGAGCGTTTATCATTATCCACTCTATGAAGGTATCGCAGTATCTCGACATACCGCCGCAAACAGGAATAGCCATGCAGGGTCAACCGCAGCCCCACTATTATTTCCATCGTCCATTGCATGTGCTGCTTGGAACCTGCTTCCGTGCCGGCCTGGTGATGGATGGAATAGAGGAGCCAGCCCTGAACCATCCCTATGATGGTTCGCAGCCCGGCTCCCGTCCGCTCACCTGGACAAACTACAAGCAGATCCCGCCGGTGCTGGTCGTCAGGATGCGTGTTCCCTAAAACATAATGATTTTACCAACCAGATCCGGGAATTGCGAGAGATCGTAGCCTGTAGGGACAAGGGGCGGGGTGGATGTGGCGTGGGGGCCTTGTGCTTGCCCTCGTCCTTCTCCCTCGCACCACTCCTCTCCCCATCATTGCTGATCTTGATCGTCAAATTTCATCAAGGCTTTCTAGGCCACCTTCTCCTGGAAGCGGAAGAAGCGCAGCCCGATTGTGAAACAGACCAGCCCATAAACGAGCAAGGCCACAATATCCGGCAGCACATCGCTGAGCGCTCTTCCATAGAGCATCAGGCCGTTCAGTCCCTCCATCGCCCATGCCGTGATGCCGATCCTGGCGATCTGCTGCATCCAAAGCGGCTCGATAGTGAGTGGCCACCATGCTCCACCTATGGCGCAAGTGCCCAGTGTCACCAGCGTGACGATAGGGCTGAGCTGGCGGCGCGTCTTGACAATCGAGACCAGGAAGATGCCAAGACCGGTGGTTGCGAAGCTGGTACCAACCAGCAAGGCAATGACACCAGGCCATGAGCCGATGGTGAGATGGAAGGCGACGTAGCCGATGGCGAACAGCACGGCCAGTTGAGCCAGCGTGAGGATGAACTGCGCCAGCAGCTTGCCGCCAAGTAGAGAGTATTTCCGCACCGGCGCGATGAGCAAGCGCCTGAATGTTCCGGCTTCCTTCTCCTCTAGAATCGTGCCCGCCGCCGCTTGCAGGCCGAAAAGGGCAAAGAGAATAGCATAGCCAGGTACGATGAAGTCGAACTGATTGATTTTAGCAGGCGCTTTGCCTGCAGTGAGCGATTGGAGAGTCTGGGCCTGTGCGGCCGCAGCCACGGACTTCTCTACGTTCTGTGAGATAGTTGGAGCGTTGATACTGCTCTGTGCGCAATGGTTACCCGGCTGGCTGCAGACACGGTATACTTGCTCCACTGCTGATGTTCCTGCAAACTGCGAACTGACCAGCGTGTTGAGGACATTGGTGACAATGGTCTTTGCAATGGTTATAGTCGGATCGTTATTGCTGGGCAGGGCGTAGAACTGTACGAGGTTCTGGGCCTGCATTGCCGTGCCGCTGCGAGAGGCGGCGATCAGCCTGTCAGTTGTACCAGCCGGAATGACTACACCCGCGTTGACAGTATTACCGTTCGCGTCTTTGCCATCGCCAACAACCTTTGTCACCTGGCTGGCGTTATTGTATGACTCGACCGTGATCTTCAACTGGCTCGTGTTGATCTTCAGGGCATTTACGATAGTTGCGCCTACGTAGCCGCTATCCTGGTTGCTGGCGGCAACGGTAACATTGATCTGGCTGGGGCCGCTATTGTACAGGCCGCCGAAGGCTTCGCCTACAACGACGATCAGCAAAAGTGGCACGAAGAACAAGGAGATCAGGGCACTTCTATCTTTGAGTACCAGCAAAAGGTCCTTTTTAGCAATATACCAGGCAGCTTTCATGATCACTACCCTCCTGAATTACAAAGCCCGCTAGTCGCGCAGCGTTTTACCGGTCAACTGGATAAACAGCTCTTGCAGTCCGTGAGGGCGCACCACTTCGCGATTCTGATCCCGCAAGGCTAATAGCTGTTCTAGCGTTCCCATCGCTATGATCCGGCCTTCATCCATAATAGCGATATGATTACATAGCCGCTCGGCTTCTTCCATGTAGTGGGTGGTATAAAGGATAGTTGTACCGCCATCGCGCAGCTTCTCGATGCTATCGAAGATGTTTTCGCGTGACTGTGGGTCAACACCGACGGTTGGCTCGTCCATCAATAGAACAGAGGGTTGATGGATCAGCGCGATTGCCATGTTGATCCTGCGCTGCATACCGCCAGAGAAGGTCTTGATCGCGTCTTTGCGCCGTTCATAGAGGCCGACAAAGTGCAGCACAGCATCGATGCGCTCTTTCCGCTCTTTACTGGAGAGGCTGTAAATTTCGCCAAAGAAATTCAGGTTCTCCTCGGCGGTCAGATCCTCGTAGAGAGCGATCTCCTGCGGCACGACGCCGATAATCTTCTTAACTGCTTGAGGATTCTTCGTGACCGAAAGTCCCTGGATAATGGTATCACCGGACGTTGGCTCCAGGTAGCCGCACATCATGTTGATGGTGGTACTTTTGCCCGCACCGTTGGGGCCGAGCAAACCGAAAATCTCGCCCTTGCCAATGGTGAAGCTTACGCCTCGCACTGCTTCATGCTTGCCAAAGGTCTTCACAAGGCTATTAACTTCGATCTCAACCGGCCGCCCATCGGTTGGCGAGTAAATAGTATCACTTTTGGCCATTGCCCATTCTTGCAAAACACCTTACTCCTTCTCGCTGCTACAGCTTATCATGCTCAGTTCTCTAAAAAACTACGTAGATCGAGCATACTGGTTGTAGGCATGCTTAGACATTGTTGTTTATCCTTTCGGTTGACCACGGTCCTGCAGATCAATGAGAGTCACTACGACACGTGTCCAGATGCCTTCGTCGCCTGGCTTCTCTTGCGCCTGGCGCACGAGATCGAGCAGGCTTTCTCGCAGTGCTGCCAGCTCCGCCTCAGACAAACGGAGCGTGGCCCGGGTGAGTGAGATCTCCCGTTGTTCCCCTGCCTCCTTAGCTACGCCTGCAGCGGCGATGTCGGCCTGTGTAGCCTCCAGCGCTGCACTCAGGAAGTGAGTGAGCTCCTCGGGGGTCGCCGCATCACCAGGCGGTTCCACCTCAGTTGGCCGGTAGACCCGCTCAACCTTGCCGCCCGGAAGCCGCCGGTACTCCGCAATCTCGATCAACCCGGCCTGTTCGAGCTGGGCAAGGTGGTAGTAGAGGCGGTCAGGTGGCTGGCCGACCAACTCAGCCAGTTCTTTGGCTGTTTGGGGATGCCACCAGAGAGCCTCGAGCAAGCGAAGCCGCAACGGGTCCGCCAGGGCGCGATGCGGAGATCGCAGGCGCGGAGAGTAATGCTTCGTCATATCGCAGATAGGCTCCTGATCATTATTTATTATTGGATTATATTCCAATCAGTGAAGAAATATCAAGTGAACAAGAACAGGAGGGTCGATGCGAGTTGGAAGCAGGGAAAAGCTTATCCTCGTAAATCACTATAAAGGATGGCGGCCCTTATGATATACTTTGATTGACACATACATGGCAGATCCATCCAACGCAAAAAGAGAAGAGAGGAGCGTCACATATGCGCTGCCCCTATTGTGGTGGAACCAACTCAGATCGAGCAACCTATTGCACCTATTGTGGCCGCGACCTGGTATCCGGCCAGCCAGCATCTCGCCCGCAACCACGCCAGGGTCCATCAACACAAACCTATCCGCCGCCTGCCAGACCATCACAGGCGCCTCATCCTGCTCCCGGTCGTCCTGCTTCCGCCCCTGTCCCACAGCCGCCACCGGCGCAATCCGTACCTCGTTCCAGTCCGCCGCTGCAAGTTCCCGTCTCTCCTCCGCCCGCGCCGGAACCGCCCGCTCCATTCCCTCCGCATGCAATAGAGCAACTGCGGGCGCTTGAGCAAGGTGCGCTTGCCTATAACGTGGTTGATACATCTGCAACGTATGGGCGGAAAAAGATCGTGAATATCATCTATCCGCGCTGCGCGGCATGGCAGCAGGTCGCAACGCTGCTTAAGGCCTTCAAAGACCAGCAGGAGACGAATGTGGATACCATTGTTATACAGGGCTACTGGCAACAGGACGATGATGCTCTCGCCACAAATACCTTTACCAACGGCCACCTGATCTTTGACCGTAATGTTCGCTTAGGAAGCCAGATCATGAATCGCTACCAGATAGAAACCGGCAACGGCTTTGATAGCGACTCCGTGCGCATCGTGCTCTCGGAATAACAACAATCAGAAGCCCTATGCAGCCACTAGAACTCATTCGCAAAAAACGTGACGGAAAGGTTCTTACTACAGAGGAGATTGACTGGCTTGTCCGCGAATACGTGCAGGAGCGCGTACCCGACTACCAGATGTCGGCATGGCTGATGGCGGTCTACTGGCGCGGTATGAATGCGCAAGAGACGACCGATTTGACGCTCGCCATGGCGCACTCCGGCCAGGAACTGCACGTGCGCGATGTGATCTCACCTGTAGTCGATAAGCATAGCACCGGCGGTGTCGGCGATAAGGTCACGCTGGCAGTCGCTCCCCTGGTAGCCGCTTGCGGGGTGGCAGTTGGCAAGATGACCGGACGAGGGCTGGGGCACACGGGCGGCACCGTCGATAAGCTAGAATCTGTTTCAGGCTTTCGTGCCGCGCTCCCTCCCGAAGAATTCCTGCGCATCCTCACGCAGCATGGCATCGTCCTGGCAAGCCAATCAGGCGATTTAGCTCCAGCCGATGGCAGGATGTATGCCTTGCGCGATGTTACCGCTACCATCGAAAGCATCCCGCTGATCGCAGCCAGCATTATGAGTAAGAAGCTGGCCATCGGGGCCTCGCACCTGCTGCTGGATGTGAAGGCCGGGTCTGGCGCCTTTATGAAGACGGTGGAGCAGGCCCGTGTACTGGCGGAAACTATGGTGGATATAGGAGAGCTTGCCGGCCTGCATACCGTCGCTGCTATCACCTCAATGGAGCAGCCTCTTGGCCGCGCCATTGGCAATGCACTGGAAATGGCTGAAGCTATCGCTATTCTCCATGGCAATGGGCCGCAGGATGTGACCAATCTCTGCTACCACGAAGCTTCGGAGCTGCTGGTCATGACGGGAAGGGCGGGCAGCATGTCCGAGGCAGAACGCTATGTTGAGAACGCGGTGCGTTCGGGTGCAGCGCTGGCAAAGCTGGCCGAGGTGATCGCCGCGCAGGGCGGAGATGCCCGCCGGATCGAGCACCCTGAACTCTTGCCTGCCGCGCCTGTCCGCTCCATGCTATCTGCTCCATGCAGCGGCTATATTGCGCAGATTCAGGCTGAGCAGATGGGGATGGCCAGTATGCGCCTGGGAGCAGGTCGCTTTAAGAAGGGTGACCAGATCGATCACCGCACCGGGCTGGTCTTACAGGCGAAGGTAGGCGACTATGTGCGAGCAGGCGATCCCCTGATCGAGATTCATGCTCGCAGCGAGGATGAAGTCGCTGCCATCCACCAATCCTTGCTGGCATGCTATACATGGAGCGACGCCCCTGTGACTCCCCCACCACTTATTTATGACACAATCCGCCCTACCTGATCGTCAATTCCAGAAAATCCGCCGTTGGGCTACTGGGATCGTTTGCCCCCCGCGTGAGAAACACGTGCCCTGACCCATCACATGCTGCTGTCCCCAGAAGAGAACCACCTCCAGGAACGGGTGCAAGCCGAGTCCAGCGCATGGTGTGCAGGTCAAGCAGCCAGGCCTGATCAAGTGAGCTGGTGTGCACCGGGTCATATCCTCCCACAACCACAAGCTGCCCTGGCCCATTCATACAGCTTGCCGCTCCACTCAATACGGCCGGAGACGTTGCCTGCTCTGTTGTCCACTTGTTTTGCGCAACATCATAGCGAAAGATCTGCTTCGATGGCAACTGCTGCCCCGCATCCATCGAGCCGCCTAGCAGGAGAATGTTGCCCGCGTTATCTGAGGTAAGCAGGACATACCCCAACTGGACAGGCAGGGGAGCGAGTAGATGCCACTGCCCGCTGGCAATATCGTAACGATACCAGCCTCGCCCGGCCAATCCGTGAGGATTACCCGCAGCCATAAATCCCTGCGTGATGTAAAGATGCCCATGCTGATCGGCAAACATTGATGCGCCAAAGCCAACGGGCATCTGAGACGGTGGCACGATCTGCTGTAACGTGTTCGTGTTCGGTTGATACATATAGAGGAGGGAATCGACCGCGTACAGCTCTGGCGAGAAGCCAACCGTGAAATAGAGGTGGTTCTGCTCATCGAGTGTTGCGGCATTGTTGCCCATACCGGGAAAATTACTATCGACTATTTCCCAGTGCGCAGCAGCAATATCGTAGCGGTAGAGCGTGCGGTCATAGGTCGGAACAGCGTGCGAGCCGCGAAATCCGCCGCTCATGTAGATATATGCTCGCCCCTGAACAATTACATACAAAGCGGTGTTATCGGCCTCAGGCGATGGCAGCGAGGGTAAGACCTGCCATGATCCTGGCTGCTGCGCCGTAACTCTTGTTGGGGTTACCGGCACCTGTGTTTGTGCCGGCGTAGATGGTTTTGGTACAATCCCTCTCTGAGTGTGAGAGGAGAAAAGGCCCAGGTAGCCTAGCGAAGCGATGATGATCAGTACGACAAGCGCAAGTATAAAAACCAGCTTGATGGCATGCCGGGGCAGGCGACGCTCGCGAACTATGAAATCCATCTCCTCGGCGTCGCTTTGATCGTCCAGCTCACCTGTAGGATGCTCATCTAGATCCTCCCCGTTATCTTGTATCGCAGGCAACGATACTTGCTTGAAACCCATCGATGAGCGCTGCTTCAGGCTTTCATCAATGGAGGCCAGGTGAACTTCAGCGCGCTCCTGTTCCAGGCGTTCGTGATGCGCCTCTTGCAACGCCTCACGCACCTGCTTTCGCTGCGATAACTGTATAGTGGATGCGAGCGGAGCATGTATCTTTTCCTCAAGTGGAGAAACCATTGTGCGTACAGATGACCAGCCGGAACCATCCATATCTCCTTCCACCGTAGCTTTGAGCACCCTTTGTTGATAAGCCCTGCGCTCCTCTATAGCATACGCTCGCTCAAGCGCCCGGTAAAGCGTGTGGGCTGACTGGAAGCGATACATTGGCTCTGCCCGCGTGGCGACCATCACCAGCCCGCTCAGCACATGCGATATGGAAGGATTCATATAGTGGAGCGATTCCAGTTTTTCGCCTACACCTGATGGGCGCTTGCCGCTCAGCATCTCGTGCAGCATTACCCCCAGGCTGTAGAGGTCCGAGCGCCCGTCTGTTTGTCCTCCACCCTGGTACTGCTCAGGCGAAGCGTACCCCGGCGAACCAAATTCGGTCGTGTCATTCATCTGGCCGGCCTTATAATACCGGGCGATGCCAAAATCGACCAGCATGAGCTGCCCATCAGGCGAGAGTATGACGTTTGAAGGTTTCAGGTCTCGAAAAACCACCGGCGGTGACTGGCTGTGCAGGTAATCCAGCACATCGCAGAGTTGCATGGCATAATTGAGCGCCTCAAGCGCCGGGAGCGGCGCGTAGCTTTGTATGTACGCGCTCAGCGTGGGGCCAGGGAGGTAGTCCATCACCAGGTACCAGTAGCCGTCCTCGAGGAAGTAGTCGTAAATAGCAGGAATAGAGGGATGCTCCAGGCGGGCCAGCAATAATGCCTCGCGAATAAACCTGTCTGTATGCAGTCCTCCACTCAGGGGAAAGTCTTGCTCGGTGAAGGCATGCTCAGGGTTGTGGTATTGAAGCGTATCACCGTGCAGGATGCGGTCTAATTCTGCGATGACAGCCGCCGGTACCGGCTGATCGAGCTGTCCTCGTTTGAGGGCAAACGGCATCTGTAACATGGTATGCGAGGCCAGAAATACCTGCCCCATGCCACCCTGCCCCAGCACAGCCTCTACCTTGTACTCTCCATCGTGCAGCCACTCGCCGGCCACCTCTTCCCGCCGCGCTGCCTGCCGCCTGTGTTCTGCTCCCTGTGTTCCCTGCGTTCCCGGCATGTCTTCCCTTCCCTTCCCTTCCACGTAACCTTCTGCTATTCATAATACTAGAGGATAGCCTTCCCTCCAACAAGCAGGCGGAGTAACTCGGGGTTTCTCCCCAATCGTAATATAGACTTCCCAGCGCCGGCTTCGCACTCGTTCAGAGCGGCGGCGCAGGCCATGCTGTTCCAGCGGGATGTGCCGGCCAAACCAGGAATCAGGAACTACCTCGGTGGTCACCTCTGTTCCCGTCTCGCGATTGCTATACAGCACACCTTGCCGGTCAGGAGCCCTTCCCTGATCCAGGGGCCGGCGCCTGCGCGGGCCAAAGAGAACAGCAGGGCCATAGACGAGCAGGTGTATTAGCAAGAGAAAAGGCTGGAGCAGGCCAACAGGACGCAGGTTCGCGCCCTCGATAACAATCAAGCGGCCACCGGGGCGCAGCACTCGCGCCACTTCGGCAATAGTATCGGGATCATAAATATACTCGGATGGGAACGTGCTCACAACACTATCGAACGAAGCATCGCTGAAGGGAAGTTGCTGGGCAGAACCCTGGTATACCCAGGCTTTTTTATCCATCTTGCGGCGTTTCAGCGTCCCGCGGGCTGCCTCTACCATCTCCGGCGAGCGCTCGACTGCGTAGCAAGCATATCCCTGCTCAGCCATGTCTGCCAGCAGGTCTCCCAGCCCAGAGCCTAGCTCCAGAACATAATGGCCAACCAGGCGCGGCAGCACCAATCTCTGCCAGGCACGCCACTGGCCCGCGAACGGTATTGTGCTGGCAAACCGGTAGAGGTAGCGATTGCGATAGAGCATCTCGAATAGCAATTTGCGCAGGCTCGACGTCATCGCTCTCCTACCCCAATACAATCGTAGGGGCCCGATTTATCGCGCCCCTACATAATTTACAATGATTACCGTGTCAACGCTTCCTCTTCATTGACCAGAACATCATCGGCCAGGCCATATTCGACTGCCTGAGCCGCCGACAGGTAGTAGTTGCGGTCTGAGTCTTGCATAATGCGCTCAACCGTCTGCCCGGTATGCTTGGCAAGAATCTCGTAGATGCTGCGGCGCAGGCGCAGGATTTCGCGTGCCGTAATTTCGATATCCGCTGCCTGGCCTTCCGCACCACCGAGAGGCTGGTGGATCAGCACGGTAGAGTTTGGCAAGCAATAGCGCTTACCCTTCGCACCGGCAGCCAGCAACACAGCTCCCATACTCATCGCCATGCCCATACACACAGTTGAAACGTCAGGCTTGAGCCACTGCATCGTATCATAGATCGCCAGCCCCGCGTAAATGCTTCCGCCAGGGGAGTTGATGTACATATTGATATCCTTGGTCGCATCCTCGCTCTGCAGGTACAGCAATTGGGCTACCGTGATATTGGCAACAGTATCATCAATCGGCGTCCCAATGAAAACGATGCGCTCTCTCAACAGGCGGGAGAAGATGTCCCATCCTCGCTCGCCGCGAGGCGTCGTCTCAACAACGTTCGGTACATAGACTCCCATTGGCTCTAGAATCTCGCGAGTCTCTTTAATCCATTTTGGATCTCTTGGGTTAAAAGGTGTACCCATCTTTGCTCCTTCTTATCTAAAACAACCAGCGGCCTGCTCCTTCACTCTTTAGAGGTGCCTTCGTTAAATCGTAGGGGCCGATTTATCGGCCTTCGCCAACATCAACGCATTTCCCGAAATGCACCATTTAGCAGGATATGAAGCCAGTAGACCATTGATCAAAACTAAACGTGCAGAGGAATCCCGCACCGGCGGGAACATACATTCGTACCGTAATGATATCATTTGCCAGCGGCAAACGCAAGAATTGACCGCCCAGGCATTTGGAGATAAGGCTTGCCCTGGAAGCGATGCCCTGGTTTGTCATGTTGAGCGAGTGAGCCGAAGCCCTGAGGCACGAAGGGGAAACATCCGCTGCCGATCGACACAGATCCTTCGCTGCGCTCAGGATGACATATGTCAGCGATTTTGGTCTTACATTTCATTATCGGCCCCATCCTTTCAATCGCTCAAAGGATGAAGGCTCACGGAATAAACCTGCCCCTCCAAAAAGTTTGATAATATAGGACTCAAAGTTTCTTGTACTAGGTCACTCACTATGCTATACTTAAAACACAACACCCAAAAATATTCGTGAGAGGAATTGTAGATCATGAAAGTGGAACGTTTTACCGAAAAGGCCCGCGAGGCCCTTAGTGACGCGGCAGAACTGGCCAAACAATATAATAATCCCCAGGTCGATGTCCTGCACTTGCTGGATGCCCTGCTGGCACAGGAGGGCGGCGTTGTCCAGCAGGTTATTCAAAAGGTGGGCGGCAACCTGGCAGCAGCCAAGCGCATCGTCGAGAGCGAAATCGAGCGCCTGCCCCACGTCTATGGAGGCAGCGAGCCCGGTTTATCTTCGCGCCTGCGCAAAGTGTTGGATGATGCCTGGCGTGAAATGAGCAACTTCAAAGACGAATATCTCAGTGTTGAGCATCTCCTGCTCGCTATCTTTGAGAGCGGGGACGAGTCAACGCTGCGCGCATTGAGGGCGGCAGGGCTTACTCGCCAGAATGTGCTGCAGGCCCTTACCGCTATTCGTGGCTCGCAACGAGTCACCGACGAGAATCCCGAGGGAAAATACCAGGCCCTGGAGAAATATGGCCGCAATCTCACCGAACTGGCAGCCCAGGGCAAGCTCGACCCGGTGATTGGCCGTGATGAAGAGATCAGGCGCGTGATCCAGGTGCTGAGCCGCCGCACCAAGAATAATCCGGTGCTGATAGGCGAGCCGGGCGTAGGGAAAACGGCCATCGTTGAAGGGCTGGCACAGCGCATTGTGCGCGGCGATGTGCCCAAAACGCTGGCCGACAAGCAGGTCGTTGCCCTCGATCTTGGCGCGCTCGTAGCCGGAGCCAAGTATCGCGGCGAGTTTGAGGAACGCCTGAAAGCCGTCTTGAAAGAGATCACGAGCGCCGAAGGCAATATCATCCTCTTCATCGACGAGTTGCATACGCTGGTGGGCGCCGGCGCAGCCGAAGGCGCTATGGATGCCTCCAACATGCTGAAGCCGATGCTGGCACGTGGCGAACTGCACTGCATTGGCGCTACCACGCTAGATGAGTATCGCAAGCATATCGAGAAGGATGCAGCCCTGGAGCGCCGCTTCCAGCCTATACTGGTCGATCAGCCGACCGTCGAGGATACGATCAGCATCCTGCGCGGCCTCAAGCAGCGCTACGAAGTGCATCACGGCGTGCGCATTACAGATAGCGCGCTGGTGGCAGCCGCCGTTCTTTCCAATCGCTACATTAGCGATCGCTTCTTGCCTGACAAGGCCATTGACCTGATCGACGAAGCTGCCAGCCGGCGGCGTGTGGAGTTAGATAGCACTCCTACCGAGATCGATGCCCTTGATCGCCGCATCCGCCAGTTGCAGGTCGAACTGGAAGCCTTGAAGAAAGAGACCGACCCTGCCAGCCGCGAACGGCGGGCAAAGGTTGAGCAGGATATCGCTAACCTGAACGAGCAGTTGCATTCGCTCAGGCTTTCGCTGGAGAGCGAGCGCGAGCCGGTCGAGGCAATTCGCAAGCTCAAGAAAGAGCTGGAGGAGGCTCAGGTCGAGCTTGACAGGGCGGAGCGTGAATATAACCTCGAGCAGATGGCGCGCCTGCGCTATGGTACCATTCCTGAGCTAGAAAAGCGCATCGCCGAAATGGAGTCGAAGCTTGCCAATCTGCGCAGCGGGCGTATGCTCAAAGAGGAGGTAGATGCCGAAGACATCGCAGAGATCGTCTCCAAATGGACGCATATCCCCGTCACGAAGCTGATGGAGGGCGAGGTGCAGAAGCTCCTGCAAATGGAGGATCGCCTGCGCGAGCGCGTCGTTGGGCAGGATCACGCTTTGCAGATCGTCTCCGACGCTATCCGGCGCGCCCGTGCCGGCCTGCAAGACCCCAACCGGCCACTGGCAAGCTTCCTCTTTCTTGGACCGACCGGTGTTGGTAAAACTGAACTGGCTCGCGCCCTGGCGGAGTTCCTGTTTGATAGCGAGCAGGCCATTGTCCGTATCGACATGTCCGAGTACATGGAGAAGCACAGCGTCGCTCGCCTGATCGGCGCTCCTCCTGGCTACGTTGGTTATGAGGAAGGTGGTCAGCTCACAGAGGCAGTGCGCCGCCATCCCTATAGCGTGGTCTTATTCGATGAGATCGAGAAAGCAGCGCCAGATGTCTTCAATGTGCTCTTGCAAATCCTCGATGATGGCCGCCTGACAGATGGCCAGGGCCGCACTGTTGATTTCAAGAACACCGTCATTATCATGACCAGTAACGTTGGTGGCCGCTGGCTGCATGAGTATGACGGTATGGACGAGGAAGAAATACAGCGCACGGTTCGTCAACGGCTGCGTGAAGAGGGCTTCCGCCCAGAATTTATCAACCGTATTGACGAGATCATCATCTTCCATCAGATCACGCTGAGCCAGATGAAGAACATCGTAGACATCCAGATCAATCGCCTGCGCCCGCGCCTGGAAGACCGCCACATCACGCTCCATCTCACCGGTGCAGCGCGAGAGCTGCTGGCGCGTGAAGGCTACGATCCACAGTTTGGCGCGCGCCCACTCAAGCGCGTGATCCAGCGAGAGGTTGAGAACCGCCTTGCTCGCGCCATCCTCGATGGCACAATTCACGACGGCGACACCGTGACGCTTGATGCTCATGATGATAAACTGGTGATGGAAACGTCCCCGTAGGGGCGGGAGCGGCGGTGCAGGGTGGTGGGGGCGCTTGCGCCGCCCTATCACTGCCCTCATCTTCCGCCCTGTTTGAAGAAAAGGCCATTTTATGGTATCCAATGATACACGACAACCTGGCGTTCACGAGCAGCTTCTAGAGCTGCTCAGCGCCATCATGCTGCAAATAAATGCCCTGCAAGCCGCTTTGCAGGGCGATACCCCGGACGTGGAAACGCTACGTAGCGGCCTGGCAGGGATTGAGCAGATGACGCGGGATGCGCTCGAACAAGTTCGGGCTTCCGGCGCCGATCTGCCCCTGCCAGAACTGGCCGGCGTCACACTGGCGGAGGCGCTAACTCGTGCCGTCGAGGAAACAGCCGAATCCCTCGGCCTCTCCAGTCGCATCGTTTTTTCGGGCGAAGAACGCCCTCTTCCCGCCTATACCGAGCGCCTGCTCTACCGCATCGCTCAGGAAGCGCTGTACCAGGTGCAGCAGCGCAACAATACTCGCAAGCTGCGTTTCACCTTCAACTATGGCCATGATGAAGCGCAGATGACGATTGAAGATGATGGCACATTGCCAGATAGCGAAGCCGAAGGCGAGACACCAGTACCGCATTTCAAACAGGATGGATATAATGGTGGGCGCGATCAATCGGGCCCCTACATTGTCCTGCGCCATCAACTAGAGCATCTCGGCGGCTCACTGGAAATAACCACGCAGCCCGAACAGGGAACGCGGGTGCATGTCCGCCTCCCCTACGACTTGCTGCCCGCCGCCAATTCATCCCCCCCTGATAACCTGCCTGCC
>CADDZH010000119.1 GCA_902812455.1 Chloroflexota bacterium | reverse complement strand
TTGGTTTTCTCAATCCGAGCCTCTATGGCATCAGTCATGGCGCGGCTGGCACCTCCTATGCTAGCGCCTTTCATGATGTTGTGCCTGTTCCAGGCGGCGTGAATAATAACGATTATGTCGGGAATAGCGGGACGTATCCTGACACGAGCATGTATGACCTGGCAACGGGCCTCGGCTCATGCAACGCGGCAAATCTAGCGCAGGCATTGATCACGCTGAGCCTGGGAGCAGTACCGCGCACAACGCCCACAAGTACGACCTGGTACTTTGCCGAAGGGCGCGTGGGAGGCGATTTCCAGGAGTACCTGACCCTGGAGAATCCCGATCCGCAGCGAACGGCGCAGGTGCAGGTAACCTATCTTTTCCCGAATGCACCGGCGAAGAGCGTTGTACATAGCGTGCCACCACAGAGCCGGGCCACCGTCAGCGTCAACAGTGATCTGCATATTGCCTATACGGGGCCGGGAACATCGATTGCCATGATCGTTTCTTCGACCAACGGTGTGGGAATTGTCGCAGAGCGGCCTATGTATTTTTCATTCAATGGTATCAACAGTGGAACGGATGCGCTCGGTGCCACGCAGTTAGGGCAGGATTTCTACTTTGCCGACGTAGAATCTGAGCGCAACTACACCAGCTTTATCACCATTCTCAATCCGCCGGGCGGCAAGAGCGCCAATGTGACGGTCAGCTATTTCGCTGCCGGATCGCAGATCGGCACCACCACGCTGGTTGTCCCTGCCGGCCAACGCGGAACGACATCGCCAATGTATCTAGGCATCAACCAGACGAGCGCTGTGCACGTCCACTCGGATCAGCCGGTTGTGGTGGAGCGCCCAATGTACTTCAGCACATCGCGCTCGAATATCAGCGGGCCTGTAACCGGGGCAGCGTCGGTGGTTGGCACACAGGCTCCCGGCAAGGACTGGCTGTTTGCCGAAGGCTACACCGGCCCCAATTTCCACGAGTACCTGGCGCTGGCAAATTTTGACACCGCCACGACGGCTAACGTGACGGTCAACCTGGAATATAGCAATGGGCAGACAAACGCCACCACGGTGCAGGTTGCGCCACAATCGCAGTATTTCTTTGATGTGAACCGAGCCTCTGCAGGTTTCGCCCAGAGCACGCCCGCAGTCTCGGCTGAGGTCACTTCTGATGCCCCGGTTGTGGTGCAGCGGCAGGAGTACTTCCGCTACAATGGCACAATTCCCGGTGGGACCGATGTCATTGGCCAGCCAGGCCCGGCAAAGTCCGCCTATAGCTTCGCAGAGGGCTATACCGGGAACGGCTTCTCAGAGGTGCTGACACTGCAAAACCCCACTACGACGAGCGAAGATGTAGTGGTCAGGCTCTATATGGGCAATAGCATCACCACAGAGCAGGTTGTGACCGTTGCAGCCCAGACGCGCGTGACGGTCGACATTAATGGGATCGTGCAGCCGGTTGAGCAGGCAGACCCCCATGCGGGATATGCAGTCTCCATTTCGGTGCAGGCAGCAAGCGGTACAATAGTCGCCGAGCGCCCGATGTACTTCACTTATGGTTATTTCGCGCCCGGCGGCACGGACGTGGTAGGGTACACAGGGTGACGAGGGGGCAACAAGCCCGCGATCAGCGGATAAAGGGATTGATTGGCTTGCATATTCCACGCTCGGTATGCCAGCACAGCCTTGACTTTTTCAGCCAGCATTGATGGGTTGCTTGCTAGTGTGATGATTAGCTCCGGCTGGGCAGCTTTTTCCAGGCAGACCCAGCCCAGGTTGTGCCGCTCGAGAAATGGCAAGTTTGGCGCCTCAAGTCCAGGAATGAAGGCCGTCGCGAGGAATGGCTTCCCTAGCATAACTGCTTCGGCTATAAAGTTTGGGCCGGCCTTGCCCATAATGACATCTGAGGCAGCCATAAAAGGCGCAATCGTTTGTGTATAAGGCAGCACTTTGAGATGGGGGACGTTTGTAAAGCGAGTGGCCAACTGTTTACTCTTGCCAGCGGCCAGGATGATCTGGATAGCTTTGCCTCCAGCCAGGATGTTCTTGATGGTTCCCTTGATGCCGGCAGCTCCCTCTGCACCTCCCTGCAGAAAAACGGTAAACACGGCGGGGTCAAAGCCGAAGGCAGCTAGCGTTTCGGATCTTGTTGCGCTGTAATCCTGGAGAAACTGCTTGCGTACCGGCATGCCCGTCAGGTGGAGGCGACTTTCATCGATGCCACGCGCTCGCGCCTGTGCCAGTATTTCCTGTGTAGGAACAAGATAAGCGCCTGCATGCTTCTCAGTGAGCCAGGTGGCATGGATTTCCGCTAACTCGCTCAACTGGAAGACGAGCGGGACTCTTGTAGCATTTTGTTTGATAGCCTGGGCAACTTCATAAGACAACAAGGTGTGTGTTGTAATGATGAGCTGGGGCTTGATACGCTCGATGAGCGCCCGCAGTCGTCTCTGGAGCAGGGCCGCCAGCAGTTTATGGACAGCGAACGCCGCCTGCTCAGTATTGCTGATCTTGTATTCAAGTTCCCATAATGGTAAGAAATGGTGGCTGCCGCTGCCAACCGAGGTATGAATCTGGTGAAAGATGGGGGGATAGGGGTCGATAATCTCGATATCGTATTGCTCATCGAGCATGTCCTGTAAGGCCTGTGCGAGGCTGAGGTGGCCCCCGCCCGTGAGCGAGATGAAGATTAAAATTTTTGGTCTTTGCACCATGTTCATTGTCCGCTGGGCTTTTGTAACAGCCCATGATCCTTTTGTTTGATAGCAGGGTAAAAGCGCCAGCGCGTGATGAAGAGTGGAAGCAGTAAGACCCATAAGCCTCTGAGATAGCCCCACTGGAAAGTTATCAGCCCTGGCATATCGGTTTTATGCGGCCCCCAGACGTAGGTCAGGTAGATGAGCAGCATCGCGAATGCGAGGAGAATGATGGCCGGAGATGACTCAGAAGAGCTACGCAGCCAGGACTTCTCATCAGATGTTACCCCCAGGAGGGCATAGAGGCCGAAGAAGATGACCGTGTACCAGGGCCAGAACCAGGGAGACCCGATGGCACAGTAGAGCAGCCAGGTCAGCGCCATCCAACCGATCAGATTGGGCAGCGTGAGCAAAGCCTGCCGGTTGCTCATAGCCCGCCAGCAGAGCCAGCAGTAGAGCACGACAAAGATGACAAGACTGAGGTCATGGGTAATATGCTCGGAAGGCGAGCCGATAACTGCCGGTGCCGGGTACCCCAGATCAACGCGAATGCTGTTGTAGAGGCGGCTCACGAACTCAGCGAGCGAGTTGATATTGCGAGAGGCGGTCGGATTTGCCAGAAAGACATCTAAAATGGCTCCATGCTGCCAGAAGGGCGCATATAGCAAGAGAATAATCGCTCCATAAACGCACAGCGTTCCCCCAACAGCCAGAAGAGCACCATTGTATGACCCATCGAGGGTAGGTTTTTCCGTGAACCCGCCTCGTAAGCGGATTATACCTGTAGGGGCTGTAGAGGCTCGATTTATCGAAGCCGTGAGTGGATGTGGATGGGTGGAAGGGGCCTTGTGCTTGCCCTCGCGCCTCGTACGCTCCTCTCTTGCCCCAGAAAACCTACCCCTGTAAATGCTGGCCCTCGCCCTGGCTCTCTGCGTTGTTTGCCTGCTGGGCCATTGCTTCCATAAGAAAATAAGCAGGCCGGGCACGAGCAAGACCGTGTTCAGTTTGAGGCAGGTGGCAAGAGCAAGCATGATAATAGCCAGCCAGGGAATCCTTTGCACGAGATTATGCGCCTGCTTTTCAGGCGAGGTCTCAGATAAGAGAAACCAGATGGCAAGCAAAACCAGAAGTAAGACCGAGGAATCGTTGTGAGCGTTGACGCAGGCCTCGAAAAGCAGCAACGGGTTCCAGGCGAAGGCAGCGGTAATGAATATGCGTTTGGAACGAGCATCGGCTCCCTGATGATTTTTTTCGGTCAGATGAGGTAATGACGAATTGGACCGTACCTGTAGGGGCTGTAGAGGCTCGATTGATCGAAGCCGTGGGTGGTGTTGCGTGGTGTGGGGGCCTTGCGCCTTGTCCTTGTGCCCTCGTTCCTCCCGCCAATCCTCTTTCCTCTTTTGATTGGAAAAAATCATCAGGCTTTGCAGGCGACCGGTAATTGCCCAGATAAGCAGCGTCGAGCTGAGATGCGTAACCAGTCCCCACACGCGCAGCGCGAGGAGCATGGGCAGCAGGGCCTGCGCGCCGAAGGCAACAAGCGTGCCCCATTGGAAGAGGCTGGTCAGAGCGATCCAGGTGGGGCCGTAGGCCGACGGCTGATTCAGCCAGGTAATATGAGCGAGGATGGGATCTGGACGAATGCTGATTGGCAAAGTAGTCAGAGGATTGAGATGGTGGATGATGCCTATACGGGCGTAGCTAATATAGGAAAACACATCCAGCGAAGTGACAACGGGAATGATCGCGTAGAGGAGGCCCAGCAGGAATGTAGAATACAGGATCAGGCGCACGTTGGAAATATGGGGAACCACGTAGCGTAAAGCCAGCAGGTAGCAGGCAAACAGCAGCACAAGAGCCAGGAAAAAGAGCGGCACCTCTTGCCAGCTAAGTATGATAGATGGCGGAATACCAGGATGTACGCCGCTGATCGAGGAGCTAATAGCCCGCCCTGGGAAAAGCAGATGAGTGGGCAGTAATGGCCAGGAACCAAGCTCCGTGAGCAAGGAAGTATGCAGCCAGAAGCCGGCCAGCGGCAATACGGCATCCAGGAAAAGAATCGAACACAGCATAGCCACAAAACTGGCAATAGCCAGGACGCGCTCCAGCCCCAATGCTGGTAAGGTGGCCATTGTCGCTACTTGCGTTTTTTTCAACATAAAATATTCCCGTTAGGCAAGGTTCAAATCAACGTGATAATGCTTCAATCACCAGAAAAGTCCAGACATGTCATCCTGAGCGAGTGAGCCGCAGCCCTGAACGCGCGTGAAGGGGAAACATCCGCTGCCCATCGACAGAGATCTGCAGGCTGCGCTCAGGATGGCATATTTGGCATCTTATGTTAACACCTATGGGGGTCGCCCCTCCCATACGACGTCCCGGCCCGCGCAGCCGTACCATAGTAGGGGCAGGGCTTGTCCCTGCCCTGCTTTAGGCGCCGATTCGCCTCTCCATCGCATTGGGCGCCGATTCGCCTCTCCATCGCATTCGCCAACGTATTCTGAGGCTATGTAGAACCTCATCAGGAGTGGTGCGCCTACAGCGCATGGCGTTTCCTTTATGGTCGCCCGTCCCTTTTCCCATCATGTCCGGCTTATTGGCCTGGGCTTCCCTTTTATGCTACAACGCTCATATATCGCTCTGGTACCCATTGATACAAAACGTATGAGCAACGAGAAGAAGCACAAAATGTTTACTATATCCTAAGTTTCTCTTGAGAGTTTTTTGAAGATTGCCTGCTACAATAGCTGGCAGAAACCTGGGAAAAGGCTTCTCCCAAAAACGGTAGTCGGGAACTTCGTCGAGAGTAGGGGCGATGCTTGCCATCGCCCTAGTTGCCAGGTAATTGGCGGAGCATGTGTATGAGCCAGCAAGATATCGATCAGGATGATATTGATAGAGAAGACGATCAACCAACCGAACCGAGCCTTCGTATCTATTCGCAATCGCTCATGCCCCCAGGCGGGCAGGCACCAACGCCCAGGCCTGCTCAGTCGCTCATTCAAAACGCGCATCCTGCGATAGACACCCGCCTGGGGCAGGCAGCATCACCCACACCTGCTCAGGCGCAGCCAGCGAGGCGGAAGGTGTCGCGGCGCGCAATGATAGGCGGCTCGATACTTGGGCTGGCCGGATTGAGCGCGGGCGGTTTCGCCCTGGAACACTGGATTCAAGATGGGGGAATAAGCGAGCTTTTTCATGGCCAGGCGGGCAATCAGCAAATTGGGCACTTATTGCGCCGTGCCGGTTTTGGCGCCAGCCCATCCGATCTGGCCACATATAAAGGCCTTGGCTTTACGGGCGCGGTGGATCGCTTGCTTAATTACCAGCAGGTATCAGATAACGAGACGGATAATCGCCTGAACGCTCTGAACCTCGACCTGAATAAGCCAGTTGACCAGCAGCGCTGGTGGCTACTGCGCATGGCATGGACGCAGCGACCCCTCCTGGAGAAAATGACGCTCTTCTGGCATGGTGTGTTTACCAGCAGCTATACAAAAGTTGGCGGACCGAGAGCCTTCATGCGCATGATGATCCAGAACCAGTTTTTCCGCGAACATGCCTTCGACACCTTTGATAATATCTTGCTGGGTATTACTGCCGACCCGGCAATGCTCTTTTACCTTGATCTCACCAAAAGCCATAAAAATGCACCAAATGAAAATTATGCTCGCGAATTGATGGAGCTTTTCACCCTGGGATTGGGGCACTACACGCAACAAGATGTGATGGAAGGAGCAGCGGCGCTGACCGGCTGGCATGTACGAGGATTAAGCTCGGTGTATGTCCCGGCGGATCACAATAACCTGACCAAGACATACCTGGGGCATACCGGGAACCTGGACTATAAAGATGTGGTCAACATTCTCGCGAACCATCCTGCCACGCCGTGGTTTATCGGGCGCAAGCTCTTCGCCTTCTTTGCCTATGAAAATCCCAGCACCGAAGACCTGCAGCCGCTCGTCGAGGCTTATGTCCAGAGTGGCCACAATATGGGCCAGGTCATGCGCGCCCTGTTGCTCTCGCCCCAGTTTTCCTCGGCGAAGGCCTACCGCAGCCGCATTAAATCGCCGGCCGAGTTTGCTGTGGGGGCCTATCACGCGCTGGACATGCAGGGCGATGGCAACGGCATGCCGCAATTCACGGCACTCATGGGGCAGACCCTCTTCAATCCACCCAATGTGGCCGGCTGGCCGGGCGATAAAGTCAGCGCGCTCTGGCTCAATAGCGGAACCTGGATGATGCGCCTCAACTATATCGATGCCCTGCTGGTACGCGGCAAGTTTACAGCTCGCGGTACCCCCTCGCCTATCAATCTGCAAGCCATAGTGGATGCGAATAGTATTGATTCACCGGAGCACTTTGTTGATTACTTTGCCTCGTTCTTGCTGGATGGGAACATCGACCCAGCGAGGCGAGCGCAATTTGTCGATTACTTTACAACGGCAGGTACAAGTAGGGGCGGCGCGCAGGTAACGCTCAAGAACGGCCAGAGCTACCCGCTGAGCCGTGTGCGAGGAACGCTCTACTTGATGCTGGCCTCGCCAGAATACCAGTTGAATTAAGCAGGTTGGCCGTAGGGGCCGATTTATCGCGCCCACCGCCGATTTATCGGCTTACATGGAATGACAATCATGTCAGTATGAATTCGTCAATATCCATAATAAAGGGGGTCTCCATCCTTCCGGGTGAACCGTAGGGGCGCAATTCATTGCGCCCACCGCCGATTTATCGGCTACTTCTCGTCGATCACCCCAAAGGACGGAGAACCAATAAAGGAGATTACCATGAGACTTACTCGCAGAGCAATGATAAAAGACGGATTACTGGTGGTGTCGGCAGGGATGGTCATGCCGGCTATCTTCAGCCGGGGCATAGCCTCGGCACGGGCGCAGTCACTCGAAGGCTCGCGCATCGCCCAGGCCGCCAGCGACCGCACGCTGATCGTGGTGCAACTGGCCGGTGGAAATGATGGCTTGAACACCGTTATTCCCTATACCGACTCACGATACTACCAGATGCGCCCGGCGATAGGCATACCGCAATCGAAGGCGCTTTCGCTGGATGGACGGCTAGGGCTGCATCCTAACCTGGCGCCATTAAAGGAACTATGGGATGCCGGGCACATGGCCATTATCGAAGGCGTCGGCTATCCCAACCAGAGCCTCTCGCACTTCCAGGCCATGGATATCTGGCAGACGCTGGACCTGACAGGCAACGGCAGCCAGGGCTGGCTCGGCAAGCTGGTCGCAGGCTGGGTTGACCAGGACGGCCACCCCTTCAAGGCGCTGGATGTTGGTGTGCAGACCGCGCAGGCCCTTTCCTCGATCAGCGCGCCCGTGCCTACATTATCAAGCGTGAACACCTATCGCATTTATCCCGATCCTGCCGATATGGATGGCGGCAATGCCAGGCTCAAAGCGTTGATGAATCTCTACAATTCCTATCCCAAAACGGCCCCCTATGCCGCCCTGCTCGATGCTACCGCTCTGGATGCCCAGGAAGGCTCGCGGGAGCTGCATCAAGCCGCTGCACAGTATCATCCAGCCGTGAGCTATCCGAAAGATTCGTTTGCTCAGGGCCTGCAGATACTGGCGGAAGCGATTGTCCAGGGATTGGGGCTGCGCGTTGGTTATGTGACGCTTGGCGGCTTTGACACACATGCTAACCAGCAGGCAACCCACGACGCCTTGATGAAGACGCTGGCGGATGGGCTATCGGCCTTCTATACCGATCTGAGCCGGCATGGGAAGGCGGATAATGTGGTGATTATGACGTGGTCAGAGTTTGGGCGGCGCGTGGAAGAGAACGGCAGCCTGGGCACCGATCATGGCACGGCAGCTCCGATGTTTGTGCTCGGCAACCCCGTCAATAACGGCATCTTTGGCGAACCGCCCAGCCTGACTAACCTCGATTCCGTCGGCAACCTCAAATACACCATTGATTTTCGCTCGGTTTACGCAACGATCCTGGATCGCTGGCTTGGAACTTCTTCACGCGATGTCCTCGGAGGCTCGTTCGGCTCGCAGAACTTCTTGCCACAACCATGATGATTTTTACCAACCAGATCGTCGCCTGTAGGGGCAAGGAGTGGAGCGGTGTGGTGTGGGGGCCTTGTGCTTGCCCTCGCGCCCCTCTCCTTATCATCGCTGATCCTGGTCGTTAAATTTCATCATGGCTACCCGTGTTTACTTCTTCCGCTCATCGCCAAGCACTTCGCGCAAGCGCTGGGCGAATGCCTGAGGATGCGTCATGTAACCAGCGTGGTGACTGGGGAACTCTACGACGGTTGTACCGAGGCGCTCTGCCACTGCGACTGCACAACGGTAGGTTATAGACTCTCGCCCGGCACTTCCACCAGCCAGGACGACGCGGGTGGGTGTCGTCGAAAGCGCCGCAAAGTCGAGCCTGTAGCGGCGAACTGCCAGGAACGTGTACTTGAAGAGGGCATCAGCGTTGGCAGCTCCCTCTCTGCTCACCTGGGGGAATTCAACACCTGGTTCTCGATCCTGGTAGTTCAACCCGCTCAGGGGCATGTACTCCCTAAGAGCTGCAAGCCCCCCTTCGCGGCGATAGATCTCGAGAGGGTTCTCCTGGGACGGTTCTTCATCAGGTAGCAGGTAGTGTGCTGGCGGCTCATGAGCGACCAGTGTACGTACCTGCTCAGGGTAACGAGCGACCAGGTCAAGGCCAACGAGAGCGCCAGCGCTGCTGCCAAACACATATGCTGGTTCGGTTGTAAGTTCTGCTAGTAGGCGGTGGGCGTCGTCGCCATGCGTTTCCAGAGGGATCTCTTCGACTGGAGCGTCGAGCGTGCTGCGCAAGGCACCACGCCGATCGTAGGTGACGACGGTGTAAGCGTCAGTGAGATAGTTGACGAAACCATTCCAGTCACCGGCACCACCGCCCCCACCACCAGCGATCATGAGAAGCAGGGGGCCCGACCCTCGTACCTCATAGTAGAGGTTGGCACCAGGTACACGCAAAATAGCGTTTTTTGCAAGACTCATAGCATCTTCTCCCTTTCGTTTGTGGACATTGTATACCTGCTCGACTGAAGTTAGTCAAGTGCCTGTGAGGGAAGAGGCCGAAATTGCGGTAGCATTAACAGCGACTTTGCGCTATACTATCAAGAATAGCGGAGGCGTGCCCCACTATTGGAGGTAGCAGCACAATCGTTATGGTTAACGAAAACAGCGCATCGTTCCCGTTGGAAGAGGCAACTATCGCCGAGTTGCAGGCCGCCATGGCTTCGGGAGAACTTACCGCTCGCAGGCTTGCCGGGTTATATATCGAGCGCATCGAGGAGATTGATAAAAAAGGCCCCGCAATTAACAGCGTCCTACAGATCAATCCCGGTGCATTAGCAATTGCCGGTGCCCTTGATCAGGAGCGCAAGGCGAAAGGCCCACGCGGACCTCTTCACGGTATCCCCATTCTCCTCAAAGACAGTATCGCGACGGCGGACCGCATGGAGACAACAGCCGGCTCGCTGGCACTGTTGGGATCGCGTGTGCCACGAGATGCCTTCGTGGCAGAGCAACTTCGTCGTGCAGGAGCAGTGCTGCTTGGCAAGACAAACTTGAGCGAATGGGCCAACTTCCGGTCAACCGCATCATCAAGCGGGTGGAGCGCTCGTGGAGGGCAGGGGCTTAATCCCTATGTGCTGGATCGCAGCCCTTGCGGCTCGAGTTCGGGATCGGCAACAGCTACTGCGGCCAATCTGGCGGCGGCGGCAGTTGGTACCGAGACGGATGGCTCAATCCTTTGCCCATCTTCGAGCAACGCAGTTGTCGGAATTAAGCCGACAGTAGGTCTTACGAGCCGTGCGGGCGTTATTCCCATCGCGCACAGCCAGGATACTATCGGGCCAATTGCTCGCACCGTTGCTGACGCTGCGACCTTGCTCGGATGTATGACGGGTGTTGACCCACGCGATCCCGCTACCGGGTCAAGCGCCGGGAGGTTCTCTACCGACTACACCAGGTTCCTGGATCCGCAGGGCTTGCAAGGAGCGCGCATCGGGGTTGCCCGGCAGGTGTATTTTGGCTATAGTGCCAGGGCTGATGCGATTGCCAATGCAGCTATCGAGCGGATGAAGGAACTTGGGGCGGAGATTGTCGATCCTGCCGGTATTCCGACAGCCGAGCAGATGAAAGCGTCCAATTCGGAAATGACGGTGCTGTTGTTTGAGTTTAAGGCCGATCTAAATCAGTATCTGGCCGAGCTTGCCAGTTCGCCTGTGCGGACGCTTGCTGATATCATCGCCTTCAACAATGAGCATGCCGGTGAGGAGCTAAAATACTTTGGGCAGGAACTCCTTTTGCAGGCAGAAGCTACCAGCTCGCTCACTGATTCAACCTATCTCCAGGCGCTTGCCGAAAATCATCGCCTGTCCCGTCAAGAAGGAATTGATGCGGTGATGGACAAGTATAACCTGGATGCACTGGTGATGCCTACCACCAGTCCGGCATGGTGTATCGATCTGGTCAACGGTGATCACTCCCTGGGAGGGAGTGCGCAACCGGCTGCACTGGCAGGATATCCGGCTATCAGCGTGCCTGCAGGTTTCTCGTTTGAGCTTCCGGTAGGTATAACCTTCATGGGGAGGGCTTTTAGCGAGCCGATGCTACTCAAGCTGGCTTATGCCTATGAACAGGCTACGAAGGCAAGGCATCAGCCCAGATTTTTGCCAACCACACCGTAGTACAAAATCAAGAAGGCTATTAGGGAATGGGGGTGCAGGGGGCTTCGCCCCCTGCCAGGGTTTGGGATGTGCCCAATTTTTCTTATTCCCTAATAAGTTAGGTGAATATGCATTGGTCAAAAAGGATTTGATATAAAAACGATTAATATGATGCTCTGGCTCAGAAAGTATGTCAAGATTGGCCCGTATGGACTGGGCGCCCTACTCATCATCGCATTTGCAGCAGCTCTCAGGATTGCGTTGATTAGCCTGGGATGGCCTGCCATAAATAGCGATGAGGGAACGATGGGCCTCATGGCCTTGCATATTATTACGCGAGGCGAGCTACCCATCTACCTTTACGGCCAGAGCTATATGGGTGCGATAGAAGCGTATATTGGCGCTGCTTTGTTCTGGCTGCTCGGCCCCTCTTCCTTCGCGCTGCGCCTTGGTCTTGTCTTTTTATATGTCCTGTTTCTCCTCGTAATGTATGTGCTAAGCAGCCTGCTGTATACAAAAAGAATTGCCTTAATCACGCTCTTTTTGTTAAGCCTCGGCTCCATTGAAACATTCACGCGGCAGCTCAAAGCGCTCGGCGGCGATCTTGAAACCATACTGTTTGGCGCTCTGATTGTGCTCATCGTTTCCTGGCTGGCGCTCTCCTTTACGCCGGATGCCGGGCCAGCGCGCCGGTGGCAGCGCTCTGCCATCTATGGCTGCCTGGGAGTAGTAATAGGACTTGCTCTCTGGAGCCACATGCTGATCATCCCCTTTGTGGCTGTGGCCTTGCTCTTTCTAGTCCTGTTTTGCCGCCGCGAATTATTCATACGCAACACAGTATTTCTCCTGCTAGGCCTGTTGATAGGGGCGCTGCCGGTAATTATCTTCGATCTGAAGTATCCGGCGCAAAACTTCGTTGCCACGCTCTTGAGCCTGCATAGTTCGGGAGGCTTAGCTTCTCCGCACCTGCCCTATACCTTGTGGGATGGTATCGTTGGCACGATCGTGATCAGTTTGCCGATGGCAACGGCAGACAGCCTGCTCTACTCGATGACCACCGTGCCTGGGCAGTGGAAAGAGCAACTGCCCTATTTATGGGTGCAGGGCTGGTGGGGATTGGGTTTTATCCTCCTCTGGTTGCTAGCTGTCGCTCTCACACTTAAAGACTTGCTAGCTTCTTATCACCTTTTGCGCTCGCCTGAACCCGAACAAAGGCAAAAGGTTATTCGTTATGCTGCTCGCCTCATGCTCCTGGGAATTGCCGGGCTGACCTTATGCGCTTACCTGCTCAGTCCTGCTCCTGCGCTCGTTCCCGTGACCTCTTCCCGCTACCTGGTGGGCCTGCTGGTCGCTCTTCCGGCGATCATTGCGCCTCTTTGCTCGCGTATCCCTGCTGGTGAGCTCGCACCTGGCTTTATAACTGCCCTGCGCGTCTTGAGGTGGGCGATCCTGCTCGTGATCGTGGCTGTTCTCTTGAACGGCACGTTTGATACCTTTCAGCAGGTGCCGGGGGTGCAGGCTACCAACCAGCAGCAGCAAGTGCTGGTCGAGAAGTTATTGAGCATTCACGCTGTGCATATCTATTCTGATTACTGGACATGCGATCGCATCATATTTCAAAGCGATGAGCAGATCATCTGCAGCGTTGTCAATAATCAGCTCCAACCGGGGCAGAATAGATATCCGCTCTACCAGGCCATTGTTGAACACGACGCGAATGCCACATATGTGCTCCCAGCAGGCTCGCCAGAGCAGCAAACCTTTGCGCATACCCTGGCAGGTTCTACTAAGCGCTATCGCTCGTTCTCCTTTGAAGGATACGTTATTTACCAACCTGAAAACATGGAGTATACTTTTAGCGGAAGACAAGAGTGCAGAGGACGGAGTCCTTTGCCGGGGTGTGGGGTGTTTTACAAGGGTAGGTTTTTATGTGAATCCGCCTGGGAAGCGGATCGCTGCCTGTAGGGACAGTAGAAGCTCGATGTATCGAAGCTGTGGGTGCAGGCGCGGATGGGAAGGGGCCTGGTGCTTGTCCCCGTGCCCTCGCGCCTCCTTGCTCTTCGCTCACTCATAGATCTCGTTTGGAGCAGGAGTATACATAAGCCATGTCGCAGGTGAAGCGTCTTTTACGATCATCAAAAGTGCGGGTAACGCTGGCATTAACCATTATCGCGATTGCCGTCGTGATCGCTTTTTTTCTGCCAGACAAAGAGCAAGACCCCAATATCGGCATCGTGAACAATCCGGTCACGCCGACAGTGGGGCTGGCGAACCCGGTAGGCTCGTTAGTGGTGAACCGGAGCGTTGATTACAGAAACTTGCATATTACCGTCACCCAGGTTCAGGAGGCGGGAGCTTTTTCTGATGATCCAAAACCACAAGGGACATACACAGTGCGGGTGTCTGTGCTTGTGCAGCCTGATGCCAGCATAAAGTCTCCTACAGGGTATAAATTTGCATCGCTTGCTCACCTCGTTCTCTCCAATGGCGAGGCTATCTCACCCAAGCTTGTGGATCTGTCCCCTGTGGTCTTCCCTGGGCAGTCTCAGGATGGCTACTTCGATTTTCCCGTCAATACACAGGTGCCCTTGTCATCGTTGTCGCTGAGTTTTGAGGGCGGAACTACGATAGCGTTTAGTGGGTGATTACCTGGCCCCCACCAGGGAGGCCACTACATGCCCGTCGTGTCCGTGCTTGCTATTCTTCTTCATGTGGGGCGCCAACACGTTCGACCCGGTGTAGCACATCGATAAAGGTGCTCAGCCGGGGTGAAGCTGGCGGTTGAGTAGGGCTTCCCGCGCCAGCGGGCGTTGTTGCCTGGAGTACGAGATCTTCTAATAGTAGATAGAATTCTACCAGCACACGTTCACCACTGGCGTGTGTGATACACTCTTCCAGCAAGCTCTGCGCCTCTTCATAGGCATTCAAGCGTTCTTGCGCTTCTGTCATGGCTTGCTGCGCATGAAGGCGTTGTGCGGCCTGGTTTTGCTGTTCGCGACGGCGCAGTCTCGTCATTGTGGCTGCCGATTCTTGCATCATAGCTTGCTGCAAGGCGAGCGCGGCTTCCCCCAGTTCGAGTTTTGTTTCCTGTATCCTGCGTTGCAGCCAGGCCTCTACTGCATGCACGCGCACCAGTGTATGCGCGCTCTCTGGCAGGCGCAGGTTATCATCCGCAAGCAGCTCATCGCTGCCTGCTTCTATGCCATTGTTATCGAAGCTGGTTGATTCTTCGTAATCGCCTGTGTTCATGTCCACGTGATCATTTTACCGAACTCTGAGGGTGTATTACAAACTGGCTCAGATTCCTTTCACCCCTTGCTTGCTACCAATTTTTATGGTATACTTCCTCTCAAGCAACCAGGCTGCACTCTCCACTGCCGCTCTCACCCGTATCGTATATCGTAGGGGCGAGCAG
>CADDZH010000118.1 GCA_902812455.1 Chloroflexota bacterium | reverse complement strand
GTACTATAGCCTGGGTACCCATCCTTTTTTGCACGGGACAGCACGGAGCAGTAGGGGCGGGGGTGGCGTGGATGGGAGGTTGGGAGGCTTGCCTCGCCCCGTCAACCTCCCTGCTTGCCGGGCCACTATGACCTATCGTTGGGCCAGTTTCTGCAATTGCAGAACGGTATTCCAGTTTCTGGCCGTTCCAGCGGTTTTCAGCTTCTTCTCAAGCAAGGCCAGGGTTAGCTTTGAGCGGCCTATGCCATTGGGATAATAAATGTACAATTCCTGGCCTATAAGATAGAACTCTTCAGGGCCAGCATACATCTTCTGGAGATCTTCCAGTGCTGTGCTTTCCGGGCGAGTCGCCAGAAACAGAACGACCACCCATTTTGACTCTTTTGCCGGTTGATTCTGGAAGGGATTGTTCGCAATAATCTCTTGTAACTCAGTTGCCGTTCGCACTATGACGCTCACCTGGAAGCCGAATTTTTGCGCAAAGCTATCCTCGATGCTCCTCGAGAGTTGAGCGACATCTGTGTCATCGCTGCTAAACACCACGTTTCCGCTCTGAATATAGGTGACCACATCCTTGAGGCCGAGGGCTTCATGCAGCTCTTTGAGCTCGTCCATCCGTATCGTCCGGCCACCAACATTGATGCCACGAAATAGTGATACACATCTGGGCATGTACATGCCTCCTTCCTGTTCTACGCCGTCGTGTTGTACTTGTGTCTCGTCGCAGAACAGTGTAACATATGTTTACAATTGGGTATTGGCGTCGTGCCCGCAAAATTATTGATTAGCAGGAGCTTGGAGTAAGTAGTATGCCAGGATTAGAGGGAAAAACCCTCAATCGTTATGAATTGCGGACGTTAATTGGTAGAGGAGGTATGGCCGATGTCTATGAAGGGTATGATACCTTCACTGGCCGCATAGTAGCAGTCAAAGTATTCAAGCGCGAAGATGAAGAAATGCTGCGGCGCTTCATTCGAGAAGCCCAGTTCATGTCCTCGCTCCATAATGACCACCTTGTCCCCATCTATGATTCAGGTGAGTGCCTGGTAGATGGCTATGCCCGCTACTACATCGTCATGCCATACATGGAAGGCGGCACACTGCGCGCCCGCATCCGTCGCTCGCCCCTCTCGCTTCAGGAAGCCTGCCGCCACCTGCAGGATATTGCCGATGCCCTCGATTATATCCATCGCCAGGGGATTGTCCATCGCGATATCAAATCCTCCAATGTCCTGCTCGATGCCCAGGGGCGATGCTATCTCTCCGATTTTGGTATCGCCCGCACCCTCGCTGACTCAACCCAACTGACCACCGCTGGCAGCGTCCTGGGCACTGTGGACTACGTGGCTCCAGAACTCTTTCAGGAAGCCAATCGCAAGGCCAATGACCGCAGCGATCTCTATTCTCTAGGAGTATTGCTCTTCGAGATGGTGACGGGCCGGCTGCCCTTTAGCGCCGAGAACCAGATCGCGCTGGTTGCCATGCATATGAATATGCCGCCTCCTGCGCCGAGCAGCATTGTTCCACATATCCCTCCTCAAGTCGATCGCGTCATCTTGCAGGCCCTGGAAAAGAGACCTGAGCTTCGCTATGGCAGCGCCACAGAGCTGGCAAACGCTTTTTGCCAGGCAATCGCTGCCGCTGATATAGGCCCTATCCCGGAGCATTATCACGATGCAAGATATGCTCCTGGGACCGCTGTTCCCATTGGTGGGGCAAAGCAGATCGTGCTGCCGCCTGTCGCACCTGCGGCCAAAGCCCCTGCCATAGTTCAACCCCATCCCTCGCTATTGAACAATGCAAGCGGGGCTGAGCCATATGTTCCACCTCATCCTGCATCTCCGCCCGCAGAACCGCTTGCGCCCTCTCAACCCAGGAGAGCGCCCGCTATGGGAGTGACAGGCATCCGCAAGCCTCCTGCTCGCTCGCGCTTTGCCACTCGCCAGTTTTGGAGCGCTGCTCTCATCGCCTTTTTGACCCTTGCCATCATCATCGGATTTAGTATCTACGCCGTGCTTTCTCATCCAAATAGCGGCCCCAACCCTCCTGGTACGCCTCAAGTCCTGCCACAGCACACAGAAACTGTTAGCGCGACCCAGGCTCCAACGGCTACACCCAATTTGACTGCCACTGCCCAGGCCCAGCAGGCCGCTACCGCTACCGCGCAGGCCAATGCTACTGCTTCTGCCGTAGCCAGCGCCACCGCTGCCGCCCAGGCCAATGCTACCGCCACTGCCGGGGTCATCCAGACCGCTACCTCCGGCACGCCGGCTTACCAGGACCCGCTGAACAACCCCAATAATCCTGCCACTCAGCGCGCCCAGTGGGATGGCCTCGATGGCAGCAATAGCCAGTGCGTCTTTTCCTCCGATGGTTACCATGTCAAGGAAAGCTCCGGCCTGGTGAACTTACAGGGCTGCCGTGAAACAGGCTATACCTATAAGAATGCCGCCGTTTCAGTCAATGTCACCATCTTGAAAGGACATTCTGGTGGCCTCTTCTTCCGCCTGAGCACCGACGCTTTTGGCTTCTACGAAGGCTACCTCTTTGAAATTGATTCTCAAGGCCACTACAAAATTTCTCTTGTTGGAGGAGGTGGTTCGGTCACAGCGCTACAGGATTGGACATCTTCTTCGGCCTTAAAGCAGGGATATGGCGTGCCGAATACGCTCCAGCTCATCATGCGTGATAATACCTTCTTGTTCTATGCCAATGGCGTGTTCCTGGTGTCCCTGTCCGACTCAACTTACAGCTCGGCAGGCGATATCGGCTTCCTTGCTACCACCAATTCGAGCGCTCCGAGCGCTGACATTCTTTATAGCAACCTGAACGTATATCCTCAGTCATGATTATTATGATTTTTAAGCGAGATTCAAATGGACGTGACAATGCCTCAATCACCAGAAAAGCCCGGGCATGTCATGTTGAGCGAGTGAGCCGTAGCCCTGAGCACAGCGAAGGGGAAACATCCGCTGCCGATCGGCAGAGATCCTTCGCTGCGCTCAGGATGACATCCCATGACCGCTTTTGGTCGTTAAAGTTCATTAAGAAGGAGGATTTCGATGAGCCTGCTCATTACCAATGGCCATATTGTGACAGCAACCGATGATTACATCGGTGATATTTTGATAGACGGCGAAACGATTGCCGCAATTGGCTCGCCCGGCACCTTTGATGCGCTTCAAGTCGATACAGTGCTTGACGCTCAGGGCAAATATGCCTTTCCTGGCGCCGTTGATGTGCATACCCACCTGGAGCTTCCCTTGCCGTCTACGGTGAGCAGCGATACATTTGAGACCGGCACAATTGCCGCCGCCTGTGGTGGCACCACCACCATCATCGATTTCGCCAACCAGCAGCGCGGCCACACGCTTGCCGAAGCCCTGCAATCCTGGCATGCGAAAGCAGAAGGCCATGCCGTCATCGATTATGGCTTCCATATCACCATCACCGACCTTGACGCGGCGCCCGAATCGGCAATGGATGAGATGATCGCCTCTGGCATAACAAGCTTCAAGCTCCTCATGGCCTATCCCGGCACCTTCATGGTTGACGACGTAACCATGTATCGCGTTATGCGCCGCGCAGGCTCCCTGGGAGGGCTGGTGATGGTTCATGCCGAGAACGGTATCGTCATCGACTTCCTTGTGCATGAAGCCATCGCTGCCGGGCATACCGCTCCTATCTATCATGCGCTGACCCGCCCGGCAATTCTCGAGGGAGAAGCTACAGAGCGAGCTATCAGGCTGGCTGCCCTGGCCGAAGCCCCGCTCTATATCGTCCATGTCAGTTGTGCTTACGCGCTTCAGGCTATCGCCGAGGCTCGTTCAAGGGATCTGGCGGTCTGGGGAGAGACCTGCCCGCAATATCTCTATCTCAACGATAGCTGCTATGCCGCGCCCGGCTTTGAAAGCGCCAGGTGCGTCTGCACGCCTCCCTTGCGCAAGGAGACTGACAATGAAGCGCTCTGGCTTGGCTTGCAGCGGCACGAGCTTCAGGTGGTCTCAACCGATCACGCTGCCTTTAACTTTGCCGGCCAGAAAGAACTTGGCCGGAATGATTTCACCAGGATACCTAATGGCCTGCCAGGCGTGGAGCATCGCGTCATGCTGATGTACGATGCCGTGCGGACCGGCAAGCTCGATATTCACCACTTCGTTGACCTTGTCGCTACTATGCCTGCTAAACTCTTCGGCCTCTTTCCCCGCAAAGGCACAATTGCTCCCGGCAGTGATGCCGATATCGTTATCTTTGATCCCCAGCAGAGCATGACCATTTCCGCCGCAACACAGCACCAGCACGTTGATTACACCCCCTATGAAGGCATGCCTGTGCAGGGCATCCCAGATACTGTCCTCGCGCGTGGGCGTGTCCTTGTGCGCAACCGCGAATATGTTGGTGGGAAAGGGGGCGGCCAGTACCTGCCGCGCAAAACATTCTCAGCATTGTGAAATTTTTTTCACATCCCGTCCTTTTCATGACAAATTGACCAGTTTTATCCTGGCAATCAGCACAATAATATGATATGGTATAAACAGACAGTGAGTTTCCGCTGGAGGGAACCAGGAAAAGAATGAACTCACATTCATTTTCTGGGGATGCAAAAGAAGGAAACCCCGTATACGTTGTCCTTGTATGTAGAAAGGACGGTTCTAGTCGTGAAAAAAGCCGAGCGGAAACGTGTATCATTACTGGCTAACCTGGGTGATCTCAACCGGCCTGTGCGCGTTCGCCCTGTGCGTCTCATGAGGCGCGAGTGGTGGGCGATCAGCCCTGAGGACACCTGGCCTGGCATGGTTATGGACCTGCGTCGCCTGGGCTTTGAAGCGATCGCGTGGAAAGATGAAGTGCTGGTGCGCGAAAGCTCACCCGCCTACGACCCGCAAATGGAAGGCCCGGCTGCCCCGGCAGGCCTGAAGCCTATGCCGTTCATCCAGCAAAAAATCTACGTCCGCAAGGAACCCGAGCCAACCAGCTTTGACAGGTTTGGCTATGTGGACGAATATGACGAATACGAGGACGAGGATCTAGAGGATGAATATGAGGCCGAGGATGTGGAGGAGGAATACGAAGACGAGTTTGAACCAGAAGACCTGGACGACGAAGACGAATAGTGCGCACCGGCAGGTTATGCGTGTTGATAAATAATAGCTGTAGGGGCCGATTTATCGTGCCCACCGCCGATTGATCGGCCTGCATGCTGGTCATATCATTGCCGGATGAATTTGTTAGCATCCATTATCGTGCCCACTGCCGATGTATTGGCTGCGCCATTTTCCTAAGTCAAATCTTTTGAAGCAGGTTTCCATATGCCAATTCAGCCCATCGATGGTTTTGTCCCCGCAAACGGCCTCCAGTTGCACTATCGTCGCTGGCTCCCCCCCAAAACAGCATCCCCTGGAGACGCTCAGCCTCGTGGTTCTCATATCCTGCTCCTGCACGGCCTGGCTTCGGCCTCGCGCATCTGGGATTTCGTTGCCCCTCCGCTTGCTGAACACGGCTACATTGTAACTGCTCTCGATCAGCGCGGCCATGGAGAAAGCGACAAGCCAGATGCGGGTTATGATTTCGCCACAATTGTGGCAGACGATGCTGCTGCTATGCAAGCCCTCGAAATTGATCGCGCTGTCGTGGTTGGCCATTCATGGGGAGCAGCCGTCGCCCTGCAACTGGCCGCAACCCATCCCGCTAAAGTCGCTGCCCTTGTGCTCGTTGATGGAGCAACCGGCCAGCTTTCGCTGCGCCCCGGCTGGACACGCGAGCAGGCTATGCAAGACCTGGCCCCGCCACGCTTTGCCGGCACCCCGCGTGACACCTTTCTCTCTTACTTTCGCAGCGGCCCCCTCGGTAAACAATGGTCGCCAGAACTTGAGGATGCTATCCTGCACATCGTGCAGTTGCGCGAAGATAATACCGTTGCGCCTCGCCTCGCTTTTGAGAATCACCTGCAAATTATCAGCGCCATGTGGGATCAGCCCACCTTTGATCTCTACCGGCAGGTACATTGCCCCATCACCCTGGTGATCGCCGAACAGCAGCCCGCTAGCGAAAGGGAGGCCGCGTATTTCCGTATGAAGCACGAAGGCGTAGCCCGCATCCAATCCCTCCATCCCCACGCTCGTGTCGTGTGGTTGCCCGATACTATTCACGATATCCCCTTGCAGCGCCCCATCCTCCTCGTCGAAGAGATACTGCGCACGGCTCAACAAGCATAGTCTAAAATGCGGCTTACATATCGCTTGCCAGGACATTGCTCTCTTCATTCACCGGCTGCTCAGCGCGATCTGCTTCTACTTGCTCACGGTTCTCAAGCAATCTTTTGAAATATTGGGTTAGCCACCAGATCGCGCCAGCCGCGAGAATAACCAGCACAGGTTCGATGGGAGCGCGAAAACGCGGGGTGCCGTAAGTGACGAGACATTGTGCCACCGTTGCCAGCACCAGCAGGTAGAAGAAGAGCAGTTCCCGCCAGCGATTTCGTAATGTCAGCAGGAAACCGGCTGCAGCCAGCGCATAGATAAAAAAGAGATCGTAGCGGGCCAGGAATAGAACAAGTTGGGTTGCACGTTCATTGGGAAAGCGGTTGAGAGGATGGTCTGTATCAGTTGGCACAGGTCCCCACATATCGAGAAAATGTGCCTTCAAGATTGCTGGCAGGGCATTGGTATGCTGCAATACCCAGTGTTCCGCAAAATGCCTGAACGCTGTTTCTCGTGCCACCTGTACAGTTGGCCCCTGCCAGTCGGCGAAGTGATATTGATGTCCTAACGCGGGATCCGCCACATTCGGATTTACCCATCCACCAGGGTTACTTGACTGCAGGATCGCATCGTTGTACGACCCGATCAGGATCGTTCCCTCTCCGGTGGTCACTGGAATAAAGGTGCGCGTAAGGAGATAATTGCGTAGCGTCCATGGAGCGATGAGAACGATGGCGATGAGTAAAGCAAGAAGCATTCTTCTGACTTTGAGTCGCCGGGTCTCTAACATTTTCCAGAGGAGAAGGAGCATCCATACGACAAACAGGCCCAGGACAACGACTCCGTTTGGCCGCTCTAGCGAGAGTAGTCCAAGCAGCACCCCACTCCAGATGACCCAGGACCATTTCCCTGTACGTTGCAGGCGAAGGAGACTATAGGCGAAGGCAAGAAGGAGAAAGATGTACAGCGATTCGGCATCGAGCCAGCCATCATACAGGTAGAGCTGGGGGTAGATCGCAGCAATAATGCCTGCCAGGATACCAATGGCCTCATTGAAAATCTCGCGTGCACACAAATAGATCAGCACGCAGCTTCCAGCGCCCACAAAACAGAGAAAGATACGCACAAAATATTCGTTCGGCCCAAATATGCCGTATATTGCCGCAATTGTAGCAGGCCATAAAGGGGGACGATCAACAGTTGGGACAGGCGGGAAGATACAAAAACAATGAGCCGTTAACAGATTGCGTGCAATAAGCTGGTAAAAATATGCGTCATGGGTCGATGTATAGTTGCGAGCAACAGTGATATTAAAAACAAAGCGCACAATCCAGGCCAGTATGAATACACTGGCCGCAGGAATAGCCTGTAGAAAACGTTTCATATCAAATCCGTCTAAGTACTATCCAGAGGACAGGCCACCAATGGAAGCAGGTATGAGCCTGGACAACCTCTGGGTGTGCTTGCAGATGCGGTACTGTATGCCGGCCGTCCCAGCCTGCTGGTAGTGATTCCTGCGAAGCTTGGCATCATATCTTCTGCGCAATCGCTATCAAAGAAATGCCTACTGGCATAGGAACTTTCGCTTCTATGCGTTTCAAAAAGGGGACCATGGCATCAAAGAGAGAAACTTGATATGGCCGCAAAGCTCCTGATTGGTTGATTTTATCCTGGACGATCCAGCCGATCAACCCGACAATATTGAAAAAATATAGCTTTTCAATACGAAAAGATGCTTTTACGAGCTTTTCTCTCAGTTCTTTTTTTTCATAGCGCCTGAAATGACCTAATTCTCTATCAAGACTCGTATAAGCCCATTTCTTTGCGGGCACAAGTAATAGTAGTCTTCCCGATGGCTTCAGGACTTGTCCTAAGTGAAAAAGAGCCTTTTCATCCTCCTCCACATGTTCTAATACATTTATGCCGATGACCGTTTGGAAACTCTCAACCAGATGCCGTGGAGGCGGCTGAGTGATATCAAGAAATTCAACGGAAACATCATCGATAGAGCAAAACTTTTCCTTGAGACGAGCTAACATGCTCACATCGGTATCTGTTAAACACAGGGGCGTATAAGAACTAATCAATTCGCTAATATTCCCTATGCCAGAGCCAAACTCCAAAAGCGGAGCTTTTATATAGCACAAGAAATTCTCTACTATCCACCTGTTATAGTTTTTGGCTTCTGTCAGTACCTCTAGTGTTGACACTCCCTGATAGATCATACAATGTACTTCCTTCAACAAATTAAGCTACTAAAAAACAAACGTTTAAACCCACCGGTAAATAACGAGAACTAAAAATCAGTCTCCTAGCGGATTATAGCGATTAATGTTACCTGACGCAACAAAACAATACTTTTGGGTTCTACCCACTATTGGATGCTGGCATCAACGTGTGAGGGTAGGGGCGATACTGGCGGTGCCTGTTTGTGCCTATCAAGCAACCATCTCAGCGTTCCCCTATCTTTTTCAGTGACCCACCACAGAAATCCCGCAGCAAGCAGCACCAGCATCGGCTCGATGGGTGCGCGGAAGCGAGAGCAGCCATAGAAGTAGAGGCACTCGGCAACAGTCAGCGCTATCATCAAATAGATGATTAGGAGCTCGCGCCATTTCCTCCACGTTGCTAGCAGGCCAAGCGCGGCCAGGATAAAGAGAGGAATGGACATCGTATCGATCATAGCCCACACGATTCTGGACGAAAGCCGCGTTGGAAATTGATCGATCGCGAGATCAGCTTCCGGGGTAGCCGGCGTCCACATCTTGATGAAATGCATGCCGAGCAAATATGGCATATCATTGAGATGGCTCTCTATCCATTGTACCGCGTAGCTTGTGTAGACCTGGTTTTGCTGGCTGTCACTGGTATAGTATCGGTTGGCTACACCAGGATTGGAGAGTGTTGGCCTGATCCAGATGCCCTGGAAAGGGCCGGGTTCCAGCACCATGTTATTGTATGCTCCCAGCAGGACAATACCCTCCTCGCCGGTCGCAGTTGGAATAAATTCATGAAAGGTAACGTAGTTACGAACCGTCCATGGCGCAACAATGGCCAGGGAAATCAGAACAACGGCAGCGGCACTTTTAGCTGCAACAGGCCACGCTAGCCTTCCACTGCGCCACAGCACAATTGCCCAGATAGCCACCAGCAGAAGCACGATCAGCCCATTTGCTCGGGTCAGCGAGAGTAGCCCAAGACATACGCCGCTTACAATCATCCATCGATAGTGTGCAGTGCGCTGGACGAGATAGAGAGAATAGCAAAAGGCAAAGAGCAGGAAGATATAGAGGGATTCAGAGTAGAGCCAGCCGTCATAAATAAAGAGATTGGGATAAATAGCGGCAAATATCCCGGCTACGAGAGCGATGCGCCTTCCAAAAAGGTCTCTGGCAAAGAGATAAACCAGCACGCATGTGCCCGACCCGACAACGCTGAGAAATAAGCGCACATAGATATTTCTCGGACTGAGCATGTCATAGATCACTGCAATAACAGCCGGCCAGAACGGTTCTCGCCCGACCATGGGAACGCCTGGGGCCTGACAGAAGCAATGGTAGTGCAGGATGTTGAGGGCGAGCTGCTGGTATGTATGGGAATCATACGTCGGTGTGTAACCTCGACCAGCAGTCACGTTATAAACAACCCGCACAAATAGAGCCAGGCAAAAGATTGCTGCTGCCGGCATATATGGTTGCAAGCGCTTCATCTCTATCATCCCAGGGTAAGCTTCAAGCATGTCATCCTGAGCGAAGCGAAACATCCGCTGCCTCACTATGTCATGTTGAGCGAAGCGAAACATCCGCTGCCTCACCGACGGAGATCCTTCACGGCGTTAGGTCCTTCGCTGCGCTCAGGATGACATTGCTTCGGCTCACGCGCTCAGGATGACAAACGATGCCTAATAGATAATATACCGCAAGAAAACTCACACGTTAGGACGTTTCATCTGAGTCAACGTAACAACCCGGACGATCGGGCAAAACATCTCAACATACCTTGCCTGGTTCTGCTATAATGAAAAACAAAACGACATTGTAGGGATTCTCACATGTGCGTCCCTTGTTATCATGAAACTGTTATCAAGGAGTGAGCGATGCGCAAAGAAAACCAGGATAAAAACCAGCCCGTAGAAGAACCAGATGCCCATCCTCTTGTATCAGAAGATAGCACCGTTTTGCAAGAAAACCTTTTTACCGGCGCCTCTACCGTTATCTCTGCCCCGCCCGATCCCTTAGAGACGCCTTTTCCGCCGCTGGTACGAACCAGGCCGCTCACCGACCAGTCCAGCCTTGCCGCCTGCGCCATCCCCTACCAGCAAGAACTCATGCTGAGCGGCAAGTCCAATTATACTGTTACCTGCTTTCTCTCAGACCTGAAGATGCTCAGCAACTACCTCGGCCAGGATACTCCCATCGGGCGTATTACGAAGGAACACCTGGCAGACTGGCTCATGAAGCTGAAGTTTGGCAGCAAGGGCCATGCTCCCGCGCCCAAAACAATGGCGCGTCGTGTCACGTTCCTCAAGAATTTCTTCTCCTGGCTCGCTCGCGAAGGCGTCATTCGTGAAGACCCTGCCGCCAGCATTGCTCTGGAACGCCCCTTGCCACCCTTGCCAGAGCTTCTCTTTGAAGACGAAATACAGCGCCTGCTGGATGCCTCTGCTGAGGACCCGCGTACTCACTGCCTGGTTTACCTTGTGCTCTATGGTGGGCTTAAAAAAGAGGAAGTTATGGCCCTCAAGCTCGATCACGTTGATACTTCAGACCCACAGGCTCCCGCGATAACCGTTCACTTCCCGGCCTCTACGGGCAAGCAGCATCGCGAACGCCGCCTGGCCCTCCCTGCCGAGTTCACCTCCATTTTCCATGCCTATGTAGCGAAGTATCATCCTAAGGATGCCCTTTTTGACTGCACGGATCGCAACTTGAACTATATCCTGGCAAAAGCCGTACAGGCAGCGGGCATCAAGAAGCGCGTCACCCTGCAGTTGTTGCGCGATACCTTCGCCGTGCGCCAGTTGAAGGCCGGCGTGCCACCCGAATCCTTGCGAGAAAAGCTGGGGCTTTCCGATGAGGCCTGGATCGAGTCGCGCGAGAAGTACCGGCGCCTCGCCTTCGCTAAATAAATTCAGGCCTACATCTTCTCGGGTGATTGTCGAGGAAGGGCCGATCAATCAGCGATAATATGCATCAACTTAACGAAGCCAATGGCGACGACCGTAGGGGCGAGGGTGGAGCGGTGTGGATGGGTGGGTCTTTATGGCCGCCCGCCTGGCTGCTGCATCGTCATGTACTGAGCCTGTGCCGCTTTGCGATTCAGCACATTGTTGAGTAGCAGCGCATTCACAACAATGGCTGCGATAGCCAGCGGGCCAAGGCATGCCAGCCCCACGACGGTAATCGCCAGGATGAACGCAATAGGCCAGTAGATCACAAAGCTGCATATGAGCAGGATTACGCCGGTCGTCGTCTCGCCTGCCATCAGCCAGCCAACGCCAAAGATGCCAAAAAGCGAGAGAATCACCTCTACTATCAATGGCGTGTTATTCCTGGTTGAGGGTACGTTATTGATGACCGTCACATTGACAGGCCCTGGCCCGTATCCTGGTGGTGGATAAGGATAGGCCTGCCCGTAGCCGGCATCCTGCTGTGGAGAAGCTGGCTGCGTGTAGCCCTGCTGCTGGGCATATCCCTGTTCGTAGCCTGGCAGCGGTTGGTATGAAGGATTCCCTGGCTGCCAGTATTGCCCGTATTGTGGATACTGCCCATAACTGGTCGAAGCCTCGCCTGTTCCCTTGAATGCTGAGGTCACAGTCCCACAGGATGGGCAGATGCTCGCGTTATCGGCTATCTCTCTCCCACACCGCTCGCAGATCATGGTATGTGATTCCTTCTTTTCCCTTCTCTCGTGTGCTTGATGCAAATATTGAACCTTGCCTACCAATTCATACGTTCATTGTCCACCCCTGGTTGCTGCCGGTGATCTCCAGCGTGCCTGCCTGCGCCGTTTGAACGACTTGCCATGAAGGGCTTGCAAGTGCCTGTGGAAGCGTGCTTACTATCGATGTCATATGGGCCTTGCGTTGCTTTGGAGTGAGAGCGGCGGGCGTTATCACCAGTACCGATGGATGAGCAGCCTGTAAAACAGCGCTTAACTCGCTGGGGAAATTTTTCCCGGCCTCGGCCACAAGTTGCACAATGTCTGCCTGGAGATAACTCGAACTGATACTGTTTACTATCCCACTCAGCGCGAACTTGCTCATGGAAGCCGCCCCCAGGAGCAAGAGGCGCAGGCCAGGAGCAAGCAGCCGCACGATCAGCCCGTTATCCAGCTCCTCGCTGCTGCCTTTGTGTAACTGAGATGGTGGCCAGAGCACCTGTAGCGCAACCTCCATCCCTATGCTAACCGTCATACCCTGCCGGACCTGCACGTAATGGATGCCGTTTTCGTTGATCATACGCCGCCACAACGCATAATTTGTGCCTGGATGAAGCACACCCGCATCCAGCACCTCTCCAATCTGGTAACGAGTCACCACATCCTGCAAGCCAGCCAGGTGATCCGTGCGAGGAGAGGTCAACATGACAACATCAAGCGAGCGCTGCCAGGATGGAAGGCGGCTATCCAGCTCGAGGTCTAGAGAAGTAGCGTCCATGCCTCCATCGATCAGCGCATATTTGCCATCAGGCGTGTGGATCAGTATGGCTTCGCCTTGCGGCGGCTGGCCAGCAGGCCCCACACTCAAAAAGCTGATCGTCAGGCGGCCATCAGGCCGTGATGCTAGCGCCGTAGCGCCCGTCGCCAGGATAACAAGAAGCGCTGCGCCCAGTTGCATCATGCGCCACCTCCGCCGTGATCGCAACGAGGGAGTATGAGCCGTATAAGGGAGGGTATGGCCAGCCGGATTATTTAGCGGGTTCACTGCGGGCCATTTGTAGAAGATAATACTGATGACAAGGGCCAGGATTCCATAGTAGCAGCATGCCAGTCCTGCGCTCGGATTGTTGACTGTAATAAAGGCCCACGGCAGCTCCGAGCACCACGTGATGATATTGAGCGTATACCAGAGGAGAGGCCGCGCGACCCAGCCGCAAAAGATGGCGAGAGGTAAGTACAGGGAACCTGCTGCGCAAAGCAGAAATCCCAGGAAGATTGTTGGTGCAAGCACGGGTACTGTCAGGATATTGACGACCGGCGCGATGAAAGAGATCTGGTTGAAGGTTAACGCAGTGATCGGTAGCGTGGCTGCCTGTGCTGCCAGCGTCACCGCGCTGATCTCCGCGATGTAATAGCCCAGGGGAAGGCGTTCAAGAGGCTTGAGCAGGTACTGGAAGAGGGGAGTAAGCAGCACGATGCCCAGCGTGCCGAGAAACGACAACTGGAATCCAGCATCCCACAGGACAAAGGGATCAAAGACACTCATCACGATAGCTGTTGCTGCCAGCGCAGTATAAATATTATACACGCGTCCCAGGCGTGGAGCGACAACAAGCAATGCGCCCATGATTCCTGCCCGTAAAGCTGCCGGGCTGGCGCCACATAGGATAGTATAGATACCGATACTTCCTATAGTCGTACCTGTCGCGACCCACCGTCTCCATTGTCCCCTGGATTTTTCTGCAGGCAATAACCGGATGGCTGGCTGCTTACGTTTTTCATATAGCCATCGTGTGCAGGTCGTAACTATTCCGGCTACAATGGTGACCTTGAAGCCGGAAGCGGCGCTAATATGTGCCGTTCCAGTCTCATTGAAGGCTGATATCAATGGTTTGAGCGCCGGAGTGTGCATCCCCAGCAGGATGGCCAGCATGAGCGCTGCTTCTGGTTGGGGCAGCGCCTGCAGGATGATGGTGGCCAGCCTGAGCCTGAGTTGAAAGAGGGCTACCAGGACAGGATTGCCTCCAGCGCTGCTCACGCTGATGCGTGGAAAGGGCATACTTGCCAGCACTTCCGGCGTGCTATGTGGTGGAGGTGGCTGGAGCTTTCCCTGCAGCTCAACGCTATCGCCATAATTGGGGCCATAGGGATTGTCTATCTCTCCACCTAGCATCTGCGCTTCCAGTTGCCCGTGAGCATCCTGCCATGATGTCCCTCCATCTGTGCTGATACTGCTGGCATCGATCAGGAGCAGGCGGCTTCGCGCTTCGAGTGTTGGCTCATCTGCTACAACTCCCCGTATGTCCACCTTTCCCTTTCCAATGAACGCCGGGAGAGCATGGGGATCACCGGCGGGCGAAGCGATCGAGTATCGCCATGCGCCGAGCACCAGCCAGAGTATGAAGAGGAAGGCCAGCCTGCCCTGCCTGTCGCGCCACGCAAGCGGAAGACCGATCAGCACTGAGCTTGCCACGATCAGCAGGGGCAACGCAGGCAGAGCCAGCCACGAATTGAGCAGGATACCGGCCAGCCAGGCAACTGCTACAACGATCAACTCCCACCCTCGCAGGTCAATCTTCATACAGTTACCAGGTTTTTGATGCGGTCATAAATTGACTTGCTCACAACTTGCAGGAGTTGATCGACGGAGGTATAGGGGCCATGTTGCTGGCGATAATTGACGATATTCTCTGCCGTGATGATGCTCACATGCAGCTCTTGCCGCAGCTCATCAACG
>CADDZH010000117.1 GCA_902812455.1 Chloroflexota bacterium | reverse complement strand
AAGCCGCCGGGCTAACCCTCTCCTCAGAGAGGGAGGCAGGCGTCGAGGGTGGGGTCGGTGATTGGGGTGAAGTCGTAACAAGGTAGCCGTACCGGAAGGTGCGGCTGGATCACCTCCTTTCTAGGGAGCTGGCTCGTCTCCGGGAGGAGACGAGTCTCCCAGGTCGATCTTGTTTTACCCTGATATTCAAGCAGAAGTCAGGGAGACAAGCTTCTTTGTGAAGACGAGTTTGTCACTGGCAGGCAAAGATGTTCTAGAGGTCGCCTTACCACTTTTGAGTTGTCCGGGGTTGCTTCTCTGCTTTCGCATTGTAGCATGCTACGGTATGGTATGGGCCTTTAGCTCAGGTGGTTAGAGCGCAGTCCTGATAAGACTGAGGTCCCTGGTTCGAGTCCAGGAAGGCCCACCCCCAAGAGCGGGGATGTAGCTTAGCTGGAAGAGCGCTGCCTTTGCACGGCAGAGGTCAGGGGTTCGAATCCCCTCATCTCCACCAGGGAGAAGTTGCCCACCTGTACATGCGGGTGGGGTGGTGACAATAGCGGAAGGGAAACACCCGTTCCCATCCCGAACACGGTCGTTAAGCCTTCCAGCCCCGATGATACTGCGGGGGCAGCCCCGTGGGAAACTAGGACGTTGCCACCCCACCCGCCTGCACAGGCGGGCTTTTTTGTTGAGCCCTGACAGCAGCATCTCCCCTTCCATCTTTCCCCTGGGTCCTCTCGACGAGTAAGCAGGCGGCGTTGACAGCAACAGGAGAACAAACTCACTCAGGAAATTGCTCATACGTCCTTCCCTCATACACTCCCAGACGGGGAGCGCAGTTTAAACTATATCCGTTCTGCGAACACGTTCAAAGCCTGGCGATAGTAGGTGTGCCGCTGCTGCAAGGGACAAAAAACATTGTTCGCAACGGTAACAACCTGTATAATAGAGCCAGATTATCTGTGAGAAATCACAATGTGTCTTAGAAGACAACAGAGGAAGAAAAGCATGTCGAAAAAGCAAATATTGCAAGGGTCTCTCGATCCTGAAATGCAGGTAGTGAACAGCGAGGAGGAGAGACTGGATGATGGATACGAGAGCGAATCTTCGGAGCAAAGCGATCTCCCCAGGGCGAATGAACTGGATGGCAAAACGTGGACGAAGTATTCCATTTCAATCTGGAGCGATATTCACAAAACGCCAGAAGAGGTAGCCCTTGGCCATCCCGCGATCTTCCCTGTTGCTCTCGTTACGAGACTCATCGAAATATTTACGAATCGCCACGACCGGCTTATTCTTGACCCGTTCGCCGGAGTCGGGAGTACGTTAGTGGCTGCACAACGATTGGGGAAAGACAGCATTGGGCTAGAAATTTCTCCTCAATTTGTAAAAAAGGCTGAAAGACGGCTCAGCCAAGCGACTTTATTTGGCACTGAACGGGGTAACGCCGTCCTCCATAATGCGAACGCACAAGACCTCTTGCACTACGTACCCGTTGGATCCGTCGATTTCGTCGTGACGTCGCCTCCATACTGGGATGTGCTCAACGAGAAACGCACAGCAGACTACAAGGAGCGCCGGAACTATGGTGATGCTCCCGCCGATCTTGGCAAGATTGGCGACTATCATGAATTCCTGCGGCAGTTACAGGGAGTGTTTCAGCAGGTGTATCAAGCAATGCGTCCTGGTGCCTATTGCTGTGTCATTGTCATGGATCTTCGGAAGAAGAACAAGTTTTACCCATTTCATAGTGATGTTGCTCAATTGATGCAAGAGCTTGGGTTCATTTACGATGATCTCATCATCTGGGACCGCCGGCATGAGTACAATAATATGCGACCACTCGGTTATCCCGCTGTCTTTCGTATTAACAAAGCCCACGAGTTTATTCTGATCTTCCAAAAGCCAAAAAGCTCTGGCGCCAATGGAAGCCATGCTCCTGCAGAAGTTCCCGTAGAAGAACCGCAGATCGGGGGACCGGCTACAACCGACCCAAGCGATTCCGATTCGGCATAGCATTACCTCTGCCGGTTACTTGAATGCAACGGTGAGTTCTCGTGGTGCTGGATGGGCAATACGCTGGCCAATACCTGAAGCGTGCTTGTATAAGTCGCCGGGTCGATCACGATCCCATGTTCCTCCCGCAAAAACACGTCAAGCGTACGCATAGAACGTGCATCAAAGTTGACAAATGGGGTACGGCTGCCACGAGTCGTTTGGGTGGTGACCTGGTCTCGATGCAGTATGCGCAGCCTCTCAATATAATCACATAATAGCAGCCGCTCATGATAGGCGCAGTAGTAGAGTATCACCACATGGACACCCAGGGTGTGGAGCGCATCGTAGTTGTCGTATGCGTCGGCCTCCATCTGCCCGGCATCCTGCCAGCGAAGAGCAGGGATGTTCGCAGCAGAGCCAATTGCTGCAATGCGGTTTGCGCTGTATATAGGGGTCTGGCTCACTTTGTACTCCAACAAGTACATCCTCTCAGGATGCTGGCGATCAAGCGTGAAGAAGTCGGGGGTAAACCGAACATAGCGAGTTGTCGTTGTGTGTACAAACCGCATTTGTTGGCGAACCACATCCGGGACATGCGTTTCATAGCCATAGGGGACAATAATGAGGCGTCCAGCGCACGGAGCAACATTCCAGATGTGCTCGGCCAGCACTCTCACAACGGTATCTGCCTGAACAAGCCGATCTGTAAAACTCATACACTACTCCTCCGCAGCGTCCCCAAGCGAAGAATGTGGAAATTCAATCGTAATCTGCCGGTCGCTACCAATGATCGTTCCACGCCCCATGAGCAACCCGATAAAATAAGCAACATCTTTATCTATATAGTCATCCAAACGCATCCTGGCATGCTCTCCACTGATTTAAGCATAGAACACTGAGGTGTCTTGCAGAGCCTAGCATAGCATACCTACCTACGCAGCACAAGCATGACAGTTTTGTGTTTGGAGTGAACCCCTTTTGCTGTTTGCACTCTTCTCTGAAAGCAGGAAAGTATTTCTCTACACTGGGGATGAATCATGCTGCCGGCTTCTATGGAACGGCACAGCTTCTCAGTCAGGTTCTACCGGTACTTTGTTGCCAGCGGATTTTTCCTCAAACGAGAGCTAGTGGGTGCTGTCAGTGAAGCACGAAGAATCCAGGCAAGACCAAGCCACAGCAACACAAAAAGGAAGCGTCCTTTCCTGCGTCAACAAAGTACCGGTAGAGATCATCATGACAATGCACTGGAGTTGCAAGAGGCGGCGCGCAAGCCGATCGGTTGTTATTGACTACTAGCTATGTACGCTACCCCCATACAGATGATGGGGTAGAAGCCTGTCTGGTGGCCCCTCACGCGTCGCCGTAAGGTTGCCTATGTGATCCATGCTGGCGCTATCAACCAGGGGAGTAAAGAGATCGCGCAGGCGTGCGATAACAGGTTGTTCGGCGCCTGGTGGAGCGTGTAGAGCGCTGAGTGCGGCCAGGTCGTGGCGCAGGGCATTCAGTAGGTCATGGTCTTCTGGCATGTTGGACTCCAACTTTCTGCTCAACCATCATACATCCACCGAACTGGCGCTTCCCTGATTGCTCGTCTCCACCGGCTTTGGACTGGGTGCCGCGCCAAAAAAGGCTGGTGGCAATGGATCAACTCGTTGCAGTTCCCCCTGGCGCGCTGCCTGCACGAGTGCCCAGACCTTCTCGGGGCGTAGTGGCATATCAATCATCTCGATACCAAGCAGGGCAAGGGCATCCACGACGGCATTGACGATAGTCGGGGGGCCACCGATACAGCCTGCTTCGCCAACGCCTTTGGCTCCTAGCGGGTTGAGAGGAGAGGGCGTCTCGATAGCATCGACCACCAAGCCTGGTATCTGCTCAGCAATCGGCAGGGTATAGTCCATGAGTGTCCCGGCGAGTGGCTGCCCATCCTGATCGTAGATCGCCTCTTCATAGAGCGCCTGTCCAATTCCCTGGGCAAGACCGCCATGCACCTGCGCCTCGGTCAGATAGGAGTTGAGGATTCGCCCGCAATCGTCCACAGCCACGTAGCTGAGAACGCGCACCTCCCCGGTCTCCATTTCTACCTCAACAACAGCTACATGGGCACCGGAGGAGAACGTCGGGCCTGACGGAGAGAATTCGCGCCACGCGGCCAGGCCTGCGATCGGGGTGCCATTTATGGGGTCAGGCGGCTCGTGTTCAATCAGGTCGGGCTGCTCTTCCACCTGGCGTGCGAGTTCGCCCAGGCTGATTGCCCGCCCCGGTACTCCGCGCACCCTCACCTGTCCACTGATCATTTCCAGATCTGCTGGCGCAGCTTCCAACAACCGTGCCGCGGCCTGCAGCGCTTTCTCCCGTACAGCTTGAGCCGCCAGCAGGACGGCCACGCCGCCTATCTGCACCGTGCGGCTGCCAAAGGTGCCAATACTGTAGGCTGGCAATGAGGTGTCATTCATCTGCACCTCGATCTGCGAGCCTGGCAGATCAAAGGTCTGAGCGGCAATCTGGGCAAAAGCCGTAAAGTGTCCCTGGCCGTTATGTGCTACTCCGCTCTGCACCAGAATAGTCCCATCACGCCGGATGCGCACGGTGGCTGCGTCCTGTGGAATGCCGGGTCCTGTTGGGCCAAAGGGGCCACCGGATATTTCTACAAAGGTAGAGAGGCCAATACCGAGAAGCGAGTTGCTTTGCGCCTTACGCCGCTCCTGCTGCTTTGCGCGCCAGCCTGCATAGTCGGAGAGTTCCAGCGCTCGTTCGAGGGCCGCCTGATAGTTCCCGCTATCGTAAAGCGCTCCATGAACGGTGCGATAGGGAAAAGCATCTGGGGCAACCAGGTTGCGACGGCGCACCTCCGCAGGGTCCAGGTGCAACCGGTGGGCAATACGGTCCATTGTTCGTTCTAGCAGATAGGTTGCTTCGGGCCGTCCTGCTCCCCGGTATGCTGCCGTCGGCACCGTATTGGTAAACACGCCCACGGCCTGGAAGTCCAGCGCCTGGATCTGGTAGGGCCCATTGAGCATGCGCGCCGTCGTATTGGGCGAGATCGGCGTGGTGTAGGCCAGGAAAGCCCCAAAGTCGGCGACGGTACGCACTTTCAGGCCAAGAAGCCGTCCATCCTTCTGCACAGCCGCCTCGATGTAGTTCACTTGCCCACGCCCATGGGTCTGAGCCTGCAGATTCTCACTGCGGGTTTCAATCCACTTGACCGGTCGCCCGTACTTCATTGCAAGCGCGGCTGCGACAATCTCCTCCCCGCTGATGCCCACCTTCGCTCCAAAACCACCTCCGACGTGCGCAGCGCAAATGCGAATCTTGTGACGCTCAAGACCCAGGGCAGATGCCAGTAGACGCTGCGCCTGGTAGATCGTCTGGGAAGAGAGCCAGGCCGTGAGCTGGCCGCTGGCTGGGTCAAAATCGAACAGGCAGGCACGCCCCTCCAGGGAACTGGGCGCCACGCGCTGGTTGACGACCCGCAGGCGAACAATATCGCCTGCCTGCTTAAAGGCGGCCTCAATGTCACCACCTCCACTTGCTAACTGAATGGCGACGTTTGAGCCAAGTTCCTCATAAAGAAGTGGAGCATCCGGCGCAAGTGCTGCCTCTGGATCAATCACGGCAGGCAACACTTCATAGTCGACCTCGACCAGCTCACGCGCATCCTCGGCAATAGAGCGCTCCTCTGCCAGGACGACCGCCAGCGGGTCCCCTACGTAGCGCACGCGATCAACTGCCAATGGTCGTCGCTCCGGCACCTTGAGACCGGGTAACGTAGTGATCAGTTCAAGTGTGGGCATATCCCTTACCAGTTCTGCTCCACTGAAGGCCGCAACAACGCCAGGGAACGCACGAGCCGCTTCAAGGTTGATGTCTTTGATGCGTGCATGGGCATAGGGACTGCGCACCACGACCATGTGCAACAGTGCAGGACGATTCTGAGGGATTTTCACATCATCCACATAGCGCGCATGCCCGGTGATGAGTTCGTAATCTTCTTTGCGGCGTTCTAGTCCTGCCAGGACGAGTGTTTCTTTCATGTGATCCTCCGCTTGCTGAGCCAGGGTCTCTCCATTGCAGGCATGGAATTCCTGGTACACATCCTTTCCATGTGGTCGTTGATCTTCTTGCTCTCATTTCTTCCAGTGTATCATTTTGGCCTCGGCAAAAAAAAGAAGGACAAACCATCTTGAGCGAGCGAGAGAGCAGCACATTTCTCCAAGGTGATATCCTGAAGGAGAACCAGGACAGGGGCAAGCCCTGTCCCTACTCTGGACGGTGCAACCCGATTCGTCTAGGGTAGGGACACCCGCAAGGGGTGTCCTACTTGTCGTCCTGGAGCCTTACCGAGAGCAGGGTCTGATGCTCTCGCCACTTTCATCGCCCGCGTCCTGGTCGAGCGGGTGGTGCCAGAAGAGGTGCGAGAGGAGGTCAGGGCGTTCCGGCAGCCCTACCAGACACTCTACTACTGCTTCGAGCATGGGTTGCCAAAGCAGAGAGCAGGCAGAGCTTGATGGAGCGCTGCGTGCTCTGCATGAGCCGGTGCCAGGTAGCTATTCTAGCTGAAATCTAAGATGCATATCCATGTGGAAGGATATCATCCAGACCAACCAACTTGCCAGGTATTGGAAGGAGCAAGCCAATGAAGCATATGATACGGTTTGATGAGCAGGTTGCAGTTGTAACCGGTAGTGGGCGCGGGCTAGGCGATAGACGCGCATAGGCACTGTCTTGATAGTTGCATGCGTTGCTGCTCCACTCGTCGCTTCCTGGCTCTTCATGGCTGTACCTACGCTGAAGAGCGCCAAAGCTATCGCACCTGCAAGCACCAGCGCAAGCAGCAGAAAGCTGACATCACGTCGAAGGTTGGCGAAAACTTTCATTGTCCTCATACCTGTTCGGGGACGGGTGGCTTCTCCGGCGCGACACGCTCAGCGAGGTAGGCGCGCAGCCGCTCTTCCCCTTCCGGGCTGACCAGGAATGTAACCACATCGCCTGGTCTGATCACGGCGCTCCCTCGCGGGAAGATCAGTTCGTTCTGGCGCCGGATCGAGACGACAAGACTTTCGGGCGGCAGGTGTGCCTCGCGCAGCGGGCGGCCGGCCAGCCGCATCCCAGGCTCAATGTCCGCCTCAACCATCACCGTTCCTTCGACCAGCCCGCGCATGCGCCGGGAACCCTTAGCGAGCGTCTCACGGTACGCTCGCATAATATCCTGAGCAGCAATGCGCCCGATATCACGCCTGCTTCCTGGCACATCTCCTATCTCTACTACGGGCATCCACGCGATGCGGTGACTGGTCAATTGTTCCAGCGCCACATCCAGCGTATCATCAGGATGGGCAACCAGCACATTACGGTTCATGGCATCTTCAACGCTGCGCTGCCCTCTTTCCTCGAGAGGCACGCGCTGGATATCGGCTATCGTCAGCACTCCCAGGAGATTCCCGCGCTCGTCAAGGACAGGGCCGCCGCCAATAGCCCGCTCGGCAAGCAGGTGCTCAGCCTCCGCCACTGTTTGATGCCGGGAGAATCTGATGAGAATGGGTGTCATAGCCTGGCGAACGGTCAGCGTCGAGAGGAGCGGGAAGGAGAGCTGGAGCCGGTGAGCGGGCGAATCGGCGCGCGTATCGACCTGGCTCGTATAAATGGTTGCCTCCCCAACGATGACGGAAGAGATACCGACAGCGATCATAGCCGGAGCGAGCATGGAGAGATTGCCTGTCATCTCTGCCACCATGAGCATGACGGCGAGTGGGGCATGCGCGATACCGCCGAAGAGCGCCATCATGCCTACAATGACAAACGGCGCCGGGGAAGCAGGAACGCCGGGTAACACATGGTAGCTGATACGCCAGACGATGGCGCCGACCATTGCCCCGATCACCATGCCGGGGCCAAAAATACCTCCGGAACCCCCTGAGCCGATAGAAAGACCAGTTGTCACGATCTTAGCGAACGGGAGCAGCAAAATGACCCAGACCGGCAGAGCAAAAAGCCCTGGCCCCATAGCGACCTGCACCCAGCCATAGCCCATGCCCAGCGCCTGCGGCAGCACCAGGCCGATCAGCCCAACGAGCAGTCCACCAATGGCCGGTTTGAACCAGTTGGGAAGAGGTAAACGATGAAAGACATGGGTCAGGCCGTAGAAGCCGCGAGCGTAGAGCCAGCCGACCAGCCCGCACAAGAGACCCAGGACGATATAATAGAGCAATTGCGCAGGAGCGGTGAACGCGAGGATCCCGGATGGCGCGAAAATTGGCGTCCAGCCGAACCACGAGCCGAAGACACTGTAGCCGACGATGGAGGCAATGAGGGCCGGAATGATCGCCTCGACTTCCAGATCGTGTTTGTAGAGGATTTCGGCAGCAAGCACCGCACCACCCAGCGGCGCACGGAAGATGGCACCGATGCCGGAGCCGATACCGGTGGCGATAGCGATACGCCGGTCCTGGATGTCCAGGTGCAACAGGCCACCAAGCAGGGAGCCGAACCCCGCGCTGATCTGGGCGGATGGCCCCTCACGACCGCCAGAGCCGCCAGAGCCGATGGTGATGGCCGAGGCCACGAGTTTCACCAGCGGGATGCGCGCGCGGATCGGTTTGCCCTGGTGGAAGGCGGCGATGGCGGCGTCGGTGCCGTGCCCCTCAGCTTCGGGAGCCAGGCTGAAGACGATGATTCCTGAGAGCAACCCGCCCAGGGCCGTGATGGCAGGCAAGAGCCAGGCGCGGGGCGCTTGCCAGAGTGGCATCACTCCCATGCTGCCTTCGCCTGCCGGATCGGGCGGCAGATAGCCAACCAGGTATCCCAGGAAGAAATTTGTTGCGTAGCGGATCGCCAGGAAGAAAGCCAGCGCCCCTACCCCTGCCACCAGGCCTATGGAGGTACTGATGAATAACCATTTGAGTAAGTACCGCGGGTTCTCAAAGCTTGGGCCAACGCGGCGAATATGAAAAAGACGACGTAAAAACTCTATGAACGTCGTGGAATCCATCCAGTTGCCTCCTGAGATCCGCCCAGTTTATATAATGGCTGGGCAACCATTCAAAAAAGAAACCAAAAATTGGCAACCCTTTTACGATGTTGCCACGCCGATACCGCGCAAGATGAGTTCGGCGACCGGGCCTGCCTGCTGGGTGATAACACGCTCGCTTTGCCCCAGAACCTTCGCTGAAAGAATGTAGGATTCGGTCAGGGAGAGCACCATCAAGGCGGTTGCTTCCCTGTTTTGCAGCCGGATCTCGCCTCGCACCTGGCTTTCTTCCAGCATCAGGGCAATGACCGCCACATATTCGCGTAACAGGTTGGTAGCCTCTGTTTGGAAGGCGCGGTTGACACCATAGAGAGCGCTCATGTACACATTGAAGTTGTCGCTCTCTTCCTCGGCCAGGTGGGCGAAGGCGCGAAACAGCCGCTCGAATCGTTGCTGCAATGTGCCATCGGGAGCGATTGCGGTGCGTATGGTGGCAAGTTGTTCCCTGGCAATATAGCGCAGCATTTCCAGAAACAGGTCGCGTTTATTCTCAAAGTAGAGGTAAATGGTGCCTTTGCCGATGCCAGCCTGTTCGGCAATGACATTGATATTGGCCTGATCGAAGCCCAGGCGGGCAAACTCGCGGGCCGCTACACGCATAATCCGCAGGCGCGTCGCTTCGCGCATCTGCTCATCAACAATTTTCGGCATACTCGCTCCCCATTTGTTTCACAAGCGAACGATCATCGAAGGATATTGGGCAGTTGGTCACTTTCACTGCTTGTAGTATACGCGAGGGGGCAGTGAGCTGTCAAGGAGGACATTTCAGGGCGGGGACAAGCCACCGCCCCTACTATGGTGGCGCGCCGCGTATAGAGTAGTGGCGGCCCTTGCGGTCGCATGCCGTGGTCATCATGCTCCTCTTCTTTTAGCCAGATGGTAACATATCGAAACAAATCGATATAAACGGAACGTTACATAAGATATAATGATGGTATTTCACGAGGAGACCTGGATGCAGTTAGAGATGCTGCGGAAGACAAAACGTGGACGCGCATGGTGGTTCATCTTAACGCTTTTGAGCGCGCTGCTTCTCCTGTCAAGCTGTGGATTGGCCGGCGCCGCTTCGTCATCTTTAAACAGGCACAGTGCGCTTGGAACAAGACTGGATGCAACTGTATCAGTAGATAAAAATGCGCCAGAGGACCCCCCGTTCAGTGATCAATTCTTGCAGCACCAGGAATACTGGGGAGCCGATGGCTGGATCTGGCGCGTAAAGCTCCCCTATAACCGCCTCGTGGTCTTCTATGGCAACCCCTACTCTGCTCCCATGGGCCCGATTGGACAGTATCCAGATGATGAGCTTATTGCCAAACTACAAGAGCAGGCGCAGGCGTATGCGCAACTCGATCCCTCGCACCCGGTTGTTCCTGCGCTGGATTATGTGACTCCCATCGTCCAGCCTGTCCCTATGAAGGATGGTTCCTGGGTCTACCGCATGCCGGATGCCTCAATCAGCCACTATATTACCCTGGCCAACTCCAATCACGCCCTCTTCTTTTTTGACATGCAGGTTGGTCATAGCACGGTACAGAAAGAGGTTATGAATCTGTGGTCCTACCTGCAATTGCCGGGGGTAGACCTCTCGCTCGATCCTGAATTTGATATGGCCCCCGGCGAAATTCCCGATGTGGAATTTGGGCATATGAGCGCCGCCGAGATAAATTGGGCGATCGATCAGCTCTCACAACTCGTACTCACCGAGCACCTGCCGCCGAAAATCCTGATCATCCACCGCTTTCTGGAGGAGATGCTGCCAGACTGGCAAAAGATCAGGCCGCAGCCAGGGGTGCAGGTGATCATAACGGTCGATGGTTTTGGCCCGCCGGGCTCAAAGATCGACGATTACGAATCGTTTGACAAGCAAGAACTGCTCCCGTTCGAGTTTCCCGGTCTGAAGCTCTTCTACCAGTTGGATAAACCACTCATGTCACCGGCAGATGTGCTTGGACTCGATCCGCCGCCGCTGATGGTCATGTACCAGTAGCCCGGGGGCTATCCACGAAGCCTGATATAGGCCACTCTCAGGCCTTCAAGCGGCAAGAACTGGTTGACATACTGGATCTCGGGGATAAGAGGAGCCATGAGCGACGCCAGGCCGCCATGCGCAATAACTTTGATCTCGCTCTCATCCGTTACCCCTGGCACCTCTTTGCGCAAGCGGCTGATCAGGCCTTGCACCAGGCCAACATGACCGTAGAGAATGCCGGATTGCATGTTCTGAACGGTATTTTTTCCTAGCGCTGATGGCGGTGCGGTCAGGTCTACACGATAGAGGCGGGAAGCAGCGCTACTCAGCGCTTCGGCAGAAATGAGCAGGCCGGGCGCAATGGCACCACCCAGGAAGTCTCCGCTGGCAGAGATCACATCAAAGGTGGTAGCTGTGCTGAAGGCGATCACAATAGCCGGACCGCCATAGAGCTGGTGAGCCGCTATAGATGTGACGATGCGGTCAGAACCTAGTTCCCAGGGGTTATCGACGAGGAGCTTGATACCGAGGTCAAGGGAATGATCGATCACCAGAGCTTCTTTATTGCAGTAGCGCTGGGCAAGCTCTTGAAAGACTGGTGTGAGCGGGGGTACGACACTGGACATAACGATATCGTCAATATCGCTCAATTCGTATCCGGCGTAGCTGGCCAGGTCCCTCAGCAACATGGCATACTCGTCGGTTGTGCGCTGGCTGGCAGTCGATACCACCCAGTGATGATTCATGGTATTGCCGGAATACAGGCCAAATTTGATATTACTATTGCTGATATCAATCGCCAGTAACATGGCAAACTCCTGGTTCACACAACAGCTAGCGCTCCTGAGCGGCAGCAGCGTATTGCTTCAGATGAGCGGCAATGAGGAAGGGATCGCCATAGGCGCTATCAGTGGCAACCAGTACCTCTTCGTTGGTGCGCGCATCCATAAATGCGAGCGTGGTAGGAGTACGCATGCGCCTGCGCCGCCAGCGCATCCCGGAAGAAGTAAAACCTCGTCCTGCGAACAAACCAACGATGTTCTCTCCGAGAGTTGGGATGCGCGTCTCTTCTTTTATGTTGGCTGTGGAGCGATCAGGAGGCGGTGTGCCGCGAGCTGTGACGTATTGCACGTAGTAGAGCGGCACGTGAATAATTTTCTCTCCCTCCTGTTTCACAAAATCTTCAGGAGTGATCACAATAATATGCCGGTCAGCATCGCGTAAACGAAGAATATCGCTAATGAGCGCCCAGGCGCTGCCTAGAGTGACAAATGCCAGCAGGGCCAGAACCACAGTGCTGAAAATGGCGCCGAAAACGCTTTGCTGGTAGTTGTAGGGGACTGTATCATAGGCAAAGCCGGCGAAGAGCAATGCTCCTATCACCACGCCGGCACTCCATCCAATGATCGCCCATATGGCTTTGCTGCGTACTAAGGGCAGCACGATCCAGCCAGGGGGGGTATCCGGGCCCATTTTAGCGCGCGTAAGTATCTCAGTTGGATCCATGCTCATCACTTTAGTGGTGCATTCGGAACATACGTTGATGATGACAAAGGCCGATAAATCGGCAGTGGGCACGATCAATCGGCCCCTACGATGTAACGAATGCACCATTTAGACCAGGGCAACCGCAAGGGTTGCCATATACGGTTTAATGTAGGAGAACCAGTTTCTTCCTCCTGGTCTCGCAATGATCTTTCCTGATATATTATATCAAATCTGGCCGATAATGATGTTATGAAATTTACCAATGCTGTATGGCCAGGACAGAGAGCCGATAAATCGGCGATGGGCGCGATAAATCGGCCCCTACAGTTTACCAGAGGGATGGAGAGTCGATTATCTATTATTTTCCTGCGAACAGGGCTACGACCTCGTAGAGCACGCGCAGGCCCCATTGTACGGAGCGGATATTGACACGCTCATCATGGCCGTGAATACGTTTCTCATCATCTGAGCCACTGATATAGAATTGCGGGGCGAAGCCATAGACCTTCGTGCCCAACCTGCCAACATGCTTGGCATCCGTTGCTCCTGTCAGCAATATGGGAACCACTGTCGCCTCAGGGGCATGCTCGTGCAGCACAGCCTTGATGATCTCGAACAATGGCGACTCTGGATCGGCCTCAAGCGGTGGCGCAGTCTGGACAAATTCGATATCGATCTCCTCGCCAAAAATGGCCCGTAGCTCTTCAAGGAACATCTCCGGCGTCCAGCCTGGGAGGATGCGGCCATCCAGCAATGCCTCTGCTTGCGAAGGAATGACATTGATTTGCGAGCCTGCTTTGAGCATGGTAGGCGAAATGGTATTGCGAATGATGGCATGGAGCTGTTCTTTGATATGCTCTTCTATCGACAGCGCATCAATGGCAGCATCGGCAGTGGCTTCGCTGGCTACGATAGCCCGGAATAGCTCGGCAACATCCGGCGGTTGACTACTGGCAATGCCCGTGATAAACCCTCGCGCGGAAGCAGTGAAATGGACAGGTGGTTGTGTATCGCGCAACTTAGCCAGCGCCTCGGCCAGTTTAATGACGGCATTGTCTTGATGAGGCACTGAACCATGCCCGGGCCTACCCCTCGTTCGCAACCGGAAGCGCGCTATGCCCTTCTCTGCCGTATCGACTGTGTAGTAGCGCTGCCCGTTAATCTCAAAGCCGCTGCCGCCACCTTCATTGAGAGCATATTCCGCCTGGATCAACTCTGGACGGTGATCAACAACCCAGCCTGCGCCTTGAGAACCGCCAAGCTCCTCATCGGCAGCCGCCATAAATATCACATTACGAGCCAGCGGTAAAGCAACGCGCTTGAGCAGCAGCATGGTCAGTAGCTCCATGGCCACCATGTCTTTCATATCCAGCGCGCCACGAGCATAGATATAGCCATCGTCAATCTCTGCTCCAAAGGGGTCGTGCGTCCACTTCTCAGGTTCGACAGCTACAACGTCGGTATGCGACATCAACAGGAGAGGCGGCGCGGAGCCATCGCCCTGGAGACGTGCTACCAGGGTTCCGCGAGCAGGTGATGGGCCAACAATTTCGCCGGCAATACCTTCCTTCTGGAGCACAGCCCGCAGGTATTCAGCGGCCGGGGTCTCATTGCCGGGTGGGTTGCGCGTATCGATGCGCAGGATGTTGCGCAGGTGCGTAACGAGTTCGCCTCCTACGGCAGCCCAATCAATGGGCGTAAGTTTGCTTGATTCTGTCATGTATCCCCCTTCTTTCTCTATCACGGATAAACAAATTATATAATATATGGTACAATGCAAAGCGTCTTCCCCGGTTTTCCGGTGAGCAATTTTTGTGGGACGGGGCCTGATGAATGAACGATCAGATACGAGCTGCGGCGGCAGTGGCAGCACGCCAGCTTCTTTCGCGCTACAGGGAAGAGCATCCGGTATGGGTCGATGATCAAATACCGCTTGATGACCTGGTTTCATGGCTTGGCTTAGAGGTTGCAGTATTTCACCCGGACGATTATCCCGAAGGCACCTATGGCTTCCTGGATGCCGAGGGAGACCTGATCTGGCTGCGCCGGGGCCTTGCTGAGACTTTGCGCCGCTTTACACTGGCCCACGAACTGGGGCATGCCGTCCTGCATTATGATAGCGCTCACCAGCCACCTGCACTGGCACATGCGCTGGCATTCATCTCCGGCCAGGGGCGCAATCAATTGGGCCTCTTCGGACACAATCAATCGGGGTTCCACGATAAATCGGGAACCTACTATCTTCAAGAGGGCGAGTTGGAGCCATCCGAGGAGGATCCCTGCCAGAAGCCGGACATCCGGGAGGAAGTGGCTGGCTCCATCGAGCAGGAACAACTGGAAGAGCTACTAGGCCCTGGCATTGCCTACAATCCACGCAGCGAGCGCGAACTGGCAGCCAACATCTTTGCCGCTGAGCTGCTCATGCCGCTTGAGCGCGTGCGAGCGCTCTACCTGGACAGCCAGATCCAGCCTGGCCAGCTTGCCAGCATCTTCAACGTCTCCAACGCCGCTATGCTCAACCGCCTCTCGAACCTGCTAGAGCAGCCATATCGATCTGGTATGGATGAAATTGACGGGCGACCACAAAGAACGAGGGCGGCGCAAGCGCCCCCACCACGCC
>CADDZH010000116.1 GCA_902812455.1 Chloroflexota bacterium | reverse complement strand
CCACCACCCAACCCCCACGCACCACCCCGAGCATCCCCCGCCAGCGCTCACACCTGCCAGCCCGCTCGTATGCGTTGCCACGCCTCTTGCGCTGACAAGCCGTAGTAGAGGCATAAAAAATCGAAGAGATTGCCAGCACGTCCCCAAGTGTAACAATACCAGTGGTCAGGAAAGACCTGAAAGCTGGGACGCCGATCTCCACGATCATGATGCTCTTTGAACGGGCATGATCCCAAGCCGCGCCGATCCAGGTCCACATAGCGGCTGATCACCGCTCGACAATCGTGCGCCTGGCACCACGCCCGAATGCTTTCATGGCTTGCCATTGCCCAGCCTCGATCAGGCCAGACCCTTGCCACCTGTCCACATCCATCCTGATCGGGGATCACTTCTTCCATCCCCACATCCGGCACGCTCACTCGCCACACCGCCTCACACACCCAGGCACAGCACGCCTCGACTGTCTCCCCAACCGGCACCAGCAGCCCTTCGCCAGTCACCACGAGAAAGGGATACCAGCCGCGGCTCTTGCGATGCACCCCCAGCGGCAGCCGGATCAGCGAGCCAGAGCCACCCGAGCCGAGCATATCTTGCTTAGGATAGAACTCCACCCCATAATCGTTCGCATAGGGCAGCAGCCATGCTCGTGCATGAGAGGCCGGAGCCGGTTCGCTGAAGTGGATCCAGAGATGCCCACCGCGACGACTGGCCTCGAGCAGCGAGGGAATGCCACTCATGGCTAGCTGTTGATGCAGGTGAGCCAGCTTCTCCAGCCCATCATCACTATCGGCATCGAACACCGCAAAGCGGCAGCAGCTCACACAATCCAGGAAGTATGTTCCCAGCGTGATGCGCCCTTCCAGATGCGCCGCCACGAGACCCGGCGTGAGCGGCTCGCACACCCGCCAGTACGAGCCATCCCGTTGCTGCACCGCATAATGCTCAGTGGTATGGATGAACAGCGAGGCATAGGCCATAACCAAGTCAGAAGCAATCATCTGCATTAGAGCCACACCTGCCCCCTGCGCCACGTATCGACCGCCTGTTTGATCGCGGCAATATAGGCCGTGACATCATTCCCATCACGACTTGGAGCATAGACCGGCACAATCTCATCGACCGTCGTACACACATGCCCCACGATGGGGATCGTCACTTGACCTTGCACATAGCCAGAGTAGATGAGCTGGTACCAATGCGCAAAACCATCTTCCCAGGAGAACATCTGGGCATAACCACCATTTGCCTGGTCGATACATGGCCGATCAGCAATACAGCGTTCATTGCCCAGCGAGAGCGTCACGCGGGCCTCTCCCGTCGTGCCAAAATCCGACTCGTGCCAGAAGAAGGCCAGAGCATAGACCGGATCAATCCCATACTCCACCCCCAGAGCATAGAGCGCCTGGCCTGTGCCTGCCGCAGGGGAGTGATACGCCGCGAGCACCTGGTCGATGAAGGCCGCCGAAATCGTGGGCGGCCCCACGACACTGTACGCCTCTGGCCTCTCATCAAACATGGAGAGCATCGACGCCATCTGAGCAGGCGCAAACGTTATGCTCACCCACAGGCCGACCACCCAGACCATCATGACCAGGCAGCACACCACCATCACAGACCGCACCAGCTTCATCCCATCAACACCTCCCCTTTTGCCACCACCCTCCTCTGTTCCTCTAGAGGAAACAGGCTGTAAGGGAAGTCCTTCCCATTATTCGTCCCAGGCATCGGCGAGCGTTTCCAGGAAGCGCTCCAGATTGCCTTGCGGCAATACCCGCGAGGCATCTTTCCCAAAGTCGCAGGATGGACAGCCTTCCCCGGCGAGAAAGCGCCGAGCTTCAGCCCTGGTCATATCCTCGTGATGAAACACACCCCAAGCATCCCAGGGTTCCCCACATTTGGCACATTCGATATCCATGCTGTGTATTCCTTTTCAGTTACACCGGCTTACGGCGCGTGTAGCGATAGCGTTCATGCCGGGTGCGAAAGGCCACCGGGATGCCAGCTGCTAAGGCTGCTCGCACCGCTGCCGCCTCCGCACGATTGCGCCGCTGGCCACTTCGGGGTATCTCGACTGGTTCTGGGACTACTGCTGATTCACCGCTTGTGCCACCGGGCGAGGGCCGAAAGGGAGCACACTGGTCACCCTGTTCCACCATCCGCCAGGGGCTTGTGCCACCGGAGTCGCCATCGACTGTGGAGGGACGTTCGGTATCGCTGCTGGAGCCATACCTGCATAGCCCTGCTGATACCCCGGAGCATACGCCGGGGCAGGTGGCGCAACAGGCACCTGCATGTTCGTCATTGGTGCAGCCGCCATCTTGGGTTGGACTGGTGCTCGCATTCCTCCAAAGCCAGGCATAGGAGCCGGAGCAACAGGAGGAGGAGCAGCAGAGAACGGAGGATGCACGCCAAAGCCGCGCACCTCATAGCCCTGTTTGGCCCGATCCAGGTCCATATCCACCCAGGCGAGCATCACCGTCACCACCGGAATGATCGAAAGCACCACGTAGGTGAGGAAGGTTAAGATGGAGCGTTGCGTGGCAGGGAGCATCCCCAGCCAGGTAATCCAGTGCACGGCTACTGCCGCCATCGCATAGTTACACACCACCTCCACTAACTCAAACACCCCACAAATGAAGATGTAGACCCGCACCGGCTCGCGGTTCAAAAGCCGATGGGCCAGGCCGCGACTGACAAAGTAGCCCAGCACACCGAAAGCTGCCGCAATGCCCCACGTCACAAACGGTTGCAGGTGATCCACCCGATTGAGCGCGCTAAAGAACCACAGGATCGCGTGCGCCGAGACCACCGAAAACACGAGTGAGGCGATGCGCAATACTGTATGCTCGAAGCGCCGCACCCAATTGGTATGTTTCACTACTCACCTCTTTTCTTCCAAACTAGCCCGCTTGCACAAAGCGGCAGACCAGTGTTTGAAACGAGCCTTTGCCCTTGATGCGAAGCACCTGCAACACGACCGGCGTCATCCTGGTAGGCAGTTCCGCCCGTAATTGTTCGGCCAACTGTTGCAGCACCTCGATAGGTTGCCCTTGCTTTTTCTGGAGTTTCAATTCTTCCAGCGTCGCAAAGCCGTCGGTCAACTGGCATTCGTACTTTTCGGCTGTGTCATCATCCAGCACCGTTAGCTTGACCGAATACCCAGGTTTGGGTTGCCCGGTCGCCTGGTCGTAGAAGATGCTTTCCAGCACGTCGCCGCTCATGACCATCCCTTGTAAAATCATGCTTGTCATCCTTTCTTATCTTGTGTTTGCTATACACCATCAACCAGCCCTGAACACGAACGAGCCAGAGCTACACTCACAAGCCAACCTACCAATCCTCATCCACATCGATATCAGGAGAAAGCCAGTATGCCGGAAAGGTTTCCGAGGTGATCGGGATACCATAGGGATGTGCCGGAGCTAGGTTTTCATCGTCATAAGATGGCAGATCAGCACGCCCATACACAAAATCGTATTGCATCCCAAACCGCCGCTGGAAGCCGACAGCGCGCACAAAAGCCAGATCACCACTCACCAGCCCTGCTTGCCGCACCGGAGCAAAGCACACCCGCACGGACACCGCGTATGCAATCGCAGCTTGCACATACTCACGGAAGCGCCGCCGTTGTTCGGCAGGGGGAAGAGGACGGCCAAGCCCATTGCAGAAATCCGCCGGTGTGAGGTATTGCACATCCATCGCGTGCAAGAGCGGTAAGCCTTGCCGTGCTCGCCACCTCGCGCTAAACGCCGCCCAGCTCGCCAGCCCTGCCATGCGCTGATGTGCTCTATTGGCATCGCATTGCTCAAAGAAGTTGCGCCTCCGGTTCATGGGGCGAGCCTCTGTGCTACTTCAACAGGATGCATCAGCGCATCCTGGGCAATGCAATGCAAGTCCTCGACGAGCGCCGCGAGTAGGGTTTCTCCGGCTTCCAGAGCCGCCTGGTGCAAAGGTACGGTCAAGCGCACCACTTCCGCCCAGTTGCCTGCCTCCAGTTCCAAATTGATCGCATCGATGAGCTGCTCAAAGACCTCCTCCATCGCCATACCCCCTCTTCTCGTTCAAGACACATCAGGCACCTCAGACAGTGGCACACCCCATTCCTGGCAGAGCATCACAACCCGCCGTCGCCCCTGCTCAATCTGCTGGATGAGCCGCTGCTGCTGGGCTAAGCCATGTTGAGCAAGTGAAGCATACAGAGCCTCCTTCTGGGGATCGCCATGCTCCTTGAGCCAGGAGAGCGCTTTATCCCAATGCCACACGGCTTGTTGGAGATCATGAATCATCATGGTGAGCCATCCCAGCGCATGTTCCACGATCCCCTCGCGTGTGCTCATCCACCAGATGGCATGTGCAAAGCTTTGTGCGGCCTCCATCTCCGCAGAAACCGCTTCCAGAGCATGACCAAGCGCAGTCAATTCTGCTTGCAGGGTCACCTGCGCTCCTAATGCCAGCCAGGGTTGCAGCAGCACCGAAGGGGAGAGATCTGCTGCGTCAAAGTCTGGCGCTCCCTCGATTATCTGAGCCATTCCTTCTCCTACCGCAAGAACGCTGGCGCAGTAGAAGGCGCTACCAACACCAGCCAAAGCAAGAACAGGATTGCCACAATCACCAGCCAAACCCCCATTCGTTTCATCAAGTAATTTCCTTCTGCCAAACAAGCGGCTAGGACGAACCATGAAGCTTTTTGACTTCAGAAAGCCGCATCGGGGAGAAGTAGATATCCCGCTCGATGGGTAATCCCAGAGGTCCTCGTGCCTCTGTCAGTTCTGAAAGCCGAAAGTAGCCAAGCTCTTGTTCAAACCCAACCACATAGCCGAAGAACATATCCTCCCCGTCAAACTCACAGGCGTACCAAGTCCAGCTACTATCTGGCGTGAAGAACTTGCAGATCATCAGCGGATCCGCCTCGTGTTCCTGTGAGTAGAGTGGAGGAAGCTGTGCCCGTAGCTCCTTCGTCAAGAGTTCTATAGGTTCACCTCCCTTCTTTCTTGAAAGATTTGCTTCCATCTAATGGCAAGCCATAAAAAAGACACCTAGCCAGGAGGCGGGTATCTCACATCTACAAGACCGCACTACACGATGAAAACTTATGCAGCAAGCGCCCTTCTCAGGCGCATCTTTGCACGACGATCGAGGATTTGTACGGTTGACAAATCTAGGTTAAGCAGAGCAGCTACCTCTCGTTGCGTATAGGTGCAGCCATCGGTCAGGCCGTAGCGCAATTGGAATATTGCACGCTCGCGCTCTGTCAAGTGTTCAAGGATGTCATCAACCGAGGAAAATCCTGCATCAGCAAAGGAAGAAGCTGAGGTATCTTCAATGACATCCTCGAGGAGCGTTTCACCATTTTCGTCGAGAGGCATATGGAGACTCATCATCTGTTGTTCCCGCAATACGATCAACTCTTGAACATCCCGCGCCGTCATATGCATCTCATGTGCAACCTCTGTGAGCGTGGGGTCTCGTCCAAGCATGGCAAGCAGTTGCGCGCTCACCACGTTCAATTGCCGAATGTCACGCATCTTGTTGAACGGCAAGCTAATAGCCCGTTCATAGCGCCAGTACGCAATGAGCATAGAACCACGCACCCAGGCGAATGCAAAGGTCTTGAAAGCAGAGTCGCCTTTGCAGCTATCGTACCGGTCAATGGCTTGTAGCAGCCCAATGTTGCCTTCCTGAACAAAATCCAGAAATTCCATGTGCTGGCAGGTACGTGCAAATCGCTTTGCAAGTCCAATAACGATATCCTGGCAACTTTCAACAAGCCGTTCGTGCGCTTGTTGTATGCCTATCCCCTGGCCAATCCCCTCAAATAACTGCTTCTCTTCATCACAATTGAGTGGTGGTATCCATTTCACCTCACGCATGTACTGATCGAACGCGCTGAGCGATACGCCAGCGTCATGACTGTATTGCATTCTTACACACCTCTTACCTTCAGTTATTCTCTTATCTACTTGTACCTACTCGCTTGTTCACCTTCACTGCATAGTTCCGATGTGTTCCGGCATGTGCTATACTGTGTCAGCGACCTACTACCATTATTGAAATTTTTGGCCCAAAACTACAGGATGAAAATCTGGCAGCGATCAGCGACCATGAGGTTGTAGAGAGGATCAGAATATGGCAAAACAACGAGCGAGGTCTATCCCATCTCTTGCAGGCCAGGTACTCAAAGAGTATCGCAAAGAACACAACCTCACTCAAGAACAACTCGCCTCTGATCTGCTTATCGAACCACGAACCTACCGCGCCTACGAAAACGGGGAATATCCGCTCAATAACTTGCATGAACTGCGGCGGATCGCTGATATGTTAGGCATTCAACCAGAGCGATTAGGGATAGCTTCATCGAGGTACTCACCCCGCAGTCCCGGCGAGATCGAAGAAGTGATCAAGCACATCTGGAACCTGGTTGAAGGATCACGACTCTACGAGGCCCGCGAAACCATTGAGCGTTTTGTTGAGAATATCCAAGCACAAATCACCACCGAAGACCGAGCAATGCTACGTAGCCTTGCACGCACGTATCACACCGCAGGATATGTTGTATCCGAAGCGAGCCGCGCTCACGAGTCCTACGCAGCCATTCTCCACTATGAACAGATGGAGACGATCGCTCGCACGCTCAACGATCACACACTGCTGAATATCTCGCTCACATACCAGGGCGATATGTTCCGCCGACTTGGAAGCTTCAAAAAAGCGATTACTTACCTTGAGGCAGCACGCGATACAACACCCAATGCTGATGCAGCCGCACGCGGAAACGGTATTCAATTGCTGGCACGAGTGTACTTACGTAATGGAGAGCTAGGTAAGTTTGAGCGTGCTATGGCCGAGGCTGAGGAACTAGCCACTACCTTTGACCCAGAAGAAAGCAGTACTCAGGGACACTATAATCTTGGCACAGTCTATGAAGAATATGGTCGCAGCTATGCCGATCTCAGGCAAACACAAAAAGCACTCGACTACCTGGATCGCGCTCAGGTTGCTCTTCCCCAGACCAAGTTTTGGGAACTGCTTGTTCTCACCTCAAGGGCAGAAGCTCTCGTTAAAGGCGGCGAGTTCCGCGAAGGAATACAGATCGCCATTGAAGCCGCCGCGCAAATTAAGGCCGGAGGGATAGAACGATATCTTGATCGCATCTATGGCATACAGCAGTACCTTGACAATCTCACGAGACAAATTGGACATATGACCGAGCCATTGCGTGATATATTAGACGGAGGCCGGTACAAGGAAATCTAGCCGAGTATCGCAAACACTACAGGGAAACGGTGGATAGCCAGATGAATAGAGAGTATGAAGCCGTCAGGCAAGCAGTGCTGGACTATGTGGAAGGCGTATACGAGATGGATACATCGAAGATAGAGCGCAGTGTCCACCCAGATCTGGCAAAGCGCGGTTTCTTTGTGCAAGGCAACAAGGCTACGGAAAGCATCATGACCTTTGCAGAGTTTCTTGAGCATACGAAAACCTACAACAAGGACGGCCAGTTCCCGCCGGACGCACCAAAAGAAATCACCATCTACGAAGTGCTCGACCACACAGCCAGCGCCAAACTCACAGCCGCCTGGGGCATCGATTACATGCATCTAGCAAAATACGGCGACAGGTGGCTGATCGTTCACGTTCTCTGGCAAACCCATCCACAGAACGAGGCATAGCATGACCGATTCCTTTAATCGTGTCTATGGTGAGCCAGATACCCCATTCTATTATGGCCTCAAGCCAGAAGAAGAACTTGAGCAATTTCTGAATGAGATCCATCCGCCAGCCAGAAAAGCCCTCGACCTCGGTTGCGGTGAGGGCAGGAACAGCCTGCTCCTAGCTCGCTACGGCTATCACGTCCACGCTATCGATATCTCTAGCCAGGGCATTCAGAAGCTAGAGAGATATGCTCGCTCACAAGGCTTGGATAACATCGGTTGTGAAGTTGCCGATGTGAGAACAGTGCAACTCAAGCCCAACTCTTATGATGCTATTATCGCAGTGACGATCCTTGACCACATCACCGAGGAAGAGGGTAAAAAAGTTGCTCAGGCGATGATAGACGCTCTCAAGCCAGGCGGTTTTGTATTCGTCGAATCTTTCACAGTTCATGACCCAGCAGCGAGCGCAGCCAGCAAAGCGACCGAGACGATCAGCGAGACCGCCTCGTTTGTTCAACACTACTTCGATGAAGGCGAGCTAGCCGAATGGTTTTCCAGGCTGGAGATATTGCGATATGAAGAGTTCATGAAGTACGATGATTCCCATGGAGAGCCGCATTATCATGGGCTTGCGAGACTGATTGGTAGCAAAAAAGCGATTTAAAGCCTGTTTAACACATTAATACTCCCCATTTTATTGTAATTGTTGTTTAGACGATTTTCGTGTCAAGCGTCTTGTAGACTGAGATCACGCGATTCCCATCAAAAACGGCTCGTGTGGCTTCCCACCTTGCTTCGTAAGGAATTAGTCTAAACTCCAATATTGTAAGGTAGAGATGGTAAATCAAGCTCCGCTCGAACAACTCATAAATTGGGTCAATGCTTTTGATTCGTCGCCCCTTCAGAATGAGGATGAAGTGGAGACAAAATTTGTCCTACCATTTTTTCGATATCTTGGATATTCGGATGAATACCGTCATGGCAAATATCCGGTCAGTGATTATCAGCGAGGTAGCAAGCGAGGAAGGAAACCGGAAATCGACCAAATATATTTTTCAGTTTCCGAGCCTAATAAACAATCGACTGATACCGCGCTTGTTCTCGTTGAGGCAAAGGAGCCACAAGAACACGATCTAGCAGACGCAATTAATCAAGCCAAATTCTATGGAAACTATTTAAAGCCTCTTTTTCTTGTAGCAACAAATGGACACCATCTTGTGATTCTAAAACGCCATCAACACCGTAGTGAAGAAGTAGTCTTTGATATCACAATAGATAAGCTTCGTAGGAGGGATATAGCAGAGTCAGTATATAATCAGCTCCAATTTGAGACGGTGAAAAGGTTGAAAGAACAAGCGATAGACCCTTTAACACATGCTCAATATGTTGAGGTAATGCAGGCGATTAATCGCTATCCTGATATACGAGACCTGCTAGCAAAGGGAGATTTTGAGCCGTTAACAAAGCAGGAAGGAAGACAACTGACCGTTGTAAAACCTAAAGTAGCCATCACTTGCGAATTACCAGTAGCATTTGAAGGAGGCAGTTGTCGCATTGAATTTAGTAACATAATGTTACAGGGCCTTACTTGCCATCTCTCGCATTCAGAAATTCTAACGGAGTTATTCATAGGATTAGGTACACTCCCAGGCTGGGAAACACGCTCTTTTATTCATGCAACAGAGCAAGGCACATTTGAAGTTCATTTAGGAGAAACAACGGTTATTCTTTCGCAAAATGAAGCAAATGATTTATGTGATGCAGTTGATGAAGTCTGTCAAAAGTATAAGGAGATTCTAGTAGAGGCTACCAACGTTCTAGAGACTTGGGAGTTTCGACCGGTATCTATGGAGGATATTAAAGGATTCGAGTTACTTTCCGTAGTACAATGGCTATGGGATTTAATGAAACAATTTTCTCGAGAATTTGATTACGCTAATGGAAACTCCGATTGGCATATTTTTGATAGTCACCATGCTTGGTCAATACGTGTGACGCGAAAAGGGAAACCTGAGCAAGATCATGTAGTAATCAGGCCTAAAATTGGAAACAGTTTCTTTCCAAGTAATAAAGAGGTTGACCTGCTATATGTTGATTGTATTACATATCTCCAACTATATCGGGACAAACCTTACGGCTCGATTTATAAGGACGTAGGTCCTCTCGGTATCTGGACTGCCACCTATACCAAAGAATGGATAGAGCAGCAATTTATCCCTAAAGTCCTTTCTTACTATTCTGTAAGCCGATCCTCAACGCGTATTGGAAAGATTAAGCGAATGGCTACAAAAATGTTTCCATTTTTAAATCCAGGCCAAAAACGACTAGATGCCATCATGCGAGAAGCCATTACGGATTATGTAACAGAGCGTGTCCCGCTAGCTGATATAAGTGAGCCGAAGCAGTTTGAAACCTATCTACATGAAATACAATCTTTATTCCATCACTATAACGGTTATGGAACTCATTATGTACCAGCTTTGCTTTTACGCCCATATTATGCTGCGTTTACAGAGCTAGCACGATGTACTGATCCTACAACTGTTGATATGCACTATATTCGAGAGAATTTAGGGGCCGTCAGCGTTAGAACAGAACAAGAAAACAGAACGGATAGCTTGCCTCGGCTATCAACATATGACCACATCCTAAATTTTCTCGATAGGCAGGTAGCACGTATCAAGATGGCTAATTATGAATCTAGCGATGTTGCGGATTATCTTTCATGCGCATTTATCGGCATTGTTGTAGATGGAACATCTTATTTTCAACAAAATCAACTCAATGCAGCTAAGGAAGCACTAGCCCCTTTGTGGGAAGAATATCGCTTTTCTTACCATTTCATAGACTCAATAATATACCCCGGCTAACACCCTGCTCTTGCAATCTCCTCATCTATACGCTACACTACACGCAGCTAACAACTTATACTAATGTAGTGGGGAAAGTTACCAGGGCAATATGCAGATCACTACCGCTCACAAAAAAGCTGTTGACCAATATTATAAGGAACTTGCAACCTACAAACAGCAAGATGTGACCCGTGAGACAGCCATCAGGTCAGCTTTTCAGAATCTGCTCGCGGCATTCGCACCCAACGTCAATTGGACGCTGATCCCAGAAGAGCCACTTGCAAACGGCAAACGCCCGGATGGCACGTTACGCGACACATTCAGACTTCCGCGTGGCTATTGGGAAGCCAAAGATACTAGAGACGATCTGCTGACAGAGATTCGTAAGAAGATCAGCATCGGCTATCCAACGACCAATACCATCTTTGAAGATACCCGCCGCGCCATTCTGTACCAAAACAACAAGCCAGCATTTGAGGCCGATCTGACCCAGCGTGATCAACTGCTCGATTTGTTGCGCCTGTTCTTCAGCTATACCGAGCCAGATATTGCCACCTTTGAAACCGCCGTCAATGAATTCAAGCAGCGCATCCCTGACCTTGCACAAGGACTGGTAGAACGCATCAAAGAAGAACATGCTAAAAACGCTCGATTTGTAAGCGCCTTCACTACCTTTCTAGAACTTTGCCGCAGTTCGCTCGATCCGCAGATCAGTCGCGAAGCTGTTGACGAAATGCTGGTGCAACACCTTTTAACCGAGCGCCTCTTTCGGACTGTTTTCAACGATCCCGATTTCACTCGCCGCAATGTGATTGCCGCCGAGATTGAAAAAGTCATTGAAGCTCTTACCAGCCGTACCTTTAACCGCAACGAGTTCGAGAAATCGCTGGATCGCTTCTACGTGGCCATCGAAGGAGCCGCCAGAACGCTCGATAGCTGGACAGAGAAACAGCACTTTCTCGATACTGTCTATGAACGGTTCTTTCAGGGCTTTTCCGTCAAACAGGCCGACACACATGGCATCGTCTACACCCCACAGGAAATCGTTGAGTTCATGGTTGCCAGCGTGGAGGAAATCTTGCAGCGTGAGTTTCATACGTCTCTGTCCGCTCCAGGCGTGCAGGTGCTTGACCCGTGTGTTGGCACAGGTAACTTCATCGTCAATATCTTGCGCCGTATTTCCGGGAGCACGCTTGCTTATAAATATGCCAACGATCTCTTCTGCAACGAGATCATGTTGTTGCCCTACTATATCGCTTCGCTGAACATCGAACATGCCTACTACGAACGTACCGGCGAATACAAACCGTTCGAGGGCATTTGCTTTGCTGATACCCTCAACCTCGAAGGCCAGCAAATGGAACTTTTCAGCGAAGCCAATACCGAACGTATCCAACGCGAACGCACAGCCCCAATCATGGTGGTGATCGGAAATCCACCATATAACGTGGGACAGAAAAGCGAAAACGAGAATAACAAGAATCGTCGTTATCCGATCATTGATGAGCGTATATACGAAACCTATATGAAAGGCTCAAAAGCCACCAATAATAGAGCAGTGAGCGATGCATATATCAAATTTTTCCGTTGGGCAACAGATCGACTTGGAGATCGCGATGGTATCGTCTGTTTTGTGAGCAATAACAGTTTTCTCGATGGTATTGCCTTTGACATGTTTCGTAGACGATTAGCGGAAGACTTTACCACCATCTATCACCTCGACCTTGGGGGCAATGCACGCAAACGAGGTGGGGGCAATGTTTTTGGCATTATGGTCGGCGTTGGGATTACTGTTTTAGTACGCAAGCGGAACGGAAATGAATTAACCAGCCACCCTGCTACTATTCTCTACCATAAAATTGCTGATCAGCAGAGCAGTATAGCAAAGCTTATTACGCTCACGAAGGCAAAGGACATTTACGAGCTAGCGTGGCAGACCTTACAACCAGACGATAAATATGCGTGGATTACTGAGAACCTACATGCTGAATATGGCACCGATAATTTTCTGCCAATGGGAACAAAGGAGGCTAAGACATCGCGTATAGAGGAAGCGGGTGGAGCAGAAGTACACACTATCTTCAAAGTATATTCCAGAGGTGCAGAAACTACTCGCGATAGCTGGATGTATGACTTTGATGCTGGTAGATTAGCCACCAAAGCAAGCAGCATGATTGAAACATATAATGCTGAGCTTTCCCGTTGGATACGGGCTAATTGTCCAAAAGATATTGACAACTTTGTGCTGAATGATGAGACAAAAATCAAATGGAGCAGCAGGTTAAAAGAGTGTCTTTCGCGTAAAGTAGAAGCAAAATTCACAACATCTGCTATAAGGCACGCTTTATACCGGCCATTTACCAAACGATACCTGTATTTCGATAGTATTATGACTCATCGACAGGGTAAGCTCCCTTCAATCTTCCCCACTGTAACGGCTGAGGAAGAAAACAGAGTAATCTGTGTTGCAGGCGTAGGAGACAGGTTGGGTTTTGGCTGTCTTGCTACAAATGTTATTCCAGACTTGGATTTGGCATTCGAGAAAGCTCAGTGTTTCCCCTACTACACTTATGCCGAGGACGGCAGCAACAGGCGCGAGAATATCACAGGTTGGGCATTAGCACAGTTCCAGGCACATTACGGCGAGCAGGTGACAAAGCGGGATATCTTCCATTACGTCTATGCCATGTTACACCATCCACAATATCGCGAACGCTATGCTGAGAACCTCAAACGCGAGCTGCCCCGCATTCCGCTGCTCAAGGATTGTGCAGCATTCGATACGTGCGTACGTATTGGCAAGCTATTAATGGAACTCCACCTGAATTATGAGCAAGCGCCGGAATATCCGCTCACATGGCTTGAGAACAAAGATGTTCCCGTCACCTGGTATGTCACGAAGATGAAGTTGACGCCAGATAAAAGCGCAGTAGAAGTGAATGAATGGCTGACACTGGCAGGTATCCCCCAGGAGTGTTTCCAGTACCGCTTAGGCAACCGTTCCGCCCTCGAATGGGTGATCGACCAGTACCAGGTCAGCACAGATAAACGCAGCGGCATTGCGAGCGATCCCAACCGCCTTGATGATGAGCAATATATCGTTAGACTGGTTGGCAAAGTGATCACTGTGAGCGTGGAGACGGTGAAGCTGGTAAATGAGTTAGCAAGGGATGTGAAGCAGGAGGAATGGGTGGATGAGATAACCGAAGCAATTCAGGAGAGTTAACAATGCGTTGCTATCTGCTGACTGTCGAAAGTTCGTCTCAGATTGGGAATAGCGTGCGGGTTCTGCCACCAGTACCGATCAAGCGCCTCCCCCCGGATATGTTCGTGCCAATGGCCGGTGAAAAGCTCGAACTACACCTGCCCGATGGACGTGTTCAGCCTGCCAGCATAGGAGGCTTCGGCGTCGAACTCAGGCGTGATGAGGAAGGTAATTTCTGGACGACCAGCGACCCCGCGAATCCCGTTCTCACGCTCACCATCGCCGGTGACCTCCACCCTGAAGACGTCCCTCCTGGTACCGAGATCTGGCTGAGTGAGGCAAGATACAAGACGCCAATCCAGGACTCATGACGTCTCGGTATCATGAATACAACTTGTGATCACTTGCCTGCAATATCAGAATTTGTCCATCACTTCTTATTGCTATCACACGCCCATGCTAACAAAAACTCCCATGACGAATAGCTCTGGCCCTCATTGGATGAGCAGCCACAGGAAGAACAACCGAGAACATTCAAAAATGAACAAAGCAGGATGCGCTAGAAGTGTAGAGAGGGCAGCATACCGAGTGATCAATGGCAAGCCGTTGGATCGCAATGAGCCTACTTTATTGGAGAAATGTTCTATTAACTCGTTGTTATAAATAGATTTTGCGGGAGGATGTTAATGAGTGACAACAATGTACCTGAGAATAAGCCAGAGCCTGATAAAAAGTCTCAATCAGTTATTGCCAACTCTCTAAAGGTTATGGAAACTGCTGAGTACGTGAAAGATAGCGAGAGAAAGGTAAGAGACGCCGCTTTAATTGGTGCTTGTTTTGTGTTTCTTATTGCTATGCTTGGTGCCCAGAAGCAAGAATCTGCTTTAACTACTTCATTGGTCTGCTTTGTCATTGCCATTCCTATGTTGACCTGGGGGATCATCACCGCCTCTTACAAACCGAAACCAGATAAACCCCATCCCCTTCTGGCGGCTCTGTACATAAACGGCTGGATTGTCGAGGCGTTGGGTTGGCTTTCTGTTGCTGTAGGGGTCGCTGCGCTTATAAAGCACATTAGCCCTATCGCGTTTACCTCTCTTATCATCACCATTGTCTCTGTTATTGCGGTTGGCATCTTCGGATCACTCATTGGTCTCTTTATCTACGGTTTTCGCAAATCGAGAATGGAGAAGCAAGAGCAAAAAGAAACACAAGTACAGGTTATCAAGACTGACAATGATGGGCTAAAACAAGTAAGGCAACGGTTTGCCAGCAGAACAAGGTGTGCTATAATAGGAGCAGAATATGAAGCGAGGAAGTTTGCCACACTGTCACGCTGTAGTCTTACAGATAAGATGACGCCCATCAGTTCCACGATGAGCTAAAACATGATAGCAAAAGTGATAGCAAACCAAGCAGACAGAGGCCAACAAAGCTAGACAATAATGGACAACACTCATCTCTACTTCAGCCTGATAGGCACATCTAATGGCGACTCAAGAGAAAGAAAAAAGCCTGGAAGGTAGTTCGACTCTCCCCCATCTCCACCATTATGACCGCCTGGGAACTGGCTTCTCAGGCGGTTTTGTTTTCCCCCGTCGACCACAAATGGCAGAGTTGACAGCTTACATGCACCCGGCAGCTAGTGAGC
>CADDZH010000115.1 GCA_902812455.1 Chloroflexota bacterium | reverse complement strand
CGGTCCCAGGAGCAGGCGGGCCACCGAAAGCTCCCGCTCCAGGCTCGATAACCAGTTAGAGAGCGCGGTCGATTGGGCCAGCCCCTCTGAGCGGAGGGTCAGCAGTGCCAGCACAGGCGTTCCGCTCGCCGAGCAGCGCCGCCCGGCGTACTGTAAGAGGTCGAGCGAGGCGGCATCGGCCCACTGGAGATCATCCAGGAACAGCACGACGGGGGCCTGCTCGCCTAATGCCTGGAACAGGTGTGCTACGGCTTCAAACAAATGCAGGCGTGCCTCGGCTTCTCCCAGGCCACTTGTGGGGAGAGGCAGGTCGGGATACCGCTCGTGCAATTCGGGTAGGAGCCGGCTGAGTTCAGTCAACCAGACATCGCTGAGCAAATCGTCTGGGGCACGCTCCCGTTCCAGGCGGCGACGCAGCGCTTCCACCAGCGGCTGATAGGGAAGACGGCCTCCCGTCTCAAACGCTCGTCCGTAGAGGATATCCGCTCCCTGAACGGCTGCCCAGCTCAGAAATTCGGTTGCCAGGCGTGTCTTGCCGATGCCAGCCTCACCAATGAGCACCACCATCTGGGTACGGTGAGAGGGAGCCGCCTGATAGAGCTTCTTCAATGTCGCGTACTCGGCATCTCGCCCCACGAGGGGGCCTTCCAGAAGAGATGACGACGGGTCGCGCAGCCCGGATGGGCCAGGAAGTGAGCCAGGGCGCGGTGGGGCCTGGCTGCGGATACGCCTGGCTAATGCCTCGGTTTCGGGAGCCGGCACGACGTGGAGCTCTGTTGCGAGCATGGACCGGCAGTCTGCATACACGTGCAAGGCAGCACTCCGGTCGCCAGCAACAAAGTGCAGGTGCATCAGCCGCCGATAGACCTGCTCGTTAAGTGGAGAGTACATGCGCCAGCGACTGGCGGTTTCGATGGCGCCCGCTACTGCTCCCGCTTCCTCTTGTGCCTGTGTGAGCCGGTCGAAGAGCTCCTCCATCTTGTGATGCCAGCGTTCCCGCTGGAAACGCACCCAGTCATCAAAGTCAGGCGCGTCAGAAAGGGAAAAGCCGTCGAGGAAATTGCCACGATACAAGGTGGCGGCGTCCCGGAGTCGCTCGATGAGACCAGGGAGCACCTGCTCCGTTGAGTTCATCGTCTGGGCAGCCATCTGGAAGGAGTGCAGGTCGCAGGCAAAATCAGAGGTGAAGTCAAATCCCAGCGCCTCGCCTTTGACGATCAGATGGGGAAGAGTAGCAGTTTCGCCCAATGCCTGACGCAGCAGTGCCAGCGCGCGACGAAAAGAGGCGCGTGCTTGCCCTTCCTCGCTTTCTGGCCAGAAAAGGGTGGTCAGTTTCTCACGGGAAGGCAGGCCGCCTTCAACGACCAGATAGACGAGGAGCGCAAGCACCTTCCGCGTAGGAAACACCAGGGGCTGCCCGGCGTGCCGAACTTCCGGCGTTCCAAGCAATGAGAGGTCGAGCCTGCCCATTTCACACCTGTTTCACAGCTATTTCACGCGCTCCGGTTACACTCTATACAGAAGCTCAAAAATATTGTAACAGTTTTGGCAAGGGATGCCAAGATTGTTATGCGGTTTGACGAGAGCCGGCTTGTCTGAACGGAAAAGGAAGTGCAACATGGCTCATGCTGAACGGATCTTGATCGTCGGTGGAGGCATTGCCGGGCTGACCCTGGCCACGGCGCTGTCCCAGCAAGGCTTCAAGGCCGATCTTGTCGAGCGCAGCCCCGTCTGGCACACGGTTGGGGCAGGCATCATGGTGCAGGCCAATGGCATGCGCGTGCTGCGAGCACTCGGCCTGGGAGCTGCGGTCGAGCAGGCCGGGGTGGTGGTGCGCCGCTGGGGATTCTACGACCAGCAGGGAGAGATGCTCTGCGAGATCGACCTGGAAGCGCTGTGGGGGGATGCCGGCCCCTGCATCGGCATTGCTCGCTCCAGGTTGCAGGAAGTGTTGCTGGCGGGCGCAGCCTCGGTCCCCTGCCGACTGGGCACCTCCATTACATCACTGATCGAGGGCGAGCGGCGCGTCTCGGTCAGCTTCAGTAATGGCGACACCCGAGACTACGACCTGGTGGTTGGTGCCGACGGTATTGGGTCGGTCGTGCGCAAACTCGCCCTGAGCAAAGTCTTGCCTCTCTATGCCGGGCAGATGGTGTGGCGCAGTCTTGTGCCGGCTCGCCCACGCGGCCTGACGAGCCTGCAATTTCTGCTGGGCGAGAGATGCCTCTTTGGCCTGATGCCCGCCGGCGACGGCTGCACCTATGGCTTTGGCAATATCACCAGTCCGCGCTTCCACGATCCGCCGATCGGTCGGCTGGAACGGCTGCGCGCCCGCTTCGCAGCTTTCGGCGGCCCGGTCCCGGAGTACCTGGCATCGCTCTCGCGCGACGAGCAAATCCATTGCGCGCCCATCGACTGGCTGGAACTCGATCAGTGGCAGAGCGGGCGCGTGATCCTCATCGGCGACGCTGCCCACGCCAGCATCCCCATGATGGGCCAGGGAGGCTGTCTCGCAATGGAGGATGCCTATGTGCTGGCCGGGGTCCTGCGTGAAGCTGACAGCCTGGAACATGCCCTCGAGACCTATGTGAGCCGTCGCAAACTGCGAGTGGTCTGGGTGCAGCAGGAAAGTCGTGCAGCGGCATTGGATACCAACCTGCCGCTCGCTGTCCGCAACGCGGCTTTGCGCGAGCGAGGAGATCAGATGATGCAGCGCCGTTTTGTACCGCTCAAGTCAGAAGTGTAGCTGTGGGAGGCAACTCAAGAGGAGGAATTACCTATGTCTGAAACGCAAGCAGCAACGGGAATGTACGCATTGGGCCAGGCTCCCAGGGAGATGCAACCGTTACAGGTGCAGAGCCAGCTCCTCAAGGCCTTCACCCGGCGCCTGTTTGAGGACGCTGGCATCACAGTAGGGATGAAGGTGCTGGACGTGGGGTGCGGGGCAGGCGACGTAAGCCTGCTGGCAGCGGAGTTCGTGGGCACGACGGGCAGCGTGCTGGGCGTGGATAACAATCCCAGTGTGATCCAGATAGCACAGACCCGTGTGCAGCAAGCCAGTGGATGGCCGATGCGGTGCGTGCGACCTTGCCGCTGATCCTGAAGTTTGGCATAGCGACGGCTGAGGAAGTCGGGATGGAAACCCTGGCAGATCGCTTGCGTGAAGAGGTGGCCAGTCAGGGGGGCGTCGCCCGGCTCCCGGCGCTCGTCTCAGCCTGGACGCGCAAGGTATGATGAGGAGAAAATTCCCTGCTTTTCTTGCTGTCATTGGGTATGCTGAGCACATCCTTGCGCAAGGAAGGGGGCAACACCTGAACGGGAGGCTGACATGGCAACGACTGACGAAGCCGCCATCCACCAACTGATGCGTGAACTGACTGAAGCGTGGAACCGCGGCGACGCGCAAGCCTATGGCGCGCGCTACCTGGCGGAGGGGACCTTTACCAATGTCAATGGCAGCTTCTACGTGGGACGCGAGGCCTTCACTCGTCGCCACGAGGAGGTCTTTGGAGGAATCTTCAAGGGAACCCTGCTCACCTTGACTACCAGGGAGCTGCGTTTCATTCGCCCTGATGTGGCCGTCGTCGATATCGACGCCAGCCTGTCTGGCCTCCAGGCGCCACCAGGCGTGCAAGCGGGGCCCGATGGCGCCCTGCATACCTGCCTGCTGCTGGTGCTCGTGAAGGAGCGTGGCTCCTGGTGGATGACGGCCTACCATAATGTCTGGCGGTCGGCAGGCGCCTCAGCATCTGACGGAGAGCGCCGCGACAGGTCACTCGAGAGGATTTCCAGATCTGGCAGGACGCCTTGACTGGGCGCAGCGACGTGCAATTTATCCTGTATCCGGGCCTCAGCCACCTCTTTATGCCTGTAGAAGGCGCGCAAAAGGCCACGCCCGCCACATACACTGTAGCTGGTCATGTGGCGGAAGAGGTGGTGAACGAGATTGCGAGCTGGATCAAGCGACACACAATTGTCGTTTAGTCAAAGTGCCAAAAAGGATTCCAGGCTATTTCCCAGAGAAATCCATCAGGGTCGGCAAAATACCCGGAGTAGCCGCCCCAGAAGACGTCTTGCGCAGGCTTAACCAGCCGTGCCCCGGCTTCAATGGCCTGGGCCAGAACCCGATCGACTTCTTCTTTCGAGCGCACATTATGTGCCAGAGTAAAGCCAGCAAAGCCACTTCCTTGCGAGGGAACGGTAGCATCTTCCGCCAGAGCTTCACGCGGATACAGGGCCAGCATAGTGCCCTGGAGGTTGAAAAAAGCGATGTCCGAGGTCTCACCTGGGCGAAGGGGCAGGCCCAGGCCATCCCGATAGAAGCGGATCGAGGAGGGCAGGTCGCTGACGCCCAGGGTAATGATACTGATTCGTGGTTCCATATGCTGTTCCTTTCTTTATGGCAGTGGGTGACATCCAGACGGGTGGCATCCAATGGGCGCCGTGCCAGAGATGAGGAAGGTGAGGAGCAGCAACACCGGGGGTAGCAGCAGCGTTCCGATCAGGATCAGCCTGCCTCGAGGATTGCCGAAATTCACGGTCCACCCCAGGCCGTAGCGCTTTGGGACAAATACAGCAGGATCGTCGGGATTGTTATAAAAGACGCCTCCATACCAGTAGCGATCATCATCGCGGAAAACGTCGTCGCTGAGGTAACGATCGTCGGGTGTGCTATCTTTTGGCCGGGAAGGCTGGGGATGCCACAACAGGACGAGGACAATAGCAATCAGCGCTCCACAAATCACTAAGACAGCGGGCCAGGATATATTCATAAGAGTTACTCCTTCAAGCAAAGCGATAACAAGCGTAAAACGTTTCCCTATTAGGAAACGCATACCTGCGGCAATTGCCAAATTACTTCAAAATATCATCATTCCCTGGCCCAGGCGCTATTTCGTTCCGTGTCAAGGGTCTCACTTCCCTTGTTATTATAAGGCAAGATTCACGCAAAGCAATGTTCATTGATGGCTCTCCTACTACAAACAAGCCCATTTGGTGGGACTCTGTATAGTGGAAGTGGATGGAGTGACCATCCCGGTACGCACAACAGCTACGAGGTCAGTCTAAAATCGTAAGACGATCTTCACCAAAAGGAACTCGCGTGCTGCCGTAGTAATGAGAAGGCGACGCGCCTTCCAAGTAATATACGTAAGGAGTAACAGTCTAACATGTCTGCTGTAACACCAGAGAAACGCGCTTCTGTCGTCGGCAAAGATGAGTTGATCCACCAGATTGCCGCAAGAGCTGGTCTCAATCTGAAAGAGACGACCAGGGTGATCGACGCTTTCGCCGAAGTGGTGCGTGAGGATGTGGCCAAGGGCCACGAGGTTCGTTTGATGGGATTTGGCACCTGGAGCCTGCGCAATGTGGCTCCCCGCAAGGTAAAGTCCATTCGTGGCGGCAAGCAAATCACCATCCCTGCCCGCAAACGTGTCGGCTTCTCGGTCGGCGCCGTCCTCTCCCAGGCGGCTCAGCCGAAGCCCTCAACGCCGAAGGAAAGCAAGACACTTAAGGCGACGAACCACGGCACCAGGACGACGAAGAGCAGCCTGAAAAAATAAGGATCGCAAGAGATTCTTATCCCGCTGAAAGCAGAATCTCCCATTGCGCTCTCCTGTCCATCCAAAACGATGGGCATGAGCACAATGGGAGATTTGTTTCACAAGCTTTGTCAGCACGATTGGCCAGAATTCTGCAAGAACTGCTCCACCTGCTGGCGTTCGGCGGCGCTCATAGGGTGAAAACTTTGGCCATCATTTATGTACACCAACTGCGAGCCCTGGAAGCAGACAAGCATATCCGGCAGGTGATCACCATTGATATGCACAAACTTGAGCGTCACGGGTACCAGGTCGGCATTGCTGGTATAGAGCTGCGGGCCTTCATAAATGCGCGCTTTGGAAGCATCCCCACCCGGTATCTCGATAACCTCTATATGACCGTGTAAGTTAATGGCGATAAAATGGGTGGGCACCCCGTTCGCTTCATTGTGGCCCACAAACGCATCTGTCTGGTAGGTGCGTGGATAGCCATAATGAATATCATCCATCGTCCTGTTCACCCAGCCCACGGCAGCCATCACCAGCGTCCACAGGGCCAGCATCAGAATCATCCCAATACCCAGGTAGAGCAAGGGATGCGCATGCCGTATCGATATACGGCCTTTGCCGGTTCCCGGTAGTGGAGTCCTGGGAGGACTCTTGGGCAGCGCTTTATGCGAGGTCGTCGCGCTGGCACGCCGCGCCGGCGTCTTTACCTCCACTTCTTCCTCATCTCCTGTGCGCTCCCACTCGTCTACCTCAACCTGATCCCCAGTTGACTGCGGCTGCGGGCGCGAAGCTCGCTGTACCGCCGGCGTCGTTGCCGTGGTGCTACGCTTCCCGCCTGGAGCGCTTTTCTCTCCAATCGAACGATGGCGCAAGATACTGCGCGGCACAATCTTATCATCGGTTGACTCAAGAACTGGCATAGTACTTTCTCCTTCCTGGCAGATAGAAGCCGTCTCTTTTCAATGAAGAAATAAAGGCTAGCAGCCGCAGAAACCGGCCTCCCCTTCCCTACACCGGCCTCATCTACATCGCCCAGGCAAACGAGAAAACTGAACAAATGTTCTATATTGGAATTCAAATGCATCTACATATTCTAAATCAACGGTTGCAGAACGGCAAAAGACGGATTGCTAGTCCACGCTGGTAGTAGTTAGAGCATGAGGACTGATGAATGACTAACGGTCTCGACTACGAGAAATCATCTACGAGGGACGCTGCCCGTTACAGGCGGTGCTTTTCATTTGCTGGAGATATTATAACGCATCTCCAAGAGGTTTACAAGGCACTATAACGAAGATTCCTGTTTGAGCACCTGTTCCAGGTCTTCAGGAAGTGGCGCCTCCAGTTCAAGCCTTTCCCCTGTCACAGGGTGCGTGAACACAAGCTGGTAAGCGTGCAAGAACTGTCGCTTCAGGCCGAGGTTCCGCGATCCTCCTGGTCCATAGACCGGATCGCCCACGATGGGGTAACCGATAGCCTTCAAATGCACCCTGATCTGGTGCGTGCGGCCCGTTTCAAGCTGCAAAAGCAAGAGGGTATGGTGGCTGAAGCGGCGCAAGACGCGAAAATGGGTCTGGGCTTCCCGGCTTCCGATAGCCGTGATGGCCATGTGCTGGCGATGGCGCGGATCCCGCCCAATGGGAGCATCGATGCTGCCCTGATCAAGTGGAACAACCCCTTCCACAAGCGCGATATAGCGCTTGATAATCTCGTGCCGTTTCATCTGCTCGATCAGCGCTGCCTGCGTGCGCGCATTTTTTGCCACAATGAGCAGCCCGGACGTATCCTTATCCAGCCGGTGAACAATCCCCGGACGCAGCTCACTTGCCACTCCCTCGCTCTCTAGCTCAGGAGAGCGAGCCAGTAGCGCGTTAACCAGCGTATCGTCTTGATGGCCGGGCGCCGGGTGAACAACCAGACCGGCTGGCTTATTCACAACCAGCAGGTCCTGATCCTCATACACAATATCAAGTGGGAGGTACTGGGCATGCAGCTTACTCGCCTGCTGGTTAGGAGCAGCCTGGATCACCTGCACCGTGTCTCCGGCTCTCAATATGTAGCCCGGCTTGCTCGCCCGGCCATTGACCAGCACAAGCTTATCCCCAATCATCCGCTGGATGGCAGTGCGCGAGATCCCATCCAGGATCGTTACCAGGTAACGATCGAGTCTCTGGCCAGCCTCATCCTCTTGAATATGGCGCATCTGGGCTTCATCAAATTGCTTGTAATGAGTATGCTGCATCTTACTCTGGAGAATGAAGCTTCCCGCTTGTATGGGTCGAGGAAGATACTTTCCCGGCGGTATCGTCGTGATCGGCGCTCTTTTCTTGCGGCTCACCTCCGGAATCTTTTTCTCTTCGACGCAGGCCACCCAGCAGGACATACACCAGGAGCAAAAAGACCCCTACCGAGATCGAGGCATCGGCGAGATTGAAGATGGCGAAGCGATAGCCTATCTGGGGAATACGAAAGTAGATAAAGTCAACCACGTAGCCACTATGTATCAAACGATCAATCAAGTTGCTCACCGCGCCCCCAATAATCATGCCAAAAATCAGCTTGAATGCCAGCGGGCCTGTATTCAGCATGCGTATATAGAGATAGGCGATCACGCAGATAGCAACCGCAATCAGCACAGACAGCAAGACATTATTAGCCAGCAGGCTAAAAGCTGCTCCGGAGTTCTGGATATAGTAGATCGTCAGGTATTCTCCAATCACCGGAATGGGTGGCCTGCTGCCGGGTGGGCTCAGGTTTTCTACCACAAGGGCCTTTGTCCACTGATCAAGTGCGATTACCACCAGGGCAACCAGCAGAGCCAGCATATCATAGAGGCGAGCGCGCTTCATTGTCACGATGTTCTCTTCGTCCTTTCCACCTGCTCTCATTTATTCCAGGTCAGCCCGGTACGTTTCCGTGACGCGCAGGTTCCTCTGCTCCAGCTCTTCTTGACACTTCGCATCGCGGGCCGCCCACGGAATGGCCTCCAGGCGCTTTTCTGGGATAGGTTTACCGCAATTGACACACAACCCATAGGTTCCCTTCTCTATGCGCTCAAGGGCTTGATTGACTTCTGTCAACAGCGCCTGCTCATTAACAAGTGTCGCCTGTTCCTGTTCTGTCTCCAGGAAATCGACAGCTGTCTCTTCAAAATCTTGCGGGCCTTCGCTGGCTGTAGTCGGATCGACCGGCGTAGGATGGGCCTCCGTCAGCCCTGCTATACTTGCCTCCAGCTCGGCCCGTTTCGCTTCCAGCCTCTGTTTCATTTGCTGTATATCAATGGTCATGATACCATCCTTTCTCTGTTCGGGCTTCTTATATATTGTACCGTATATTGTATCGCACACCTGCAACTGCGCAATCGTCCATCATCCGTAGCGTGCCAATCATGTCATGCTGAGCCCATTCGCTTCGCTCAGGATAAACTCCGCGAAGCATCCGCTGTCGATCAAGAGAGATCCTTCGCTGCGCTCAGGATGACATTCTTCGGCTCACACGCTCAGCATGACATGAGAGCGCTCAGGATAACATCCCATTATAGAACATACTGTCTTCCCAAATGTGCTATCATGAAAAGGATGAAGTTGAATTCAAAGCTACTATAGCTTAGTATATATTGTGGCAGATCCAGGGTCAAAGACAGGCAACTATTTACCGCCCTGGTATTAGGGCATCGCTGGGGGAATGCCTGCCAGGTTTTAAATATGAGCAAAGAATCAGACAATGCAGTGATGATCGAACAGGATGTTCCTTCGATCTTCAGCGACTTTGACCTCTATTTATTTGGTCAGGGCCAGGAATATCGTATCTACGAAAAGATGGGAGCACACCCGCGCACCGTCAACGGTGTAGCAGGCGTTCATTTTGCCGTCTGGGCTCCCAACGCGCTTACCGTTTCCGTCATCGGCGATTTCAATGACTGGAAGCGCTCTGCTACTCCCATGCACCTGCGCCATAAAGAACTCGGTGTCTGGGAATGCTTTGTGCCTGGCTTGCAGGTCGGGGCGCTGTATAAGTATGCCATTTATTCTCGTTTCAACAATTATGCAGCCGAGAAGATTGATCCCTATGGCTTCGCCTTTGAGCTGCGCCCGCTTACCGCCAGCATCGTCGCAGATATTCACCGTCACCAGTGGCAGGACCATGCCTGGATACAGCAGCGCCAGCAAAAAGAGCCCTTCAGCTCGCCCATCTCCATCTACGAGGTGCATCTAGGCTCCTGGCGGCATGTTCCAGAGCGGCACGTGGAGGGCAACCCAGAAGAAGACCGCTTTTTAACCTATCGAGAGCTGGCTCACACTCTTGTTCCATATGTCAAAGACATGGGATTCACGCATGTCGAGCTGCTGCCTGTGATGGAGCATCCCCTCGATGCCTCCTGGGGATACCAGGTCACCGGCTATTATGCTCCCACCAGCCGCTTTGGCTCCCCTGAAGATTTTCAATACTTTGTCGATTATATGCACCAGCACGGTATTGGCGTGTACCTGGACTGGGTTCCCAGTCATTTCCCCAAAGATGGTCATGCTCTAAACTACTTTGATGGTACCCACCTCTATGAGTATGCCGATACGCGCAAAGGCGAGCATAAAGAATGGGGAACCCTGGTCTTCGATTACGGGCGCAGCGAAGTACGCAATTTCTTGATCGCCAATGCCCTCTTCTGGTTGCGCGAGTACCACATCGATGGCTTGCGCGTGGATGCCGTCGCCTCCATGCTCTATCTTGACTACATGCGTCAACTGGGAGAATGGGTAGCAAATCAGTACGGCGGGCGTGAACACCTGGAGGCCGTTGATTTCCTGCGCCGCTTGAATGAAGCTGTCTATGCTGAGCAGCCGGGAACCGTGACCATCGCGGAAGAATCCACCTCATGGCCGCTGGTCACACGTCCAACCTATGTCGGGGGATTGGGCTTCACCTTCAAGTGGAACATGGGCTGGATGCACGATATGCTCGAGTACATGCATCTCGACCCCATCTATCGCCGCTACCACCATAACCTGATGACCTTTTCTTTGATGTACGCCTACTCGGAAAACTTTATCCTCCCGCTCTCCCACGACGAGGTTGTCCATATGAAAGGTTCGCTCATCTACAAGATGCCCGGCGACCTCTGGCAGCGCTTCGCCAATTTGCGTGCCTTCTATGGGTATATGTGGGGTCATCCCGGCAAAAAGCTGCTCTTCATGGGCGGCGAGTTCGGCCAGTGGCGCGAGTGGAACTTTCGTGAGAGCCTCGATTGGCATTTGCTGGAGCTACCCAGCGATCCGCACCATATCCAGTTGCGCGATTTCCTGCGCGAGCTTAACTCGCTCTACCAGCGCGAACCGGCTCTGAGTGCGCTCGACTACGAACCGGGAGGCTTTTCCTGGATTGATGCCAACGACTCTGACAACAGCGTTATCTCCTTTATGCGCAAGAGTGCTGATGAAGATGATACGCTTGTATTCGTTTGTAACTTCACACCCGTACCCCGGCATGGCTATCGCCTCGGGGTACCATATGCAGGAGAATATTATGAACTACTGAATAGCGATGCGCTCCGCTTCGGGGGCAGCGGAATAGAGAATCCGCAAGCGATGCCCAGTGCGTCAATTTACTGGCAATCCTGCCCGCACTCCATCCTTCTCACGCTGCCTCCCCTCAGCACAGTGATTCTCAAACGGCGTATCAAACGTGTAGATTCTTAGAGGAAGTGAAACCATATGAGTCGTAATAATCGTAGGAATGGCAAATATAGACCTCATTATCGCTCGCCACATAAAAATCAGGAAAAAGTAACCGAGGACGAGCGCCTCCTCCACCGGCCGATTCAGCCGCTGGTCAGCCCGGTTGAGCCGATGCCGCCGGAGCATCTGAAGGAAGAGGAACATGCCATTGACCGTGCACTCAACTTCGATTTTACTCTCACCGACCCCTGGCGAGTGTTTCGCATCATGAGCGAATTTGTCGATGGCTTTGACATGCTCTCGCATATTCCGCCATCTGTTGCTATCTTCGGCTCTGCGCGGGTGAAGCCTGACGATCCCGCCTATGCTGCTGCCGTTGAAACCGCGCGCTTGCTGGCCAAAGCAGGCTTCGGCATCATCACAGGCGGTGGCCCCGGCATCATGGAAGCTGCCAACAAAGGAGCGCAGGAGGGCGGCAACCTATCTATCGGCTGTAATATAGAGCTGCCTTACGAACAGAGCTCGAATGCCTACCTTGACGTTTCACTCGACTTCCGCTACTTTTTTGTGCGCAAAACCATGTTCATCAAGTACGCTGAAGCCTTCATCATCTTCCCCGGCGGTTTCGGCACAATGGATGAGCTATTTGAGGCCCTGACGCTCATCCAGACAAAGAAGGTGAGCCACTTCCCCGTGATCCTCTACGATTCAAAATTCTGGAGCGGCCTCATTACCTGGATCCGGGATTGCATGCTTGACAGCGGGAAAGTCTCTCCAGAGGATATGGCGCTGCTGCGCATTTCCGACGATCCACGCGAGATTTGCAGGATCGTCATCGAGGCATACCAGGAGAGCTACAGCCAGGAATGCGAGAATCCCGCCGTGCACCGCGAGCAGCTTATACGCTAGGGCAAGGTTCAGGCATGTCATCCTGAGCGCGTGAGCCGAAGCCCTGAACGCAGTGAAGGGGAAGGATCTCCGCCGATCGGCAGCGGATGTTTCGCGGAGTTTACCCTGAGCGTAGCGAAGGGGAACGGGCTCAACATGACATATCTGGACTTTTCTGTTCATTGAGGCATTGTCACGTTCATTTGAACCTCGCCTACGCTAGCCGATTTTTTCAACGAGGGGTTAGTCCGGGAAGTTTCCCGATAAGGTTCCCACGGTATATGGGGTGGAGTAACCATCGTACATCAGCATCATATCCATGCCCCAGTTTGCGTGCAAGAAATTGTGGCAATGCAGCATCCAGATACCGGGATTGTTGGCTACAAAAGCAATATCGTATGTGGCGTGAGGTTGAACCAGGACAGTATCCAGGCGGATTGGGCTGCCGGCCATCGGCTTGCCGTTCTTATCCAGGACAATAAAGGTGTGCCCGTGCAGGTGAATTGGATGGTAAAGGTCGCTTTGATTGACAAGACGGATCCTGACAAGTTGCCCATACTTGACCATAATCATGCCTGTATACGGGAAGACTTTCCCGTTCATGGTAAAGGTCATCCCCTGGCGCCCAAGTGAGGTTCCCATCTGGTTATTGAGATCGATGGTGTATGTTGCGTCGAAATGGCTCTGCGGGGTGATTGCGCTCGGTACCGGCTGACCATACGTTGTCATGTCGAACCAGTTTGTCACCGGCGGCAGCGTTGATGGAATCGTCCCCTGGCCAAACACCACAGCCGGAAAACGCTGGTACTGTTGATTATTCTCCTGGTCGTTGGCCGTGATCAGGGAAACCGCGCCATGAGCAGGCATCTGGAAGAGCAGGTCAACGCGCTGGGCGGTTCCAATGGGGATGGGAACCTCGTTCAACCACTGTGGGCCATTGAGGTCGTGTCCATCGAGAGAGACCACCTTAAAGGGTGCGCCAACGAGCGTCACCAGGTGAGGAATGCTGGAATCGGTGTTGGATGTTTCAACGATACGCAGGCGAACCCACTGGCCTGGTCTGGCCGCTTCGTTGAGGGTTTTCAGGGCGTCATTGATGGTGAAAAAGGATTGGTTGTCTGGCCCGTTCCATTCATGCAGGGCTACAGCATAATCGACATCGGCATGGATGGTTGGCGTTTTTGGATCCACAACCAGCATGCCAAAGAGACCGCCGACCGTTTCCTCATAGGAAAGCTGATGAGAGTGATACCAGTACGTACCCGCGTCAGGAACGAAAAAGCGGTAGATATACGCCTGTCCTGCCCCGATGGCGTTCTGGGTGACACCGGCCACACCGTCCGCCGAGTTAAAGCTGTCGATGCCATGCCAGTGAATAGTGATGCCAAATGAGAGGTGGTTTACCACTTTCACGACCACGAGGTCTCCCTGTTGCACATGCAGGGTTGGCCCAGGAGCCATCCCATTGAACGTCCAGGCGGGAATCCTGACACCAGACCCCAGGGAAATCATGGCATTCTGGGCCACAAGGGTAAACTGCTTCATATGAGGAGCGGTTAAAGGTGCCCGTAGGCTCATGATGGACTTCGGTGCGCCGGGCATACCCATGTTGATGGCAGAGGGCACACCGGGGCCCGATGGGATTTGGGGAGCGGGGAGAGCGCTGCTGGCCGTGCTCGCAGCCGGGGCAGGACTGTTGAAATGGGACATTACTGCACCCGCCGCAACAAGGATTGCAGCCAGAACCAACAATATCGTAGCGAATAGCTTTCTTCCTCGCCCCGTCCCTTCTGGCGCATTCTCGATTGCCGCACGCTTTTGTATCTGCTGCTGATCTTGGATGGGTGTTTGTGCCATGATTTGCCCCTTTTCTAGAAAAAGCGTACTGGAAACAGGGTGGCAGCGACTGGGCGCTACCACTCGGTAGCCTCAAAGGTTACTTGAGCGCCGCATTACTTTCTCTCAACGCCACCTCAGGTAACGATGATCTTGAGCATCATATTGTGGTGCAGGGTACATATGAGGTAATAAGTTCCGGCGGTATTGAATGGTCCGAGCACCACGGTTTGCCCGGCTGTAGTGACATCTTTATTTCTGAGACTGGGCGCTCCCGGCTGGTTTTGAAGCACAGGCTGCCCATTGATCCAGCGGCCCATCGAGAGGTTGTGGTGATATGCCCCGCTATCGACGATGGTCAAATTTGCTCCTTTGCTCAGGGTGATAGAAGACTGGCTGAAACTGCCAACCTCAAGGGCCACCGTGTTTGGAGCGAGCGTGTTGAGCGGTCGATCAGGCTGGGTGAGCGCGCCAACCATGACCGCGCCGCACCAGAGACAAATCGCCCCGGTCAGAGCCGCCTTAAACCAGGGGAAGTTCTGCCATCTCGCAAAAAAATAGTTATGGATGACTGTTGTGATCCCCGTGACGATCAGCATGGCTGCGCACCAGAACAGCCCGGTCATCACCATATACATGACAAACGAGAGTCCAGGAAGCACACCATATCCAAAGGCGTCTTTAGGATGGCTCAGGTGATGGATCGGAAAAGCCGTCGCCGTCAGAAAAATAAGCAGCATCGCGAAACCAAGAAAGCTACCAATGATCGGCACCCAGCGCAGGCCAAACAGCGTGAGCGAAGCAACTAACACCTCAATGCCTGCCAGGATCAGCACGACCGGTTGCTGGACAAACAGCCCCAGACCGGTTAAAACGCTGGCATGCACAAGGATCACGACCAGAAACGTCTTGCTAAAGACGGATAATTTGCGGGAAGATAGGCGGCGCTTGCGAGGGATATGCTTGTTCTCTATGCCCTGCAGGCTGTCACTCAACGCTGCTTCCTGGAATTCTGTCGTCATCGTTCTTTCCTTTCCTTCCTGGAAACCATGTTCTTCTACTCCGGCCTTTATACTGCTCTGCTTGCTTTCGCCCAACCGATCTTGATGAGATAGTACACTGCCATCCTTCAAAACCACTTCGCACTCGCTTCGCACTTTTCGTTCACATGCATGCACCGGTATACATATATCCGTTCCACTTGATGCTCACGAAGGTAATGGTAAATTAACTGAAGGGAGGACCGATTTTGCACCAAAGGGTGGAAATTTGCACTGAAGGATGGAATGAGACACTTCGATGCCTGGTAAAATCGCTTCCCATCAGGTATACTTTTCACTGAAAATATAAACGAGGGGATCGTAACCTCGCCAAAGCGGAAGCCGCACGAATGCTGGTACGCCTGCAACGAGGCGTTTTCTGGATTGGGACTGAGCACACCTTTACCAAACGTCGCCACTACAACCTGGTCTACTTGCATGCCAGGCGCAAGAAGGTCCATTTGAGGGCTGAACGAGAACAGTGAGGAGCATGTCATGGAGAAAGCAACATTGCTCAAGACACTTACAGAGACGCGAGCCGCCTGGGAGGCGTTGCTGGCCCAGATCGATGAGGAGCAGATGCAGAAGCCAGGCGCTGCTGGGAAATGGTCGGTTAAAGATGTCATTGCCCATGTCGCATGGTGCGAGAGCGAGATAGTGCAGGTTCTGCGCACGCACGTCCAGGCTTCCTCCGACTTCTGGAACCTCTCTGAGGATGAGGGCAACGAGATCACGTACCAGCACAATA
>CADDZH010000114.1 GCA_902812455.1 Chloroflexota bacterium | reverse complement strand
GTGGATGGGGGATGGGCGGGGGCCTTGTGCTTGTCCCCGCGCCCCATCGCTCCTCGCTCACCCCAAAAAACCTACCCCTGGAAATACCCCTTGTGGGTCTCCTATCCCTCCTCCTGAATATCACCACGCTCTAAAAAGGCCGAAAGTAACAAGATCGAGAGCTATACGCGATCTGATGCAATCAGAGCAAAAATGAGCGTAGTGCGAAGCGAACCATCGAATGTGAGCATATCGTTTCGCAACCTTGCTTCCTGGATATACCCCAGGCGTCGTGGAATAGCGGCGCTACGCACATTGCGCTCGTCGCAGCGAATTTCGACGCGATTGGCCTTCAACTCATTGAAAGCATAGTCTGTCAGCAGTCGCACAGCCTCAGTCATGTAGCCGTGTCCTTCGGCAGAGACCCGCAGCCAGTAACCAATTTCAAAGTAGCCTGCATCCCAGTCACGAGGATGGATGCCGCTACCGCCGAGGTAGCGATTGGTGCTGATTTCCCATACTCCAACAATCATATCCTCACGCAGCATCCATGCCGCCATCTGGTGAATAATCCAATCCCGCGCCTCTTCAATTGTGCGGTGAGCGTCTGCGAAAGGCAGCCAGGGACGGATATGCTCGCGCGATTCGTCCACGGCTTCCTTCAGAGCCTCCGCATCGCTTTCACGATATGGCCGCACAATGACGCGCTCACCGCGCAATTCCTCGAATAAAGGCATCAATGTACGATATGGTGTTGTAGTTGTCGTCATTTTCTCTCCCTGCATTGTTGGGTAATCTTGTCATCCTGAGCGAAGCGAAGGATCTCCCGCCACGGGCATTGGATGTTTCGCTTCGCTCAACATGACATGTCCGGACTTTTCTGACGATTGAGGCATTGTCACGTTCAGTTGAATCTTGCCTAATCCTCATTATGCGCCCCTACATGATCGAGCACAGTTCGTTCATTGCATGCACTGGTTCGCCTGCTCGCAGCTCCTTTTCATACACATCATACCGGGAAGCAGTATAGATGCCTGTACGCTGCTGGAGGCTTGCCAGACCCATCAATTCTGAGGTATTCAGGTACAGATCGAACTTCAGCCTGCTGGAGCCGCCGGAGCTATCAAGCGGCTCACCTGCATCTACGCCCATGCGCCAGAAATGGTGTACAAGTGTGTATCCTTCATGCTCAAGAAGCTGCTTTGCCACCTGGTTTGCGTTGCTGACAGCACATTGCAAAGTCACGCGCATACCCGGATCCGCTTTTCGCGTGTGCTGGCGAGCTTGCTCCTCAGCCAGGCGCAGCAGCAGTGTGCCGATACCGCGCCCGCGATAGCGGGGATGCACGCGCACCCGCATCTCGATCTGGAAGTGCTCGCACACCCATATATCCGCGTAGCCCACCACCTGCCCTGATTTGGTAGTGATGATCCAGGCGTCATGTTGCAAGTTGAAGCCAGCTCTGTGCCAGTCCGCAAACAGATCCTTCTCTGAGTAGTCCGATAGACCATCTTCGGCAATATCACACGCGATTAACAGTTCTGTTACCGCGCTCAAATCCTGTAATTTGGGAGATCGTGCTAAAAGGTTATGCAGCAGTACAGCCATAATTGCATCTCTCCGTTTTCTAGAGGGATACGACGAGAAACTCATCGTACCCCCGTCTTGTCGCTAACTGGTGCATTCGGTAAATTGTAGGTTCCCGATTTATCGTGGAACCCGATTTATCGCGCCCACCGCCGGTTCATCGGCTTTCGTCACCATCAACGTTATGTTCCGAACGCACCACTAACTGCTAGAGAAGGAAGATGCTTGCACGAGACTGCTCAGCCATCAATCGATTGCGTACTCAGTTCTTGCCCTGCACGTAATTCCTTCTCATAGGTATCGTATTGTAAGACGACATGCATTCCTGCTCGCTGGTAGAGCCGCGTCGCCCCCGTCAGGTTTTGCGAGTCGACGCCAAGCCCAACCTTGTGGATGCCGCGCCGGTAGAATTCGCCAAAGGCCTGCAACAGGAGCGCCATGGCAAGCCCTTTACGCCGCCAGGGACGGCGCACGGCCAGTTGACTAACCCAGCCTACGCCCAGCTCCTTTTCGTCGGAGCACAAGGCCCCACCGGCCAGGGTATCGCCATCGACAGCCAGGAACCATAAGGTGGGATCGAAGTTGCCGCGCTTGATCATCCAGTGCTCCCATTGTTCGAATACACCGGGCATGTGCCCCCAGTGATCCTGGAATGCTTCATCGATCATCTCGAAGACGGCCCGCTCCTCACCTGGGATAAAGGTACGAACGCTGATCCCATCGGGCCATACTGGCTCTGGCGGTGGCTGGTCCATCTCAATGCCCATGCGCCAGGAGCTGCGTATGTGCACATAGCCTTCTTCTTCAAGAAGACGCCCGCTTGCCTGGTCATTGTGGCTGATACCCACACCCAGGCTAACTCGCACACCAGGCGCTGCTTCAGCAATGTGCCGCTGCGCTCTTTCCTCGGCCATGTGAAGCAGGTATTTCTCAATCCCTAGCCCACGATAGTCAGGATGCACCCTCATGAATGCGTAGATTCTGGCATGACTCCTATGCATTGTATCCGCGTACCCAACCAGCCGTCCTTCTGGTGTGACAACCACCCAGCCATCGCTGGCCAGATCAAAGTCTGGCTCTTGCCAGGCACTGCGAAAATCTTCGAGCGTAAAGTCCTCTATCCCGTTGTCTGCCAGATCGCAGTCACGCACCAGTTCGTACACGGCCTGCAGATCATCCATTCTCGGTGTGCGCACGAGTAACACTTTGGGCAATGTTTCTATCGCTGTCATTACTCTATTCTTTCCTTTCTCCACGATTGTGGTTACATTAACCATTTCTCTTCAGCTTGCCGGTGCGTTTCGCGTAGCGCTCGGCCAGGCCAAAGGCGTAGACGCTGAGCGGGATGCTCACGATGCCGGTAATCAGCAAAGGCCAGGTATAGCTCCAGATCTCCGGCGACCAGATTGACTGGTTACGCAGGATGGCCGCGCGCAGGCCTTCCAGCACATAGGTCGCCGGTGAGATGCGCGCAAGCGGCTGCATCCAGATCGGCAAGACCTCTATCGGGTAGTAGACGCCGGAGACGAGCAGGATGATGGCCCGCACGACAAATGACATCTGCATCCCCTTCTCTGTATAGAGCAGCGGCAAAATCGCTGTGGCTATCCCGAAGCCGATGAACGAAATGCTGCCTATCAACAGCATAAAGACCGCCGTCAGGTAGTTGGCATGGCTCAGATCCAGGTGGAAGAAGGCCGCCAGCACGAGCAACTGGATAAAGGTAAACAGCAGCCCGTGCGCAATGGCATACCAGCAACTACCCACCATATGCGTAAAGCGCGAAATCGGAGCCATAAAGGTATGCTCGATTGTGCCTTCCCAGCGCTCCAGATTGATGATGTCAGTTACTCCATCGAAAGTCACGCTCAGGTAGGACCAGACCGAGGTTCCGATCAACAGGTATAGGATCAGGAAGCTGGTATTGATCTTGACGCCGGTGATGCGCTGGGCGCTGGCGCCAATAAAGGTCACAGACATCGCGTTGACGAGGTTGTAGACCAGCCAGACCACTTCCCAGGCCCAGTAGCGCTTGGTCAGGTTCCAGTTGCGCTCAAAGAAGGCGTAAGCCGCACGCCCTTGATGCATAAGTGAAGACATGGTCTTAGTTCTCCTTACTCTTCTTCGTCCTCTCGCTGGGCCTCGAAAGCCTCAAAAGCCTTTTCCCAGCTTCCATAGCGTTTGATATCTTCCTCGGTAATCACATGCGAGGCCGTGTAGTACATGAAGACTTCATGCATGCTCACAGGCTCTGCACGCCCCATGAGCTGCGCCACGCCGCGCTCGAGCTCCTCTACTGTACCCAGGGCTACAATGCGTCCCTGGTCAATGATGGCCACGCGATCGCACAACGCTTCTGCCTCGTCCATGTCATGCGTCGTGATGAGGATGGTTGCATCATGCTCATCACGCAGCTCCCTGACAAACGCCTGCACATCGATCTTTGAGCGCGGATCCAGTCCGGTGGTCGGCTCATCCAGGAGCAAGAGCACCGGCGCAGTCAGAAAGGCGCGGGCGATCGCCACTTTTTGCTGCATTCCTCGCGACATGCTCTCTAGCGGAGCGCTAATGCGATCGGGCTTGATGCCCAGGCGTGTCAAAATACTGGTGATTTTGGCACGCGCTTCACTGCCAGACATGTTGTAGAGCCGGGCCGCGTAGATCAGATTCTCCATCGGAGATAGCTTCTTGAAGAACGACGCCTCCACGCTCACTCGATTGATGAGCCGCTGCACCATGCGTTCGTCTTTCTGCACATCGTATCCAAAGATCGTCACCCGCCCTGTATCGGGAATGAGCAGCGTTGACAGAATGCGAATCAAGGTCGATTTGCCAGAGCCATTAGCCCCCAGAATGCCCACAATCTCCCGGTGCTTAATTGTCATTGTGACATTATCGACCGCTCGCACCTCGCGCTTGTGCTCTTTCCCCTCGTCTTTCTTCCTCCAGGGAAATAAAGGGCGAGATTTCCTGAATATCTTTGAAACACCCTCGATGACGACAGCATCTTGCATACTCTCGAGAGCGAGATCCTCTACTGGTTGAGTAGCGACATGAATAGCCATGAACTTGCTTTCCTCCTCTGGTCCGGCCAATGAGCATTACCCGCAAGGTAATGCATTCTTCCGATCACATGGGGTAATCAGGAACTGGATCGCCCCTGATGAACATTGATCGAGAGAACAGGCTTATCCCTGTTCAACAGGACGATAAGCTAAAAAGACGACAAAAAACCGTGGGACTGATTTTTCTGCCAGTGCCCACGGTCGAGGATGCCTCTTTGATTGTTACCTACTCATTCTGGAGCAGGTGGACCTCCTCTGGAGATGGGCATACTGGGGCCCTGTGCGAAAACAGAAACCGGAGCGATATACACGCCGATCCCATTGCCCGTGCAGGCATTCCCCAGGCTGAAAGGCATAGCATGGCCATTAGCGACGATTTTATCGCGCATGCAAACCAGGCAAAGCTGTACTGATCGGCTAGCCATGCTCGCCATCTCCTTTCTTGAGATTCTTGCTTACTTAGAATAGGTTGACCTATACGTAATATCAGATTATCCGAACAACAATGTTAGCAGGACTGTATACCTGTGGTTTCTCACTCTACTGAGTATAAGGGATGCTTCACCGCTTTGTCAAGAGCAATCGAGCCTTTTAACCAGGATTTAACATAGCTTGGTCAAAGACTCCCTTTTCCTGGCGAAAAGGATGTTGCTCTCTGTCCTCAATAATAAGACGAGGCCAGGCGTATTTTTTTGCATATGGATTCAGGCAAGCTCACTCAATTCAGAAATTTTCCCCTGCTGGATGGCCTGCACAACGGCAATGTGACGCTTGATTGCCTCCTCAGGAGTCGCGCTACTGAACTCGGCGATGCGCAGGCGAACGAGGGTAAGATAGCCATGCTGCTGTGGGTACACAGTCGTGATATAGCCACGTCCCAGGCGCGTATCATCGAAAGTCGCCACCACATAGCGCTTCTCATCAGGAGCGATCACAGCGTGGCGGGCCAGATCGAGCGCTTGCAAGTGCATTGGAAGAGCCTTGGCGATTTCAATGTTTTGCGTAGTACGCGGTTGTAGAGCAGCAGCAGTCGGGATGCTAGACTGCTGAGATTCAGGTTGAGACTGAGATTGAAGTTGAGGTTGAGACTGAGATTGATCAAAACGCGCAGGATTATTTTTTGCCATAGCATTTATAACTCCTCTTCTTCGAACAACGTGCGCCGCCGGGCTTGCCAGCGTTTCAAGGACTTCCCGACACGGCCTGGAACCGCATACAAGAAGGATGGATGTCGCAAGACATAGAGGAAGAGGCGAGGCTGGAGATGCTTCCACAATCCCTCCATCTCATCAATCTCCCCTGAACGCTCCGGGTGCTCGGCGCTTTTTGGATCGGCCCATTGCTCGCGCACATAGATATCCCCAAGCCGCTCCAGAGCGGCAGCTTCTGCCGGTGCGGCGACTGCCAGCGTATGGATATACTCATAGGGCGTTTGAGAGCGCTGGAAGCTGATACCTGCCCAACTGGCGAGCAGGCAGAGACGCCCAATAATGCGCCGTGAAATCTTATAGTGGCGGAAGAGGCGATGCCACCAGATGCTGAAAAGCATCAGGCCAAACAGGATGAGCAGGACGATGCTACCAAGAGCAAAACCGATCTGCTGGTTCAGGTGGGAGCCTTGCTGCCCCGGTACCTCTGCTGGGGCCGAGTTGCCAGTAGCCGGGATTTCATTTCCTCCAAGCCTGCCACGCTTGCCTTTGGTGGGGGTATTCGATCCACCGCCAGTGATGGAGGTAGAAGAGCCTGCCCCGAATTCCCCTGGATAGGGTCGCGTAAAGGTTGGGAAGCCGGCCGAGGGTTCAAAGTTGATCCAGCCATAGCCGGCAAAATATACCTGCGTCCAGGCATGGGCATCGGCCCCTTCAATAACCCAGGAGTGAAGCTTCGTATCATATTTGCCATTAGTATAGCCCACCACCACACGCGCCGGTATACCTACAAGACGGGCCATGATAGCCATAGAGCTGGCGAAGTAGTTGCAAAAACCCTTCTGCCCGCTACGGAAGAGGAACCAGGAGATAGCCTCCTGATCAGAAGGAGGGTTTATATTAGCATCGTAGGTGAAATTGGTGCGAAAGTAGTTCTCTAAGGCAATCGCTTTATCATACATGGTAGGCGCATTCGCCGTGATGCGCCGGGCAAGAGCAGCAATATTGGGATCCAGCCCCTTTGGCACCTGCAGGTTCTGGCTGAGGACGGCAGGATCAAAGTACGTGAGAGGGAGCTGGCCCTCATAGTTAGGAGGAAAATGCGGTGAATCCGCAGGCATGGGCACGCTGCGCAAAGCGTTTTCATCAGCAGATGAGACATAGGAAGTTACGGTATAATGCTCCCCCGGTGCTAACCTTCCATTTCTTACCAGCAGCCCAACGAGAGAATCATCAGACTGGCTGCTAAGAGCCAGGGCAGGCAGGTTCACTGAGCCTATTTGTGACGCCCCGAAGACATACTGGTACTCTCCTCCCGGTGGATTCACCACGGTAATATGCTGCACAACGGCATGCACGACAGAAGACTCAGCGGGTATGCTATCGTTTGGCTGCAGGGTTAAGCTAAATGTCGAACTATCCGTCCAGTTACGCACTCCATCATAGGTATCATAAGCAAGCGCCGCAAGATATTGGGAAGGATCATTGCTGGATACCTGAAAAACAGGATCATGATTGAGGTTAGGATTGCCGGCCAGGGCAAGCGTATCATTGAATATACCATGATTCGAGGTATTTGTGCCGCCACTCATAGAGATGACGCGGTTCCACGTATCCTCAAGCTGGATCACAGGATTGGCGTTGAGATTCCAGATCTGGGCGGCATACGGATTGGTATAGCCCCATGGCAAAAACCAGGAGACAATCAGGATGCCAATGGAGATCAGCGTGCCCGCCTGCATCACATCCCAGCCGAGATCATCGGCGTAACGCAATCCCTGCCGCCGCCAGCGCTTCACAGACTCGAACAGGTTAAAGCGCAACAGCAGCAGAAGGGCAGACATCAAGAACACAACCAGGAAAATGACATAGCCCGGATCAAGGTTGCTCAAATTGATCAGCAAGACAACAGCATTCGCGACGATCGCCAGCCACGGGCTACGAGTCCGGTACACAAGCCAGGCGCTTGCATAGGCGAGAACAAAGCTCAAGGCAGTGATGAAGAAGAAGAAGATGGAGTCATCCTCGCCATTTCCTCCGGCCAGCACTGAAAGAAACCAGCGCTCGATCCCACCGGCAAAACCCGGCAGGCTCCCATTATAATAAGCGCCTGCTGTCTGCCAGTATGCCAGGAGCAAGGCAAAAATAACCACAGAGACATGCAGGAGCAGGCCAGGCAGGCGCCTCTGCTTAGCAGCAAGCACGCCACAGATAAGGCCAAGCAGCGTCGTCCAGGTGAGAGTACCGAGATGCGCAACCCATCCGGCAGTTTGGATAGACCAGATGGTGCTATAGACAACAGCAGCGACCAGAATCAGCGAAAACCAGCCTTCTTCCAGGTGAAGATGAATTTGAAAAGAGGGCCTGCGCGGCTGATTATTGTCGCCCCGGCCTGAGCGTGGATCGGAGATAATCTTCGATAAACGTTCAATTGATGTATCTCGCACCGTGTCCTGCATGTTCAATTACCTCCGAAGGGCGTAACGTGCTTCAGGACTTGATTCAAGCGCCTGGGTAAGCGATTCTCCACATTTGATACGCATTACAGGTATGCCTGCGCCTTCTAATAACGCTAATGTATCTTCGTCAGGCGGGCTATTATCAAATGACGCCGCATTCAGCCCCACAACGGCCACCTGCACACCCCGCCGCCGCAAATGCTGCACGCCTTCATGCCAGTCGCGCGAGTTAGAAGGCGTTATGATAATAGCCACTGTATTTCTTCCAAAATGAAGGGCATCTAAGGCCAGAGCCTCTTTGAGATCGGGTCCAGGGCCAGCCGTGACGACCGCCAGGAGCTCCAGCACCCGCTCAATCTGCCGATCACCGCGATCGAGCGACAAGAGTTCGCGCTGCTGCGCATTGACGATCATACCAACAGAAAGGTCCTGCCGCAAAAGATAGGTTGCAATAGTCGCTGCAATGGTAACGCCATATTCCTCGGTCGATTGCTCACCCTCTCCGGCCTGAACCGCATCGTGCAAGTCGAGGAAGATCCAGGCATCCACAGCAGGGTCCAGATCAAATTCCTTCACCATTAATTTATTATAATGCGCGCTGGAACGCCAGTGAATACGACTGAGCGCATCGCCAGGGAAGTAATCGCGGATGGTAGTGGCATTGGTGGTTGTTTGCAAAGCTCGCTGGCTGCTCCGGCCCCTTCCCGGCAGGCCGCCGGTGAAGAGAGCGAAACTGGTGATCGGTAAGACATGCGGCAAAACCAGCAGTTCATGGGAGCCGGTCAAAAAGATACGCCGGCGAAAGAGGCCAAAAGGGTCTCCACTCGTGGCAGTAACAGGGCCTAACTGAAAGCGACCGCGTTTCTTGCAAACGGTACGGGCTTTCCACATCGCGCGTTTGCGGCCTCCCATGGTGGCGACATAGCCCGCGCGATGCCCGGGGAGTGTTGAACCATCGGCAACCTGCACCCAGAGCTTGGGGAAGATGCTTTCATTATCCAGCATCAACCGTTCCTCAAACACATCACCGACCTGCACTCGCTGCGTCAGAGACGTGCGATGAAAGACCAGTTTGCGCAAGCTGTACCGCGCCCACAGCCACGAGAGGACAAAGAGGATCAGTAAGACATAGGCTATCCTGTAGAGAACGCCCCATCCACTACTGATGGCAAAGAAAAACAGGATCAAGATTAAGAGAACAGCCTGCCAGGGCCGCATGGGCTAGCGCCCCTTTCCTCCAGTACTCACCCATGCGCCGGGCACGGGTACAATTTGCAGGATTTCTTCCAGGATAGCCGCCGGCGTGACAGACCGCACACGGGCAGCCGGAGTGACGATAATACGGTGGGCAAGTGTCGGTTTCGCCAGCAATTTCACATCATCAGGTATAACGTATCCCCTTCCACGTATGGCTGCTAAAGCTTGCGACGCCCGGAACAAGGCCAGCGAGCCGCGAGGACTTGCTCCCAGGTAGATATTCGCATGATTGCGTGTCGCATTGGTAATGGCAACAATATATTCGCGAATGGAGGAATCAACATGAATATTGCGTATCTGCTGCTGAATCTGCACCAGCTCCTCTGCCGTCATAATCTGGGCAAGGTCATCGAGTGGATGGTGATACTGCTGGCTATTCAAGATATTCATCTCGTCAGCCGTTTTGGGGTAGCCCAGACTGATGTTCATCATGAAGCGATCGAGCTGGGCTTCGGGCAGGGGAAATGTTCCTTCATACTCGATGGGGTTCTGCGTAGCCATAACCATAAACGGCTCCGGCAGGTGATGGGATACGCCATCAACAGTCACCTGGCCCTCTTCCATAGCCTCAAGTAAGGCAGACTGCGTCTTTGGCGTGGCCCGGTTGATCTCGTCGGCAAGCACGATCTGGGCCATGATCGGGCCGGGGCGGAATTCAAAATTGGCGGTTTTCTGGTTAAAAATAGAAACACCCGTCACATCGCTTGGTAACAGGTCTGGAGTAAACTGGATACGCTTAAATGTACAGCCAATTGAGCGGGCAATAGCTTTCGTGAGAACAGTTTTGCCGACACCGGGCACATCTTCAATTAAGACATGTCCACGACAAATAACGGCGATAAGACTGAAAGCAACGGATTCACCTTTTCCGACAATAACTTTTTCAACATTGCCAATGACTCGTTGTACGGCGGTGGCTAAATCTTGTACAGATTGCATGCATCACTCCCCACTGAGGTTTGAAATTTCTCGACTTGACTTGACATGGCACAGAGTATCGCAATTATCCATAGTGTACCACGTCCACAAGAAAGCACAAGGGCCAAGAACCACTAAATAAGCCTATGCAAGAAAGTTGCATATATTACTACGTAACGAGAAACGATTTTGTTGCGCCCTAATGGACTTTTCCAATCGAATGGGGGCATGCTGTAGGGACAGTGCCTTGTGCCTGTCCTCGCGCCCCCTCGCTCTTCGCTCACCCCAACAAACCTACCCTTGTAAAATAGCTTAGTTGCACTAACTGAAATGATCCTGAAATTTAGCGCAGCGAGGCATAATATCTGCTATACTAGGGTGAAAGGATGTGAGGAAAGAAAGGAGCCTTTCTATGCGCGATCCATACGAGCACTTGCGTCGCATTCAGGAAGCTGCTACAAAAATTGAGCAATATACCAAACAAGGGCGGGAAAACTTCGAGCGAGAGGAAAGAATTCGGCTTGCGATCATCTATTATCTTCAGCTAGCCGGTCAGGCGATACGTGCGCTCCCCCAATCTTTCAAGGATCAGCATCCTGACATACACTGGAAACGATTAGAAGTAATCCAGAAGCTTAGCGATTCTTATGAGATTGAAGCTCATCGAGACACAATATGGAGTATCGCTATTCATGAGCTTCCACATCTAAAATCAGCAGTTGATCAAGAATTAGCCAAACATGACAAAGCAAATAGAAGTGATCAAAACATAACTTCCGTGACCAGGGGAAAGAACACGGCTGCAGCTCTACAGAAGCTCCTCCAGGCAAATCGCGAAAATATCCTTCGCATAGCAGCAAAACATGGAGCATCGAATGTACGTGTCTTCGGCTCCGTCGCACGAGGTGAGGCGGATTCAGAGAGCGATATCGACTTGCTGGTCGATATGAAGCCTGATCGCACTTTGCGAGATCTCGCCGAGCTTTTAGCAGACCTTCAGGCTCTTCTTGGCCCCAAACTGGATGTCGTCACCGAACAGGGATTAAACAAGCGCATTCGTGAAAAAGTGTTAAGAGAAGCCGTGAATCTATGAGCGAAATAGTTAGTGCAGAGGTATACAAGCTACTCGAAGATATCAGGGAAGCTTGTATGGACATCATGAAATATACCGTTCAAGGGCGAGAAAAATTCGACAGCGATGAACCAACGCGGCTTGCCATTATCTGGCACATCAACAAAATTGGTATAGCAATGAGCACTATGTATAACAAAGGAAAAGGTTCTGGAGCTGAGTTGCAATCTCGCCACCCGGAAATATCCTGGAAAGTCTGGGTTGATCAACGCAACATACTTGCACATAATTACAGCGATGTTAACTTTAACCTGGTCTGGAACTCAGCTCTAGAAGCCTCAGATCTGCTGAGAAACATAGAGGCTATACTGGCTACGGTTCAGAAGGATTAGGGGCCGATCAATGACGCTGAGCATGATAATGCAGGTTGAAAAATCATCCACCAATCAAGTGTAGGGGCCTTGTGCTTGTCCTCGTGCCCCCTCGCACACACCATGCCCACAACAACGCACAACGCACAACACCACGCCACGGCGTAGCCTGTAGGGACAAGGAGTGGGGTGGCTGTTGTGTGGGGGCCTTGTGCTTGTCCTCGCGCCCCCTCGCTCTTCGCTCACCCCAACAAACCTACCCTTGTAAAATAGCTTACCCATGCTAGCTGAAAAGAAGCTGAAATCTGACGCAAACTATGCTATCATAATGCCATGAACCAAAGCCACAAAACGGACCTACAAGAGCTACATGCGACAGTGCGCGGATTGGTGCAAGGTGTGGGGTATCGATACTTTGTAGTGCGGCAAGCCTCGGCACTTGGCCTGCGCGGGTATGTACGCAACACAAGGGAAGGCGATGTCGAGGTTGTGGCACAGGGGCCTCGCCCCGAACTTGAGCGCCTGCTGGCATCGTTATGGCAGGGACCACGTGGAGCGGATGTAGACGAGGTACAGAGCGAATGGCGCCAACCAGGCGAACATTTTAGCGGATTCCACGTCCGCTGGTAAATTTATAATGATAAAGCTAAAAAGACGCTGGGATAACACGGAACACTACATTGATTCCACGTCCGCTGGTAAATTTATAATGATAAAGGGCTCTCCCCTCTGGGTGAAGTGTAGGGGCCGATTTATCGTGCCCACTGCCGATTTATCGGCCTTTCCTCGACCATCACCCCAAAGGATAGAAACCTGATAAAGATCAAGAGGACAGACAAAAAATGATTGACCGGGAAACTGTGAAAAAGGTAGCAAAACTGGCACGGCTAGGCATGACAGAAGAAGATATCGATGTTTTCGGCAGCCAGCTTTCCGTGATTCTGGAAAATATCGCCATTTTGAGAGAAGCTGACGTGAGCGGAGTTTCTCCTACAAGCCATGCCTCTCGCCTGGTAAATGTAATGCGAGAGGACCAGCCAGCGCCTTGTTATCCGCCAGAAGTCTTACTGGCCAATGCTCCTGCTCAAGAAGATAACTGTCTCAAAGTTCGCGCCGTGTTGGAGGAATCATAAATACTATGACTGAATTGTATGAACTAACCATTGCTGAGGCTGGCGAGTTATTGCGGCGGCGGGAAATTTCATCGGTTGAATTGACGCGCGCCCACCTGGAACGTATCCGTGCAGTGGAAGATAAGGTGAAAGCGTTTACGTTAATCACGGACGACCTGGCGCTAAAACAGGCGCAAGAGGCAGACCGCCGCTTTGCACACGGAGAGACAGTATCTCCACTGACAGGCATCCCGGTAGCGATCAAAGACGTGATCTGCACCAAGGGCATAACGACCACCTGCGGCTCGCGCATGCTGGAAAACTTTAAGCCGCCCTTCGATGCAACGGTAATGGAGCGGCTGAACGCGGCAGGCATTGTCATGCTGGGCAAGACCAACATGGACGAGTTCGCCATGGGCTCATCGACGGAGCACTCAGCCTTCTTCCCAACGCACAATCCCTGGGATCTGGAGCGCACTCCCGGCGGGAGCAGTGGAGGCTCAGCGGCGGCAGTGGCGGCAGGCATGGCTATGGGCGCCTATGGCAGTGATACCGGCGGCTCTATCCGGCAACCCGCTGCGCTGTGCAATGTGGTTGGTCTGAAACCAACCTACGGGCGTGTTTCCCGCTACGGATTGGTAGCATTTGCCTCATCGCTCGATCAAATCGGCCCCTTTTCGCGCACCGTTCGCGACGCCGCGCTCCTCTTGCAAGCCGTTGCAGGGCCAGATCCTTTCGATTCGACGTGCTCGTCCTTGCCGGTGCCAGACTACAGCGAGAAACTGAATGCAGGGATCAGAGGGCTGCGCATTGGCGTTCCTCAAGAGTACTGGGTCGAGGGAACGCAACCAGGGGTTGTTAAGGCAGTTCGAGAGGACATTGAAATCCTGCGCGAGCTGGGAGCAGAGATCGGCGATGTTTCCCTGCCGCACACAAAATATGGCGTGGCGGCGTACTATATTATTGCCCCGGCAGAGGCCAGCGCGAATCTTGCTCGCTACGATGGCGTCAAGTATGGCTACTCGTATCAACAGACCGATGATATGTGGGAGGCCCTGGAGAAGACACGCCAATTCGGCTTCGGGCAGGAAGTCAAACGCCGCATCATGCTCGGCACATACGCGCTCTCTGCTGGCTACTACGATGCCTACTACAAGCAAGCCGAAAAGGTGCGCTCCCTCATCACCCAGGACTTCGAGCGCGCCTTCGAGCGTTTCGATGTGCTGATCAGCCCCACCTCACCGACGGTGGCATTCAAGCTGGGTGAGATAACCGACCCCTACCAGATGTACCTGAATGATGTCTTCACGCTTCCGGCCAACCTGGCGGGTATCTGCGGCATCTCTATCCCCGGCGGCTTTAGCGATGGCCTCCCCGTAGGAATGCAACTGCTCGGCAACGCCTTTGCCGAAGACATGATCCTGAGAGTCGCCAATGCCTTCCAGCAAATAACGGATTATCACAAGCAATGGCCAAAAATGCTGGCCGGCGTGCAGTAGGGCGTATTGATGTAGCTTAACAATATCGCCCGCCAATCAACAGTAGGGGCCGATTTATCGTGCCCACTGCCGATTTATCGGCCCTCGCAGCGGGTCGCACCATTGGCTAGATCTCTCTGGTAAAGTTTATTATTGAGGGCGGAAATATATTAGGGTTGCCCCTACCCTGCGCACATCGGCCTACGCAGCCGTCGTAGGGTAGGGACAGGGCTTGTCCCTGTCCTGGCTTGCCCCTGTCCTGGCAGTTCAAGTGGGAAATATTACATGTTTCGTCGCACACTCGCTATCATTCTGCTCGTGCTGGCATTATGTATAGGTATCATGACCCCGGTGCTGGCGTTTACGCCCGTAGGGCATTCCCTGCTCAATAACATCTCTTCAGCCTCAGATACGCCAACGCCTGTTCCCTTCACACCTCCGCCGAGGCCCAGACCAACTCCCATCTTAACGGTTGTAGGAAAACCGCCAGCAGTGACTGCGAAAGCAGCTTACCTGCTCGACGCTGATACCGGCCATACGCTGGATGATTTCAATGGCGAGCAGCCGCTGCCGATGGCCAGTACGACAAAGATCATGACTGCCGTGCTCGCTATCCAGGCCGGCAACCTCAATGCGCTCGTTACAATTCACCAGGACGCCATCGACGAAGTGAGAAATAACGGTGGCAGCAGTGCGCAACTGGTGCTTGGCGATCAAATCCCCCTCAAAGACCTGCTTTATGGCCTGCTGCTCCCATCAGGCGATGACGCAGCCATCGCCATCGCCGATGCCATCAGCGGCTCTCCAGCGAATTTTGTGCTTGCCATGAACCTGGAAGCCTATCGCCTGCATCTCTTCCAGACGCACTACATCAATCCCGATGGCTTGACCTATTACGATGCCTCTGGCCAGCCCATCCCTGGCCACTATACCAGCGCCTACGACCTCGCCCGGCTGGCACAATACGCCATGCACATCCCCCTCTTCGCGCAGATCGTCTCTACCCTGCGTTACACACTGCCCGCCACCGCGACCCACCATGCCTACAAATGGGTCAACACCAACGATTTGCTAGGCCCAACACCCGACGACCCCAGCGGCCTTTACACCTACAAATGGGCGACGGGCATCAAGACCGGCTTCACATCGCAAGCAGGCTATTGTCTCGTCTTCTCGGCTATAAGAAATGGCCACCCCCTGATCGGCGTCCTGCTCTTCGACACAAACACGAACTATCATTTGCGCTTTCACGATGCGATCACCCTGCTCAACTGGGGCTTTGGCCTGCCAATGAAGCTGCCAAGTGGGTAAAAACCTGTAGGGGCTTGTAGAAGCTCCATTGACTCCAAAAAAATCACACAAAGGCTTGCCAAAAAGGCAAGCAGAGGAGATACTCCCTTCAGACACAGGTTTTTGAGAACTGAAAGGAGTCTCTCTATGCGCAATGATACACCATCGCC
>CADDZH010000113.1 GCA_902812455.1 Chloroflexota bacterium | reverse complement strand
AACCATTTGTGGGCGTGGAGCTATTGCTGGACGTGGGGTCGCCTGTGGACGCAATAAATTGGGGTTCCACGATAAATCGGGAACCTACGGGGTATTGCCCGTTCCCCTCGGCAGCGAGCAGGGCGCGACGATCATTGTTAGCTTCCAGGTGCTTCAACACTTCTTCAGCGCGGCGTACGATGCTCTGAGGCATACCGGCCAGCTTTGCGACATGCACACCGTAGCTACGACCGATACTCCCAGGGGTGACGCGATGCAGGAAGACAATGTTGCCCTGCTCATCATCGCTGATCGCCATGTGGTAGACGCGCAGGTGAGGCAGTTCATCCGCCATCGAGGTCAGTTCGTGGTAGTGGGTTGCGAACAGCGTTCGCGCGCCCGTCACCTGATGCAGGTGTTCGACGACAGCGCGCGCAATAGCCAGCCCATCATAAGTGCTTGTGCCTCGACCAATCTCATCAAGGACGATCAGGCTGTGCTTCGTGGCATGGTGCAGGATGGCCGCCGTCTCTTCCATCTCAATCATGAAGGTGCTTTTTCCTGATGCAATATCATCTTCGGCCCCAACACGAGTGAAAATGCGATCTACCAGCCCGATGCGTGCGCTGCGTGCAGGCACAAAACTGCCAATCTGCGCCAGAAGGGTGATCAGGGCGACCTGACGCAGGTAGGTTGACTTGCCGGCCATGTTTGGCCCTGTCAGCAGGAGAATGCGAGCCCCATCCTCTGCCTCAAGCAGCGTATCATTGGGAATGAACACGTCTCCATCCAGCGTGTATTCGACCACCGGGTGCCGGCCACCAACGATTTCCAGGTCGCGGCTCTGCTCCAGCCTGGGACGCGTGTATCCATGGCGGGCTGCTACCTCGGCCAGACTCAACAGCACATCCAGGCGGGCAATGGCCGAAGCAGTAGCGCTCAGTTGCGGGTAGAACACACCGATCTGCCGCAATACATCGGCATAAATGCTGCGCTCCATCTCTTCGATGCGCTCTGTTGCGCTCAGGATGCGCGCTTCGTGCTCTTTAAGTTCAGGTGTGATGAAACGCTCACCGCCAACCAGCGTTTGCTTGCGCATATAATCGGCAGGAACCTGGCTCACGTACTTGTTCGTCACCTCGATATAGTATCCGAAGACTTTGTTAAAGCCCACCTTGAGCGTCTTGATGGCGGTGCGCTCCCGCTCGCGAGCTTCCAATGAAACGATCCAGCGCTGCGAATCGCTGATAGAGGTAATAAGCTCATCTAATTCAGCATGAAAACCTGGCCGGATGAGCCGCTCGTCATCTTCTTGCTCATCATTACCTGAAGCTCGCGCCAGAGCCTGCTCGATCAATGTGACGACCTGCGGGCAGGGATCGAGCTCACCTGCGAGATTCAGCAGTAGATGTGCATTACAGCCCTGCAAGAGCTCCCGCAGGCGCGGAACCACCAGCAAATAGTCCCGCAGCGCCACCACTTCGTTGGGAACAGCTTTCCCCTGGCGAATCCGCCCGGCGATACGCTCCATGTCACCCAATCCCTGCAGGTACATCGTGAAACGGCTACGTAATGCTGGGCTTTCATACAGCTCTTCCACGCTTTCGAGGCGTGCCTCAAGCTGGCTCAAATCCAGGAGTGGTTGGGTCAGTGTCCGGCGCAACTGCCGCGCTCCCATCGGAGTAATTGTGCGATCCAGCACGCTAAGCAGGCTTCCCTGGGTCGAGCCGCTGCGCGCTCCTTGTAGCAGATCGAGATTGCGCTGCGTATGAGCATCAAGTACCATGTAGCTGGTGATGCGATATGAGTGCAGTCCCGTAAGCAGCGAGAGCAGCGCGCCGTTCATCTTCTCCAGGTAGGCAACTATCGCCCCGGCTGCGGCAATAGCAACCGGAACGCGGGCGCAGCCATAAGCGTCGAGCGATTGCACACCAAAGAGCCTGCATAGCCTGGTTCGCGCGGCTTCAACCTCAAAGAAATAAGGCGGGCAATGCGTGACGGTCATGGTCTTGGAAGGAAACTGGTAAGCCTCAGCGCGGCTGCCTTCCGCCAGGATACATTCAACAGGCTGCAAGCGCTGCATCTCTGCCTCTAAAGCGGCTGGCAGCTCATCAGGCGTAAACCACGTGACGATAAACTCGCCGGTGCTAACATCAACGGCAGCCAGGCCCGTTTGCGTTTGGGCCGGAGCAATGGCTATAAGATAATTATTTTGCCGCGTGGGAAGCAGGTTCGGCTCAGAAAGCGTACCCGCCGTCAGAATGCGCGTCACTGCCCGGTCAACAACACCTCTCCCAACTTCACCCACCTGGTCGCAAATAGCGACCTTGTACCCACGCTGGACCAGCTTGCCAACATGATTTTCCAGTGCGTGCAGGGGTATACCTGCTAATGGTACCTTCTCATCGCCATAATGGCGCGCAGTAAGCACGATCTGCAGTTCGCGAGCAGCAATATAGGCATCCTCGTCAAAGGTTTCGTAGAAATCCCCCACCTGGTACATGAGGATAGCATCAGGATACTGGCTCTTCATGCGCAGGTATTGTCTGCGAGCAGGCGTTGACATAGGCCATCACTCTCTATTTGATTTGCAAGTCAAAAATAGATAGCGTTCTTGTTTCCTATTGAAACATATGTACTTTATACTCTATTCTGAGCGAATTGTCAAAAGGCGGCACTTCTCTCTCCACATCATGTCTGATCCTGATTGTTAACATTCATTATCAATCGCCGTGCCATTGAAACCAGGGAAAGAATAGCTGCTGTTCCATGATAACAACTACGATAAGAAGGGCAAGCATTGTCAACATCCCCAGCGCAGTCAGGCGCCTGCCGGGCAAAAATAGCCAGCGTACCGCCGTGATAACTTGCCACACCAACACAATTGGCCAGAGGAAAAGAGAGAAGCAGAATATGACCTCACTCAGTATTTGCAAAGCAATAATTGTATTAATTTGTGGGAACATGCTGAAGAGCAGCAACACCGGCAAGTAGGGCAAGGAGGCCCATACAAAGCCCTGGCTAAAGGAAAGCAGAAGAGCTATCTTCCCGCGCTTGATCTGCTTCAGTCGCAGCCTTACCTCGTCCATGCTGCGAGGCCTCTTGCTGGCATCCGGCTCAAGCATCTGATCCAATAACGAGCGCAGTTCGTGCGGAAGAGGCTGTCCTGGCGTCGGAGAGAGATTGAGCGGATCTTCTCCTGTCAGCAGCGTTTGCAAGGTGACTCCCAGGCTATAAATATCTGTCTGGACGGTCGTCTGAGCCTTTCCATATTGTTCAGGAGCGGCATACCCTGGAGAACCAAGAGGGCTTGTGTCTTTGTTCCTTCTCGATGTAAAGTAACGAGCAATGCCAAAATCAATGAGATATAAGCCTCCTCTGGGGGTGCGTATAATGTTGGCGGGTTTCACATCCCGGAAGATAATAGGAGGACTTTGCCGGTGAAGGAAATGTAAAACCTGGCACAACTGGATGCCAATCGTGAGAACCTCTTTAAGAGGAAGATATCCCTTTGCGGCTTTTTGTACGTAATCCTCTAACGTCTCTCCTTCAATATAGTCCATCACCAGATACCAGTGATACGGATCGGTGAAGTGTTCATAGATGCGAGGGAGGTTTGGGTGCTCCAGTTGTGAAAGAATAGCTACTTCGCGGTTGTAGGTATCGGTTGCATCGATGATCTGCCGTGGTGTGAGGGAGAGCAAACTGATTTGCTTGATAGCAACTTTTTTACGTTTGTGCTGCACATCCCGCGCGACATAGACGACGCTGAATCCTCCCTGACCGATCTCGCCTTCGATTTCATATCGCCCATTGAGCAATGAGCCAGGAAGCAGCCGATCCGGAGCCGCTGGAGTGGTAGAGGCTAAGGGCACAGGCGATGGAGAAGGCTGCACAGGGTTGAGAGAAGGCGAGAATTGCAGCGGCTTCCGGCACGCGAAGCATACAGCGTCTTCTGTTGTGTTCTTCGCGCCACAATGCTCACAGTAGATCGTGAGAGGAGCTATCTGCATTTCGACACACTCACTTTCTTGCTACGTCCTCCGCATTCCCTCACAGGGGACAACCTGCTCTATAAGACACGTACGCATCAAGAATTATACGCAGAGATTAGCCCCTGGTCAACTACTCGAAGCTACTTTCTAAAGAAGCGTTGTGTGGAGGTTACAATGAAGCTGACCTGAAGGGGGTAATTGCGTTGACAATCTCCAGGCTGTACACTATGCTAGCACACAGTGGTAGAGGCTCCATGCCGTTTCGTTTCACATTACGGACAGCGGCCAGGTACGAAAGAAAGCGAGGCAACAAATGGGAATCGCTATCCGTTGGGTTGGCAGCGGGCCAAATATGCCACCAACAGGCCAGGGGCGAGTCTTCATCCCGGCAGGATAATTAAACTAATAGCACAAAAGGGGGAAGAACATGAGCAGCAATGTGGGAGTGGGTCAGCAGTTCGGTCACTATCAGCTAGTCCAGCATATAGGCGGTGGGAGCTTTGCAGATGTTTACCTGGGAGAGCATATTACTTCTGGAAGACAGGTAGCGATCAAAGTCCTGCATGCCGAGCTGGCGGGTGTGGAAGTAGAGACATTTATAAGCCAGGCAAATGCGCTCGCCAGCCTGAATCACCCCCACATTGTGCGCGTCCTGGAAGCAGGCATAGAGGAGCAGATTCTTTACCTTGTGATGGAGTATGCCCCTCACGGCACATTGCGCGAGCGCCATCCTCACGGTACCCGCCTGCCAATCGCCACCGTCGTAATGTATGTCAACCAGGTTGCCGAGGCCTTGCAGTACCTCCACGACCAGCAGATCATTCACCGTGATGTCAAGCCGCACAATATGCTACTGGGTAGCAATTACGAAATCCTGCTCAGCGATTTTAACATTGCAGCAGCAGCTCTGAGCATGGGCTATCGGCGGCAAAAAGTTCAGGAGTTCGAGGGCACCATTCTCTATGCCGCTCCCGAACAGATTCGCGGGCATCCCCGCATTGCCAGCGACCAGTATGCGCTAGGAGTGGTTGTCTATGAGTGGCTGACGGGAAGCTGGCCATTTCATGGTACCGTTGAAGAAATAGCCAGCCAGCATACACTTCTTTCTCCTCCACCACTTTCTGAAAAAGTGCCCGGCATTTCACCTGCCATTGAGCAAGTCGTGCTCAAAGCCCTGGCTAAAAATCCCTACGAGCGTTTTGAAAGCGTCCTGGCATTTGCCAAAGCGCTGGAACGTGCTAGCCGGTTGGAGCGGCAGACAACACCCCATCCTCTCGCGCCAATATCACCACTACCATTGACGCCGTCACCCAATATCGAAATATCTTCACCCTCACGCCAGGCCCTGCTCACGTACCAAGGGCACTCGGACAAAGTACACGCCCTGGCATGGTCGCCTGATGGCAAGTTCATTGCTTCCAGCAGCCTTGATGAGACTGTACACGTCTGGGACGCGAATACAGGAGAGCGTATCCTTGCCTATCGCAATAATTCGCTGCAAGCCCAGGCGCTGGCATGGTCGCCCGATGGGAAATATATCGCCTCTACCGGCGGCTTCTTGTCCGAAATTGTCCAGGTGTGGGATGCTGCTACCGGGCACATTTCTCCAGCTCATGCTACCTATAGTGGTCATACAGATAGAGTGCAAGCGCTGGCATGGTCTCCCGATGGAACATGCATTGCCTCGGCCAGCGATGATACAACCGTGCAGGTATGGAATGCAACGACAGGGCGAACCATCTTCACCTATCGTGGGCACTCGCTCTCTGTCAAAGCGTTAGCAGGATCGCCACAAGCGCCTGCCTTGACCGGGCTTACATCTCACACATGGCGCATAGCATCTGGCAGCGACGATGGGACGGCTCAGGCCTGGGACGCCAGAACCGGCGCAAATATCGCCATCTGCTATGCCCATCGAGACAAAGTAAATGCTGTAAGCTGGTCTCCCGGCGGCACACATATTGCTTCAGCCAGCGACGATATGACCGTGCAGGTATGGGATGCTGCCGCTGGTCGCAAAGTGTTGACTTATGCTGGCCACAGCGGCGGGGTCACAAGCGTGGCATGGTCGCCCGATGGCATCTATATCGCTTCCGGTGGTCTTGACGAGACAGTCCATGTGTGGAACGCTATTACTGGCACCACGACGTTCACTTATCGCGGGCACTCAGACTGGATCAGTGCACTGGCATGGTCGCCAGATGGCAAGCGACTGGCATCCGGCTCCTGGGATAAAACAATACAAGTCTGGGCTGTAGGAATCTAGAAAGGCTAACAACATGCTTCAAGAAAACAACGCTCCTCATTGGGGCGAAGAGGACTCCCAGCATTTCATAGATTATGGTCGATACTTCATTCCTGAACGGGAGGCGCAAATTGAGATTATCTGCGATCTCATTCCCGCCGTAGTGGGCCGGCAACACGTCCTTGACCTCGGCTGTGGCGAAGGAGTGCTCGACCGTGCTATCCTTGAGCGTTTTCCTGACTACCATGTTCTCGGCCTCGACGGCTCACCAACAATGCTTGCCAGCGCAAAGAGCGCATTAAGCGGCTATGGAGATCGTTTCGACACGCAAGTATTTGAGCTGGCCGATACATCCTGGCGCACATTTCCCTGGCCAGTTCGCGCTGTTGTTTCCTCGCTTGCCATTCACCATCTCGACGATGCGCAAAAACAGCAATTGTTCAAGGATATGTATCGTTTGCTAGCCCCCGGCGGCGCATTCATCATTGCTGATCTGATGCAGCCCACCACGCAAGCCGGTGTTGCCCTCGCCGCCAGAATGTGGGATGAAGCGGTTCGCCAGCGTTCGCTTCAATTCGATGGGAACCTCAACGCCTATGAGCAATCCCTGCGCTTGGGCTGGAATTCGTTTACCGATCCAGAACCTGATCCTATTGATAAAATGTCTCCCCTCTACCATCAACTCAAGTGGTTGGAGCAGGCAGGTTTTACGGGTATAGACGTTTTCTGGCTCAGAGCCGCCCATGCCATTTTCGGCGGCTGGAAGCCTGAAACGTAAAGGTTTCACCAGCTCCTGCTGGCGCTGTCACCCTGTCACCACGTGTACATAGTAAAGTAATTGACATGCTGCCATAAGTCATTGTATGCTAAAGAAAAGCAGCCATGTCATGTTGAGCGACGCGAAACATCCGCTGCCAATCAACAGAGACCCTTCGCTTCGCTCAGGGTGACATCCCATAGGGTGCTTAAAAAGGGAAAATTCATGATCGGCCCCACTGGCTTCTTCATTCCCTACACATGATTCATATATCCGCCAGCAGAAAGGACAGAGCATATCATGGCAGTACGCAAAGAAGCATTCGATAAGGAAAACCAGCCTAAAAAGCGCGTCCGCATCACAATCGATGTCACTCCCGAACTACGGCGCAAGATTAGGATCGCTGCAGCCGAGAACGACCAGTCAGTCGGTGAATACTTAGGAAATATTCTAGAGCAAGTTGTTCCTGAGACCGGAACTACAGATGAGGAGGAGGAACATCCACTAACTCCTGATTTTCTTGAGCAAGTCTATCGGGTACGCGAAGCAGTGATAAAAGACTCTAAAGGTGAGCCTTTTGAAGACTCTACAGAGATAATCCGGCAAATGCGAGAAGAACGCACGCGCTACCTTATGGGGGAAGAATGAGAAACGCTGTGGTTGTTGATACAAGCATAGCCCTTAAATGGGTACTGAATGAGGAAGACTCAGCAGTAGCTCTAGCCCTTCTTACAGAATGGACAAAAAATAAAGTAAAGATGCTTGCACCAGCCCTTCTTGCTTATGAAGCAACCAACACGCTTTATCAAAATGCACGCAAAGGGAAAATCACATTTAGTACGGCCAGACTAAGCTTGACAACAGTGATACTTGCAGGCTTCAAATTCGATCAATTACGGGATCCTTTTCTGAGTATGCGGGCATTAGAGCTTGCAGAGAAATTTAATCTTCCAGCAGCATATGATGCATACTACCTAGCATTGGCAGAACGTGAACATTGCCCGTTTTGGACTGCTGATATAAAAATGTGGCAAGCCGTAAAAGGAGAAATTAATTGGGTGCGCATTCTTCAGGAGTATACCCCTTCTTTTTAGCGAGGATAGCCAAAACATGAAATCAGGTAGACGAGACTTTGACGATCAGCCCGATAATAGCGAAGAGCCAGTAAGTATCATTATTGATGTCAGCCCTGAGCTATGGCGCAAGATTAGAACAGCAGCAGCCGAGAAAGAACAATCAGTCTATGAATACCTCAACACTATCCTTGAGCAGGCTGTTGCCGGGAAAACAATCGAAACCCAGACATTAGAGCACCCGGTCACGAACAAGACATTAGAATTACTGGATGAGATTAGCGAAGAGATTATGCGGGATCGCCAGGGTAGGCTTTTTGAGGAAAGCATCGCAGAGATGCTTGAAAAAGCGCGCATAGAGCGTACACGAGAGCTGATGGGAGAGGAAGGCATACCTATGGAATTCATTGTCCATCCTGAAATTTTCGAGCGTTTTCCTGGCATACACTTGCCTGTCGTCATCGTGCAGGGAATACACAACGAGGTAGAGCGGCCAGAGGTAGAGGAGCGCTGGCAGGCCGCCTGGAAAGAGGCAGCAAAGGCAACGAGCTATGGCAACGCGCAATCTCATCCTGCTGTACAGCCCTGGCGCGAGCGCTTCAAAGCGATGGGTGTATCAGGCAAGCAGTTTCCAAGTTCTATTGAATCCCTTCTAAGACGTGCCCTCAAGGGCGATGATCCTTTTTTCATCAACCCGCTGGTCGATTTCTACAATACTATCTCGCTTCAATATGTCGTTCCTGCTGGCGGCTTTGATCTATACGAGCTTTACGGGCCAATTGAGCTGCGCCTCACACGCCCAGGCGATACTTTTATGGCTCTGGACGAGGATTCGGCACAGGAAGTTCCGCCCGGCGAGGTGGCCTACGCTAATGGAAACAACATTCTCACACGGCACTTTGTCTGGCGACAGGCTAAAACGGGCCTGATTACCGCATCCACCAGCTCTGTTTTTCTCGTTGCTGAGGTGCTGGGCGAGCTAGGGAGAGACGTAGCTGAGAATGTGCTGGCTGCTTTGCAGAATGGCCTTGAGCGCTACTTCAACATAAAGACGCATGGCTTCCTCGTGCATGCAGGAAATCCCCGCATTGAATGGGAATGACGCTGTTGAGTTAGCCTTGACAGGCGCATAGCGATATGTTATATTTTGTCTAGAGATTAGCGATATATCGTTTCATTTGAACATGTTGCCATACATGCGTCTAATATTGTATAGTATAGGATAGTGATCACAGGCAAGGTGCCTCGTTCATAGAGAGAGGAACGAACAATGTTTTACTGGAACGGTCCGCGCAGGCGTTACTGGAGAAGGCGAGGATGGATAGGCTTCCCCTTCCCTCTGATATTCTTGTTGATATTCATCTTTAGCCATTCACTGCTGGGCTTATTCGTTAGTATCGCGATTATGGTACTGCTCTGGGCGCTCATTGCAGCAGCTTCCAGATCTAGCCGTGCATGGAATGCGCCGCCAATCAACAACCAGCAGCCTTATCAGCCGTACCAGCCCTATCAACCGTATCAACAACCGTACCAGCCCTACCAGCAGCCCTACGAGCCATACGAGCAGGGATACCAGCCCAAGACGGTGTCTTCCCAGGAGGCCGAACCCAAGCTCGACCCGTATTCGCAGCCTGAAACCCAGTATGATGAGCAGCCGCAGGCCGAATATCCACAAGAGCTGCCACCAATGCAACAATCATAAAGGGTTCGGATTGCGAAAAAGAACCTTTTTACCTGGCACCCTTACGGGTGCCATTTTATTGAGGCCTGGTCATAAAGAAGAAGCCACACTGGAGACTTGCCCGCAGCCAGACCATGCTCCTATTTCTAGTCTCTTCTGGGGCACGAACCGTGACAGAGGCTGCAAGCAATGAGGAGATGCTACAACCGGGACACTTTCCTTGTTGCAGCTCTTGCTGCCAGTACGAAGGGCATAATGGTTCTTGTGCCTCACCCCGCTCATTTTCTGAAATGCCCCTGCATTCGGATTCCACTCGGCAAAGTGGCGCAACTATGGTATACTGTTATGGAAAATGAGGCAAGTTTTAGGAGGATGCATTCATGGTCGAGGAACTCCGCCATGCCTTTGAGCAGGCACAACACCAACCCGAAGCGGTCCAGCGCGATCTGGCCCAGCGTATCACGGCATGGCTGAACGAAGCAGCCGAGGAGCGCGAGTGGGATGCCCTTATTGGCAGCCCGCAGGGACAGGCGACCCTGGAGCGTCTCGCGGCGGAAGCACGCGCTGAGATCACCCGCGGCGATGCCGAAGACGGAGGTTGGGAGGAGTGACGCTGCGTTCTCGGCGGACGAAGCGATTTAAGGCGCTTCTGGCAGCGCTTCCCGCTCCGACACAGCGTCAGGCCCGGGAGGCGTACCGCCTGTTCCAGCAGAACCCACGCCACCCCAGCCTGCACTTCAAGCAGGTGGGCAAACGCGATCCTTCCCTCTATTCTGCCCGTGTTGGCGACCACTACCGGGTTCTGGGTATCCTGGAAGATGATACGGTCACTTGGTTCTGGATTGGGAGCCATGAGGAGTATAACAAACTCTTGTCCCGTCTCTAACCCTGTTCCTGTTTGGTGCTCGCATGACGACCCACTGGCTCACCGTTGCGGCCATTCTGTGCTGTAGACTCAAAGCCTTTCTCAAGGCGGCCTGAGCATTTATGACCAAGCCTCATTTTATTAGATGCTATAATGTTGCATAGTTACGGGGGGGGACTAAGATGCATTGCTCCCCTATTCTCGTTGAGAAAGAATAGTCGCAAGACAAAACCTGTAATCATCGAACACCAGGGAAGATAGGAGGGGTTATTTTATGAGTCAATTTCTCGAAACCCTGGCCCGGCGGGTCCTGATCTACGACGGCGCAATGGGCACCAATATACAGCGCTACCAGCCAACTGCCCAGGATTACGGCGGTGAGGCGACCGAAGGCTGCAATGAATACCTTGTGCTCACCAAACCCTCCATCATTGAAGAGATTCATACAGGCTTTCTTGAAGCTGGCTGTGATGTGCTGGAAACAGACTCGTTTACTGCCAGCCGTCTCAAACTCAACGAATATAGCCTCGGCGACCTCACGCACAAGATCAATCTGGCTGCTGCCCGGCTTGCCCGCCGGCTTGCCGACCACTACAGCACGAGCGAGCAGCCGCGTTTTGTGGCAGGCTCAATCGGCCCTACCGGCATGCTGCCTTCCTCAGACGATCCCTTATTGAGCAATATCACCTACCAGCAGTTGGCAGAAATCTTCCGCGAGCAGGCGGCTGCTCTTTTAGAGGGCGGTGTGGATGTCTTGCTCATTGAAACCAGCCAGGATATGTTAGAAGTTCGCGCTGCCATTACAGGGATTCGCCGCGCTATGCAGCAAGTTGGGCGCACAGTACCTATCCAGGCGCAGGTTTCACTCGATACGAGCGGGCGCATGCTGCTTGGTACCGATATTGGGGCAGTGATGCATACACTTATCGCGCTCAGAGTCGATGTTATCGGACTGAACTGCTCAACCGGGCCGGATTACATGCGCGAGCCCGTTCGCTTCCTCGCTGAGAACTGCCCGCTGCCCATTTCGACCATCCCGAACGCTGGCATCCCTCTAAATGTGAATGGCCAGGCGGTTTATCCTACAGAACCAGAAGCGATGGCCACCGCGCTTCGCGACTTTATCACCGAATTTGGCGTCAACATTGTTGGTGGATGCTGTGGCAACAGCCATGAACATTTAAGAGCTATCGTCAAAGCCTGCCGCAATGCTTCACGCCGCCCGCGTCCCATTGCAGACAGCAACTTCACTCACAAAAACTTTGCTCACATTATCCAGCCCTATGTGACGAGTGGCATACGAGCAACGGCACTACACCAGGATCCGCCACCGCTGCTGGTAGGCGAGCGTGTCAACAGCCAGGGCAGCCGCAAGGTGAAACAGGCGCTGCTCAAAGACGACTATGATACGCTGCTTGCTGTTGGGCGAGAGCAGGTGGAGGGTGGAGCGCACGTGCTGGATGTGTGCGTTGCTCTCACCGAACGTACTGACGAAGCAGCACAGATGGCGAAAGCTGTTAAAAAGCTCTCAATGGGCGTGGAAGCTCCGCTCGTAATCGATTCAACAGAGCCAGACGTGATCAAAGCCGCGCTGGAAATTTATCCTGGGCGGGCTGTCATCAACTCCATCAACATGGAGAATGGGCGGCAGCGTATCGAGAGCGTGCTCCCACTGGCCCTTGAACATGGCTCAGCCGTTGTAGCCCTTACTATTGACGAGATCGGCATGGGCAAAACTACCGAGCGCAAGGTCGAGATCGCGCATAAAATCTACGACATCTGCATCAACGAGTATGGGCTTGCTCCCAATTCGCTCATCTTCGATGTCCTGACGTTTCCGGTTACAACCGGGCAGGAAGAACTGCAAACAGCAGCCATTGAGACCCTCGATGCCATTGCTCGCGTCAAGGCGGAACTCCCTGGTGTTCTGACTATTTTAGGGGTCAGCAATGTTTCATTTGGACTGCAACCCCATGCGCGTGCTGTCCTCAACAGCGTTTTTCTCTACCATGCGGTCAAAGCCGGATTGGACTTAGCGATTGTCAATCCAGTACATATCACGCCCTATGCAGAAATCAACGCGGAGCAGCGCCAGCTCGCCGAAGATTTGATCTATAACCGGCCTGACGCACTGCCCCGCTACATTGCCTACTTCGAGGCACACGGTCCCCAGAAGGATAATAGCAGTGCCAAGGGCGATCCGACCGAGGGAATGTCTACGGCAGAGCGCATCCACTGGCAAATCCTGCACCGGCGCAAAGAGGGTATCGAACAACTTATCATGCAGGCCATCGAGGAGCAGGCTCAGGAATTGAGCATCCGGCAAAGCGAAGCCGCAGTTAACGTCCTCAACACCATCCTGTTGCCGGCGATGAAAGATGTCGGGGATCGTTTTGGCGCGGGCGAACTGATCCTGCCCTTCGTGCTGCAATCAGCCGAGGTCATGAAGAAGGCCGTTGCTCACCTCGAAGGCTACCTGGAGAAAAAGGAAGGCTATACGAAAGGCAAAGTTGTCCTGGCCACCGTCTTCGGCGATGTGCATGATATCGGCAAAAACCTCGTCAATACTATCCTGAGCAATAACGGCTATACCGTGTATGATCTTGGCAAGCAGGTGCCGCTCAACACCATCCTGGACAAAGCCATCGAGGTCAACGCTGATGCTATCGGTCTCTCGGCCCTGCTCGTCAGCACCTCGAAGCAGATGCCGCTGTGTGTCAGGGAACTATACAAGCGCGGCCTGAACTTCCCGGTCATTGTCGGAGGAGCAGCCATCAATCGCTCTTTTGGCCGTCGCATTCTCTTCGTCGATGATCAGACCCCAGACTCGACGCCCATTCCCTACGAGCATGGCGTGTTCTATGCCCGTGATGCTTTCGAGGGATTGGAGATCATTGATAGACTGACAAGCGATCCGGCAGAACGCGCCAATTTTATCCAGCGTATCAAGGAAGAGGCCTTGAAAGAGCGCTTGAAGAAAGCGGAGGCCTCAGCGAGTGAAACGCCCGCTATACCGGTGGACGAACGGCCATCAGCGAGCATCAAACCCGCGCCCTCTATCCCTCAGCCGCCGTTCTGGGGGCCGCGCGTACTGGAGCGTATCGGCATCGAAGACGTGGCAGAGTGCATGGACTTGAATACCCTGTTCCGCTTGCACTGGGGTGGAAAGTCGCATGGTGCCGAGTTTACGAGACTGGTAGAGCTAGAGTTTCGCCCTCGCCTGAAACATATGCTGCAAGAGGCACGCCAGCAGCGCTACTTACAGCCCAAAGTCGTGTATGGCTACTTCCCCTGCCAGTCCAGCGGCAACGAGCTTATTGTCTACGATCCACAAGGCATACAGGAAAAGAAGAGCCCCTTGCGCGAACTGGTTCGTTTCCGCTTCCCGCGCCAGCGCGAACGGGATCGCCTGTGCCTGGCAGATTACTTTACATCTGTGGAAAGCGGCAAGCTTGACGTGGTCGCCTTCCAGGTTGTCACGATGGGGCAGGCAGCGACTGAAGCAGTCCAGCGCCTGCAGGAAGAGGGCAACTATGCAGAGGCATACTTCCTGCATGGGCTGGCCGTTGAAATGGCCGAAGCTCTAGCCGAATATACCAACCGGATCATCAGGCAAGAACTCGGCCTTGATCAGTTTCGCGGGCGGCGCTATAGCTGGGGCTATCCTGCTATCCCCGATCTCGAAGACCATGTGAAAGTGTTCCAGTTGCTGCCAGTCAGAGAGGCCATAGCAGTTGATCTGACCGCAGCCTACCAGCTTGTTCCCGAGCAGTCAACGGCTGCCATTGTCGTTCATCATCCACAAGCCATCTACTTTGCAGTGAGGGCGCCCGCAGCCGAGGCAGTTCAGGCATAAAAACCTATGCAAATGCGGCAGAATATGATATACTGCTATCAATAACAAGTCTGAGCTTCATTGGAGAAAAACAGAATCGTGAACAGGTATAGCCTGGACTTTCATACAACGTACTACTGCACCTGTCCTTACGTTCGTAGAGGAAAGATAAACGGGTAGCTCAGCCCTCTACGAACGTTACTCCGTGCCTTCCACCAGACAATAGTTTTGCGCTGTCTTCTTGCACGTTCCCCGCCTGAGCTACTACCTCTTTTGCTGTTTGAAGTGATATCAAATCCTTTAGATAGAATAGTGATTATTCGGGGACACCCCGAACCCCGCCAGGGGGCCGCAGGCCCCCGGACCCCGCTCTTTTCCGTCACTGTTCAACCGGATTTGAAGTGAAACAAACATGAACCAGAATGTTTTCTGGAGGAGATATGCTCATGACTACTATTCCGAGCAAACCGATTTACCTGTATAACACATTGACGAGAAAGAAAGAACTGTTCGAGCCGCTCAACCCACCTCAGGTTCGCATCTATAGCTGCGGCCCTACGGTCTACAAGGATATCCATGTCGGGAATTTCCGGGCTTTTATAACGCCGGACTGGCTGCGCCGTATGCTCGAATACAATGGCTACGACGTGTTCCTGGTACGCAATATCACCGACGTTGGGCATCTACAAAACGATGTGGAGGAGAGCGGGGAAGATAAGATCGAACATGCAGCCCGCACAAGTGGCCGCTCAGCCTACGAGATCGCCGAGTATTATACCCGGCAATACCTCAGGGACGAGGCTGAGCTAAACATCCTGCCCCCTCAACTCAATCCGAAGGCGACCGACCATATTCCAGAGATGCAGGCTATGATCGAGAAGCTGATCGCAAAGGGGCTGGCCTACGTCAGCGATATGGGCAATGTCTATTACGATGTCAGCCAGTTCCCTGAGTATGGCGCCCTTTCAGGCAACACCGTTGAGCACTTGCGCGCGGGCGGTCACGGGCGGCAGCAGATGGAGCAAGCTGAGGATAAAGAGGCGCCTGAGGATTTCGCTTTGTGGAAACATGGGGATGAAAGCCGCCAGATGAACTGGCCAAGCCCCTGGGGCATTGGTTTTCCCGGCTGGCACATCGAGTGCTCTGCCATGTCAACCAAATACCTGGGAGAGCAGTTCGATATTCATACCGGTGGCATCGACCTGATCTTCCCGCATCACGAAGATGAGATCGCACAAAGTGAGGGTGTCAGCGGCAAACCACCTGTACGGGTATGGGTGCATAACGAGTTCCTGATCTTTGGCAATATCAAGATGTCGCGTTCCAAAGGCAACGTCGTCCTGGTCAGCACACTCAAAGAACGCGGGATCGATCCTATGGCCTATCGTTACCTTCTGCTGACAGCTCATTATCGCTCGAAGTTGAGCTTCACTGATGAGTCGATCACAGCAGCGCAAAACGGCCTGAGCAATTTGCGCGACGACCTAGCAGAGCTGCTCTCAGTTGAGTCGACCAGCCAGGGTGAGACAGGCGAATGGTCGGAGGAGGCCAGACGGGTTCGGGATACCTTCCACACAGCGATCAACGATGACCTGGATTTGCCAACTGCGCTGGCTATCACCCGTGAAGTACTGCGCGACAGCAAGATTGCGCCTGCTGAACGTGTTCGCCTGGTACTCGATTTCGATCGCGTCCTGGGGCTGCGCCTTGATACAGTCAAGCCAAAGGCTGCGCGCGAACTGAGCGACGAGGTGCTGGCTCTCGTCAAACAACGCGATGAGGCGCGCGCAGCCAAAAACTGGAAGCTGTCTGACCAGATACGCGATCAATTGAAAGCGATGGGCTTCGAAGTGCGGGATACGCCAGAAGGAACGAAACTGGTTTAAGATACAATACATAAAAACAGAAGAGGAGAGCATCAATGCTGTCCTGGTGGCAAAAAAGTTTAGCAGTAGCAGCCGGACTGGTAGGGCTGGCAGGTGGAGTATACTACTTGCTCATGCGCCGTCCCCTACCGAGAAAGAGGGGGAATATAACCCTGGAT
>CADDZH010000112.1 GCA_902812455.1 Chloroflexota bacterium | reverse complement strand
CCCCTACCCCGCCTCATCTCCACTCCCGCCCCTAATGAACTTTTCCGATCACATGAGGGAATGAGGAACGGGATCGTCCCTGTAGGGGCAAGGAGTGGCAGGGAGGTGCTGTGGGGGCCTTGTGCTTGCCCTCGCGCTCCTCCCCTCCATGCCATTCCCCTCTTCGGGTGTCAACATTCATCAGGTACACTTCGCTAGAATCCTTTTTTCCCATTCTCGCTCTCTTCCTCAAGGATGGCAAAATCCTGGTATAATGAAGAATCCTCGACGCTCCTCCCATGTTTGCGATATACTGGATATATCAGTGGAAGCAAAACGAAGCAAAGACGCTATCAGTTGAAGAAGGAGCATCGATCTATGGCTACCATCAAAACTCCCAATATGACCGACTATGAGGCAGAACGGCGTAGTTTCCACCTGGATGTGCCCGAATATTTTAACTTTGCCACCGATGTGATCGGCAAATGGGCCAGAGAACCCCACAAACTGGCCATTCTCTGGGTAGGGCCGGACGGCCAGGTGGAAGAGCGGATCACCTTCGCTCAGTTTGCCGAGCGTTCCAGTCGCGCAGCCAATGCCTTTACCACCCTCGGCATCAAAAAAGGTGAGACGGTGCTGGTCATGCTGCCACGCATCCCAGAATGGTGGGAAAGTGTGCTCGGCCTCATGAAAATCGGGGCGATCCCCATTCCCTGCACCACGCTACTCACGCCCAAAGATATCCAGTTCCGGGCAGAGGTAGCAGAAGCAGTGGGCATCATCACCGACCGGGAAGGAGCGTCCAAGTTTGACCAGGTGCGTAATGAGTGCCCTACTATTCGCGTTGCTATCCTGGCGGAGCGCCCCAACGCCGATGTTGCCGGGCGCGAAGGATGGATCAACTACCAGCAGGTTGTGAGTGAAGCCTCGCCAGAATTTACGGGACCAAAGACGCGCAGCGATGATCCCTGCCTGGTCTACTTCACCTCTGGCACGGTTGGCTATCCTAAGATGGTGCTGCACACACAGGCCAGCTATCCCATCGGGCATACCATCACCGGCAAATACTGGCTTGATCTGCATGAAGATGATCTCTTCTGGAATCTTTCCGAGACCGGATGGGCAAAATTTGCCTGGAGCAATCTCTTCGGTCCCTGGATTCAGGGCGCGGCCCTGTTCATCCAGGATGCGCGTGGCAAGTTTAACCCTATCGAGACCCTGGAAATGCTGAACAAGTATCCCATCACCACGCTCTGCGCCCCGCCGACGGCCTATCGCATGATGGTGCTTGACGAACCTATCGCTTACCTGAAGGCCCACCCGCCGAAGGCTTTGCGTCACTGTGTCGGCGCGGGCGAGCCGCTCAACCCTGAAGTGATCAAAGTGTGGGAGGAAGTGACAGGCATGACCATCCGCGATGGCTATGGCCAGACCGAGACCGTCTTGCTCTGCGGCAACTTCCCGCCGCTCAAAGTCAAACCCGGCTCGATGGGTAAACCATCGCCCGGCTTCGATGTAGATGTGATCGATGATGAGGGCAAGCCCTTGCCGCCAGGAAAAGAAGGCGATATCGCTGTGCGCATCAAGCCGCAGCGCCCCACCTGGATGTTCAAAGAATACTGGCGCAACCCCGAAGCAACCGAAGCCTCCATTCGCGGCGACTGGTATATCACGGGCGATCGTGCCTACAAAGACGAGGATGGCTACTTCTGGTTTGTGGGCCGCGCCGATGATGTGATCATCAGCGCAGGCTATCGCATCGGCCCCTTCGAGGTCGAAAGCGCCCTGAAAGAGCATCCCGCCGTGGCAGAATCGGCGGTCGTTGCCAGCCCCGACGAGGTGCGCGGCGAGATCGTCAAGGCCTTTGTCGTCCTCGCGCCTGGCTACAAGCCTTCGCCTGAACTGGCCCAGGAGCTCCAGGATTACGTCAAGAACGTCACGGCACCCTACAAGTATCCGCGTGAGATCGAGTTCGTGGACAGCCTGCCCAAGACCATCTCAGGCAAGATTCGCCGCGTCGAACTGCGCGAGCGCGAGCGCCAGAAGAAGCTGGGGAAATAGCTTGCACTTACGAGTCTTTTTCACCCCAGCCGAGCTTATTGCAGCCGCTGATGCACACCTGGATGACATCTACATCGTGATAGATGTCATCCGCGCCACCACGACCATGGCCGTGATGTTCGAGCAAGGGGCAAAGCGCGTCTTTGTAGCAGAAGATATTGAGCAGGCGCAAGAAGCTGCCCAGAAATATCCAGAACGCCTTCTCTGCGGAGAGCGCAACGTGCGGCCTCTGCCCGGCTTTGACTATGGCAACTCGCCAGTCCAGTTCTCGCAGGTCGATCTGAGCGGTCGCGAACTTATCCTGACCACCACCAACGGCACGCGGGCCTTCTACGCCTGCCCTCCTCACGCTACACGCCTGGCTGGCAGCTTCTATAATGCTCGCGCCGTGGCAGCCCATGCCCTGGAACTTGCTTCTGAGCGTCAGAGCAACATTTCGCTTGTCTGCTCCGGCGAGCTAGGCTATTTCGCGCTCGACGACGCCACCTGCGCCGGCTACATTGCCCACGAGATAATACAGTTGCACCAGGCCTACCAGCGCGAACATGCTTTCAGAGCAGGCGCCTCTTCGCAAGCTATGCCGCTCTCCATCTACGAAAGCGTTGACGCTGCTCTCGCCCTTTATGAAGCGTTCAGGCCACCAAAAATCATGGATCACTGCGATTCCGCGCGCAGCGTCATCAACGCCGGCCTGATCGAGGATGTCTACTTCTGCATGCAACAAAGCAAGAGCATCGCCATTCCCATCGTGATCGGGCAAGAAGAGGATACAGGTTTATGGATCGTTGAGAAAGTGTAAAGGAATGTCATCCTGAGCGAGTGAGCCGAAGCCCTGAACCACCCTCTTCGGGGAAGAGGTAATAGTGAAGGGGAAGGATCTAAGCCGATCGGCAGCGGATGTTTCGCGGAGTTTCCCCTGAGCGCGTGAGCCGAAGCCCTGAGCGCAGCGAAGGGGAATGGGCTCAACATGACATGGGAGGCAGTGGTTTTGCCGATTTTGATTGTAAAAACTCATTATCGGTCCGCATCCTGGCCACATTATTTCCGCATCCTGGCCACATTATTGACGAACAATTTGTTAAAGCCCATAAATTGGAAACAGACTATGCCAAAACCATTTTTAATCATCGTCTCTGGCCCGCCCTGCACGGGCAAAACAACCTTCGCCGCCTCGCGAATGACCTGGGCCTGCCCTTCATCCAATACTACCCTTGACAAACCCACCCTTCATCTCATACAATCACTCTACCAACCTCAACCACCGCTTGATCGATTGTAAAAACCACTTTATCATACGGATTGCCCAGACTTCTTTTCCCGTTCTGTTAAAAGAAACAAGTTATGGCAAATGAGGAAAACCTCTTAAGCGGGGGGAATATTACAGGTGCTGTACGAATAGGCGCAACGCTTCATCGCGCTACTGGACCCTGGAGCCAGGCAGTTCATAGCCTGCTCCTGTATCTTGAAAAACAGGGCTTCGATGGAGCTCCTAGATTTCTCGGACTTAATCAACAGGGGCGAGAGATCCTCACCTTCATAGAAGGCGAGGTTGCGCATTATCCTCTTCCACTCTACATGTGGTCAGAAGATGTTCTGGTGGAGGTCGCCCAATTCCTCCGTCGCTACCACGACGCAACAGTCGGGTTTGTCCCCCCTCCTGGCGCGATATGGCAGTTCGAGTATCCAGATCGTCACCAGCACGAGATCATCTGCCACAATGATGTAGCCCCATACAATATGGTCTTCAAGGATGGGAAGCCACAGGCGCTCATAGACTTCGATACGGCTGGTCCTGGGCCCCGCATATGGGATATTGCTTATGCCGCGTACCGCTTCGTCCCGCTCTCATATACGCAGGATATCCAATCAGTGGGACTGGCAAATCCCACAATCCAGGGCTGGCGCCTGCGGCTGTTCTGCCATGCCTATGATCTAGCGCAGCCATACTCAGACGTACTAGGAACTGTAGAACGTCGCCTTGAAGCATTATGCAATCTGCTCAAAGACCAGGCAAGCGCACATAACCCTATCTATCAAAAGCTGGTAGACGAGGGACACCTCGATCATTACCAACGTGAAATTGCATCCTTGCAGCAACACCGCTCAGAGATAGAACAAAGCCTGATTTCATGATCTAAATCAGTTACATAAAGATCACAAGGATCATCACTACTTAACAACAACTGTAGCAAGGTGCGAAGCCATCGTATATGGTAGTGATACCCCTTGCGGGTATCATGCGTGCGTCCCAAAAATCCTGGGTGCGGCCATGAAGATTTAATCCACCCTCACCACCAGCTTCCCGAAATTCCGGTTCTCCGCCATCATCTCGTGCGCCTTCCCGACCTCCTCCAGGGGGAACACCTCCTCGATAACCGGCTTCACCTGCTCGCTCGCCAGCAATGGCACCACGCTCGTGGCAAAACGCCGCGTCACCGCCAGCTTCTCCTCCAGCGTCCGCGCCCGCAACGTGACACCCCGTATCATAATGCGCTTGCTCATCAACATGCGCAAATCCACGTTCGCCTGCACACCTCCCATTGTCGCCAGGAACACCATTCGCCCCCACATTCCTAGCGCCTCCAGGTTCTGTTCCAGGTAGGGTGCGCCAATAAAATCGATTACCACATGTACGCCTTCACCGCTGGTCAGCCGCTTCACCTCTTCAGCAAAATGCTGATCAGACAGGCCAATATCCAGGCCCAGCGGCTTCGCCCGTTCCAGCTTATCCGGCGTGCGCGACGTACCGAACGTCGTCGCGCACGCGGCGTGCGCGAGTTGGATCGCTGCCGTTCCCACGCCGCTGCCCGCTGCGTGGATCAGCACCCGCTCACCCATTTGCAAGCCCGCCTGCGTAAAGAGCGCGTCGTGCGCCGTCATAAATACTTCGGGAATGCTGGCTGCCTGCACAAAATCCAGGTTATTGGGAATCTCCACCAGCATGCCCTCGTGCGTCAGGATGTACTCGGCCTGTGCACCTCCGCCGGCAAGACCCATTACCCGCTGCCCTGGCTTCCACCTTTGCACAAGCGACCCCACAGCATCGACCTCTCCCGCAAACTCCAGCCCTGGAATATTCGATGGCGATCCCGGCGGTGCAGGATAGGCTCCAGCGCGCTGCAAGAGATCGGCCCGGTTAACCCCTGCCGCTCGCACACGCACCCGCACATAATCTCCTACCGGCTCCGGCTTCTCAACATCCTGAACTTCTAATACTTCAGGACCACCTGGCCGCGTAATCACAACTGCTCGCATATGCATTGCTCCCTTATATGATTTTTACCAACCAAAACCGGTAATCGTTTTCGCCAACTGCTTGTATCAAAGAAACCCACGGGATGCGCAACGAGATTAGAACCCATCTCGCGGTGGAGAAGCCCTCTTCCCTTCAAGGGTCGCCCACACTCCAGGCAGCGCCAATTGCTGAAAGATGTCATCCATCTGCGCTGGTGAATAGGGCATCTCGGTCTCTATCCACCATTTGAGCAGGTTGAGAAAGGCCCCAGCCAGGTACTCAGCCAGGACCGGCAAGGGGACGGAGGGAGAACGGTTTTTTGCGAAGGGAGCCGCAAGCGCCTGCTCAATGGTTCTGCCGAGCGACGCCTGCGCTGCATCCCAGACCACTTCCCGCGCGCGACCTCGCAGCATCGTCCGCAAGTGCTGCTGGTTTTGGAGCGCGTGTTGAAACAGTTCTCGGCTGGGAATAATCCCCTGCCCGGCATCCCTGTGGGAGAGCGGCTTTCTCAACGTCTCAAGCATCTGCTCCGCGACGCTCGCCAGCACATCCTCCTTATCGAAGTAGTGGCTATAAAACGTGGAACGCCCAATGTTTGCGCGATCAAGCAGGTCTTGCACGGTGATGGCATCGTAAGATTTCTCCGCCAGCAGGTCCATCATCGCGGACATGACCAGGCGGCGCGTGCGCTGCGAACGACGATCCTGTTTATCCTGTCTCATCGGAGACTCCCTTCTTTTCGGACAATTTTGCCCAGGTGTCCTGTAGTGAACGTTTTGCTCCCTTTGGTTCTTGCCAAGAGGCGGCTCTTCTTGCACACTAGAGAATGAACAGAGTGTTCACTACAGAATAGAGCATTTCTCTCACAGGCGCAAGATCCCTGTGGGGGGCAAGTTTCCGAAAGGTGAATGCTATGGATAAGAAACGCCTTGCCACGCTCTTCCTGATCGTGCTCATGGACACGGCGGGGGCGACTGCCATTGTTCCCCTTATCCCGGTCTACGTCCTCGCGCAATTTCATGCCACACCTTTGCAAGCAACTCTGCTCCTTGCAGCGTACTATGCAGCACAACTGCTGGCGGCGCCGTGGCTGGGCAAGCTGTCCGACCGCTTTGGTCGGCGGCCCATCCTGCTGCTGAGTCAAGCCGGGACCATCGTTTCCTACCTGCTGATCGTCTTTGCGGTGCCCTTGGGCGCGCTGCTCGATCAGGCCAGCCTGCCGCTTGGGATAGCCGGAGGACTCCTCGTCATCTTCCTGGCGCGCATCCTGGACGGCGTGACCGGTGGCAACGTCAGTGTGGCACAAGCCTATGCCAGTGACATCAGCACACCGGAGGAACGCACGCGTGCGCTTGGCCTGGTCGGCGGCGCCTTTGGGCTTGGGTTTATCCTGGGTCCTGCCCTGGTCGGGCTGATGGCACTGCTGGCTCCGAATACGCTGGTTGCTCCACTGCTGGTGGCTGCCGGGGTGAGTGTGGTGACGCTGCTGCTCACCCTGGTGTGGCTGCGTGAGCCGCTCCGCCGCCCAGCAAGCGAGGAGAAGGGCGCACAACCGGCCGAAAGTGAGCCTTTCGCGCAGGTGCTCCAGAGCCTGCCGGTGGTGCTGGTGCTGGCAACCGCCCTGCTGATGACCTCGTACATGGCTGGCCTGGCAGGCACGTTCTCGCTGTACGGCAGTCGGGTACTGTTTGCCGGTCAACCCGCCTCCGTGGTGGTGCGCAACGTTGGCCTGCTCATGACGATGTTGGGTCTGGTGATGGCGCTCACGCAGGCCGTCTTGCTCAAACCGCTGGTGAGCCGCCTGGGCGAGCGCAAGCTGCTACTGCTGGGCGGCCTCTTGCAGCTCGTGAGCGCCGTGGGCCTCTTCACCAGCTCTGCACTTGGGGCAGTCATCGCCTTCGCGGTCGCTTTCGGGCTGGGCTACGGGATCAGCTCACCAACCCTGCAATCGCTCCTGACACGCTTCGGACCCAAACAAATGGCTGGTCGCCTGCTCGGAGTGTTCCAGTCGATGACCAGTCTGGCCTTTATCCTGAGTATGGTGTGGGCTGGTGCGGTGTTCGAGTACGTGAGTCCGCAGGCGGTCTTTGCGGTGAGCGCAGGGTTACTGGCGCTGGCCGTGGGAGGCTCCGTGGGGATCGTGTACCACAAGCCTGCACGCGAAGCCGCTGGGTCGCATGGCTCATCGGTGGAGGCCACCGATGAGAGGGCCACGATGCGCTCAGAATCGGGCCAGTTGACCTAACCAAACTGGCATCGGAAGCCGGGCAGTGGCGGCGTCTTCACCGCTAGTCGGGTGGCTTGCTCTCTTTTGAGGTGGCTTGCCACCCGATGACTGACCCACGAATTGCGCAACGAGCCTGGTGAAGAGCTAATTTCTAATCTGGTGGTGAAAGCCCCGCGGATCCTCTGTCTTCTGCCCCCATTATTGCTCAGCCACAAAACTCGTTGCGCATCCCGTGGGCTTCGATTCATCCATCCATGTCATGCTGAGCCCATTCCCCTTCACTGCGTTCAGGGCTACGGCTCACTCGCTCAGGGGAAACTCCGCGAAGCATCCGATGCCCATCGAGCGAGATCCTTCCCCTTCACTGCGTTCAGGGCTACGGCTCACTCGCTCAGGATGACACATGGTGCCGACCTTGTCGTTAAAGTTCATAAGATACTCACTCCGTGCACGTCAGTATATCACGCCTGTAGCAAGCATATGGTATAATCACCTTTAATCAATACTGATAGGACCAAGGACATAGCTATATGTTCACCCTCAACGATATACTACGAGGCAATCAGGATTCGGTGCGCCTTCTTGGGCCAGACTCCATTCTTCCAGAGCAAGTAATATTCCCTGCGGCGCAGCACGATAGCCGCCAGGTAGGCCAGGGCGACCTTTTTATCGCAATCAAGGGCGCTCACGTGGATGGGCATCGTTTCATTCCCGATGCAGTCAAAGCCGGGGCACAAGCCGTATTATGCACAACTCCCTCAAAAGAGATACCCGATCATTTCTTGCAGATCGTCGTACCGGACGTTATCAGCGCTTTGCATAACACTGCCCGCGTCCGTGTACAGCGCCAGAAAAACACGATCTTGATCGGCATCACCGGCAGCAATGGCAAAACCAGCACCAAAGAGGCTACTGCCGCCGTCCTCAGCCGCAAAGCCCCCACGCTCAAAACCTACGCCTCTTACAACAACGAAATCGGCTACCCCCTTACCCTCTTGCGCCTGGAACCACAACACCGCTATGCCGTCCTCGAAATGGGCGCTCAATGGGTCGGCGAGTTGGCCTGGCTCTGCAATACTATCGCTACTCCTAACTGGTCGATCATCACGAACGTTGGGGCGGCCCACCTCGGCTACTTCGGCTCCCAGGAACGCGTCATCCAGGCCAAAAGCGAGCTGGTGCAGGTGCTGCCAGCAAATGGCATCGCTATCCTCAACTACGATGACCCCAATGTACGAGGCATGGCCGAGAAGACACGAGCTCGCGTGCTGTACTATGGGCGAAGCGAAGATGCGCAAGTGCGAGGCAGTGACATTGGCGGGGATGCCTTGCGCGGGCGCCATTTCACCTTGAATTACCAGGGCAAGCAGGCACGTATCCAGTTGCACCTGCCGGGCGAGCATGGCGTAATCATCGCCCTGGCAGCCGCCGCAGCCGGGTGCGCCGCACGCATACCCCTTGACGAGATCTGTTTAGCTCTGGAAGCCCTGGTTCCAGCTAAAGGCCGCTGTGAAATCAAGCCGGGTCCGAACGGCAGCACTCTGATCGATGATACCTACAATGCCAATCGCCAATCGATCATTGCCATCGCAAGCACTATGCATGATACCCCCATTGCGCCCGGCGGCAAGCGCTGGGTTGTGCTCGGCGATATCTTCGAGCTAGGCCAGTATGCCCGCAGCGAACACCGGGCCAGCGGCGAAGCCCTTGCCAACCGCGTCGATTACCTTGTTGCCATCGGCGATGAAGCCCGCTACTATGTCGAAGGAGCTATTCGCTCATCCATGCCCGCCGAAAACATCTACTACTTCGACGCCAATGTTGAAAATAGCGCCGAGCTAGAAGCCGCCAAACGACAGGCCGCCGAACTGCTCAAAAAAGAAGTCAAAAGCTCTGATGTGGTTCTCGTCAAAGGCTCGCGGGGCATGCGTATGGAAACGTTGTTGGATATGCTGGATTCAGCTAGTTAATGCAGGTTAACACACTAATCCACCAACCGGCTGTAGGGGCCGATTGATCGTGCCCATCGCCGATTCATCGGCCTTTGTTCCGGCCGATTTATCGTGCCCACCGCCGATTATGAATTTTACCATTCAAGATCGGCAAGGCCAGTCTGTGGCATGTCATGTTGAGCGAAGCGAAACATCCGCTGCCGATCGACGCAGATCCTTCCCCTTCGCTGCGCTCAGGGCTTCGGCTCACGCGCTCAGGATGACATGCTTTGACATGCCCGCTGTTCCCCAGGAAGTGCTGTACGGCTTATCTCCAAATGTATGACAACTAAAACATGCATGCGCAAAGATACATCCAACAGGGTATAATATTTATGTACACGTTCTTACCGGCTATGCAGGGGGCTAATGCGGCATTACTCTTGCAAGCAGTGCATGAGATGGAGCAGCAATATTCGCGCCCTCAATTCGCACGCCATCTCACGCGCTTTTTGTACATACTACGAAGATCGACAACGGTTTCTCAGGCGGACAAACAACGAGTCGAGGAGGAACTCAAGATGGAATACGATAGCATGATAGATGACAATCCATTTGTCCAGGAGCGTGTTGCCAGGGGCGAAGCACGAGGGGAACTCCGAGGAGAACTTCGGGGATTGCAGCTCATGGTCCTGGATGCGGTACATGATGAGTACCCATCTCTCATGGAGCTGGCGCGAGAGAAAGCACCGCTTATCGATAAGCCCGAAGAACTGCGCAAACTTGTGAGGCTCATCTATAAGGCCCCGGATGAGGAGACGGCGCGCTGGCTGCTCAACAGCTTCGCTGCCTGACATGCGAACCCTGTTAAGAATGGAAGCAGGCTGTATCTCTATCCTTCCAGGTGAAACGGAGGGCCCGATTTATCGTGGCCAGCGCCGATTTATCGGCCCGCTCTGATCAATCAAAGGATGTAGACTCAGCAGGCGCCAATGCCCTGGATTCCTTGACGAAAGGACCTGTCCATGCCCGAAAAGAAAAAGAAAATACGCGTCGGCCTCGTCTTTGGAGGCCGCTCCGGCGAGCACGAAGTCTCGCTTGCCTCTGCGACATCGATCATGGCGAAGCTGGATAAGGATAAGTACGAGGTGGTGCCGATTGGCATCACAAAAGAAGGTTCATGGCTCCTCGGCACCGAACCCCAGAAGCTGCTGGCGGCAGAGCAGGATGTGAGCGCAGAAACAGCAACAGGAGAAACAACAGCCGTCACGCTGACGAGCGATCCCCATTTGCGCAGCCTGATCCCCGTCCACAGCGGGGAGCGCCTGCACGACAGCGGCGCGCTAGATGTTATCTTCCCCGTGCTTCACGGCCCCTATGGCGAAGACGGCACGCTGCAAGGGCTGCTGGAGATGGCCAACGTCCCCTATGTTGGCTGCGGGGTTCTCGGCTCGGCGCTCGGCATGGACAAAGAAAAGATGAAGATGATCTTCCGCTCCGTTGGCCTTCCCATTGTAGATTACCTGGTCTACCGGCGCGGCGAATGGGAGCGTTCTCCCGAAGCTATCATGGACGTGATCGAGCAGCGCTTCGGCTATCCCTGCTTCGTCAAACCTGTCAATCTCGGATCGAGCGTCGGCGTCAACAAAGCCCACGATCGCGGCGAACTCGAACACGCCATCAATGTGGCCGCTGAATACGACCGCAAGATCATCATCGAGCAGAGCCTCAACTGCCGCGAGCTTGAGTGCGCTGTCCTGGGCAACGACGAGCCTGTCGCCTCCGTCGTTGGCGAAGTCATTCCCAGCAACGAGTTCTATGACTACAATGCCAAGTACATCGACAACCAATCGCAGGTGATCATCCCTGCTAACATCCCGAAGGCCACGGCAGATGAAGTGCGCCGCTATGCCCTCAGCGCCTTCCGCGCCCTTGACCTCAGTGGTCTGGCTCGAGTCGACTTCTTCTTAGGCAAGGACTGCGATCGCGTCTATATCAACGAGGTCAATACCATGCCCGGCTTTACCGAGATCAGCATGTATGCCAAACTATGGGAAGCAAGCGGCCTTCCCTACCCACAGCTCCTTGATCGCCTGATCGAGCTGGCCTTCGACCGCTATGATGACAAACAGCGCAATCGCACATCACGATGAATTGGAAAAACATATGCTACGCACCACTATCAACTCCATCACAGTTGAGCCTTTGAATATCCCCCTGCTGGAACCGTTCACCATCTCTACGGGCACGACATCCGAGGCCCGTAACGTCCTCATCACCGTACGCCTGGAAGATGGCAGCACCGGCTACGGCGAATGTGCCCCCTTCACGCCGAGCACAGGCGAAACGCAGGAAACAGCGCTGGCGGCAGCGCGTGAGTGTGCGGAACTGCTCCAGGGAAAAGACGCTGCCCACTGGCGCAGTCTCTCCAAATTCCTCCGCAGCACATTTTTCAGCCAGGCCACCGTCGTTGCCGGAATAGAAATGGCCCTCCTCGATGCGCTCACTCGCTCTTATGGCATCCCGCTCTACATCTTTTTCGGTGGCGCCAGCGCCTTCGTTGAAACCGATCTCAGCATCCCTATGGTCACGCCCGAACATGGCTACGAGCTGGCAAAAGAGGCTGTTGCGCGCGGCATTACCCGGCTGAAGATCAAGGTTGGCGGCGATATTCGCGAAGATGTGGCTCGCGTTGAAGCTATTCGCGAAGCGGCTCCCGGCATTGGCCTGATGCTCGATGCCAACCAGGGGTATACCGCCAACGAGGCTTTGCTCTGCCTCGAAGCCCTCGATGATCGCGATATTCGCCCCCTCTTGCTGGAACAGCCCGTGCACAAGGACGATTACGAGGGCTTGCGCTACGTCACCCAGCATACCAGCGTACCCATCGCCGCCGACGAAAGCGCCTACAGTGCCGCCAACGTAGCTCGCCTGATCGCCATGGGAGCCGTCAACGTCATCAATATCAAGCTCATGAAATCCGGCCTTGTCGAAGCTATGGATATTGCCGCCGTGTGCCGCGCCACGCACACCCAATTGATGGTTGGGGCCATGATGGAATCGCGCCTGGCTACCAGCGCTGCTGCTCACTTCGTCGCGGGCCTTGGCGGCTTTCGCTTCGTTGACCTGGATACCCCCATGCTCTTAGCTGAGGACCCCTTTACAGGTGGCTATGAACAACAAGGGGGAATCTACGATCTCTCTAGCGTGGAACGCGGCCTGGGAGTAGAACCAAAGTAGCTCCTTCACTCTTCAGAGCGCTTGATACTTGTCTCCCCCTCGACAATAAACACAATGCGCTCGCAGATATTGCTGCTATGATCGGCAACACGCTCTAGTTTGTGCGCGATCCAGAGCAGATAGGTTGCCCGTTGCAGGATGAAGGGATCATCCTTGAGCGCAGGAATCGCCCGCGCACCCGCCATCATCGTCATCAAATCATGGCGCACCAGGTGATAGCGCACATCCACCACATCGTCCTCTTCCCAGATATAGCGGGCCGCTTCCACGTCCATGCGAGCGAAAGCATCTATTGCCCCTCGCAAGACCTTGCGCGCCTCGTGCCCCAGTTCAAGTAACCCCCGCATAATCGAAGCTTCGGTTATCTCGCTGCCATCACCGGCCTTGCCCACCGGCGTGTGCTCTATCCCGCTTAGAGATGGGGCAGCGCGAAGAGGAGCCATACGCAAGATGTTCTGTGCAATGCCGGCCGCTCCATCCCCGGTGCGCTCAAGATCGCCGGCAATCGAGAGCACAGCGGTAAGATAGCGCAGGTCGCGACCGGTGAGCGGCTGTTGCAGTGTGAGCAGGCGAATCGTATGTTCCTCAACCGCTGTGCGCAAGCTATCAATGGCAGCATCGGCCTCAATCACCAGGCCCGACTTCGCCAGGTCGCCGGTCTCCAGCGCCTCCAGGGCCTTCGCCAGAGCATCATCGACCAGCTTGCCCAGTTGTATGATCTGAGCATTCAGCTCGTCTAGCTCTTTGTCCAGCACTGCTCTGGTCATCGATATCACCCTTCACTCTCTATGCTTCAACAAAGATGGCCTCTTCCTACGAATAGAAGGCGCGGAATTTGCCCTTCCGGCCAGGCATAAACTCGTCGTCAAGCTCTTCCAGTGTCAGGGGAGGTTCACTAAGCGCGGATGCCAGGGGATCCTGGGCTCTAGTTTGCGCCAGAATTTGCGCAATAAGGGCTGGAGGTGGCTTTATGGACTGTAATCGGCTGAAGAGTCGATCGATCTCATCCTCTTCATCATCAGGGACACCATCATTCGCAAAAAACAGGCTCTCCTCTGAGTTCTCCATAGCTTGCTGCCTCGTTTTCACTATCTGCTGCTCTTCTTGCTGTTAGTACGTATCGAGAAAGAGAAGAGTTTCATCCTCTACTTTTCCCTAACTTCGCCAGCACCACCGTTTTCAACAACCTGACTTCTTCAACTTTTAGCAGCAACAGGCCTCCAAAGTACACACCAACCGCTATCCCTCCAACCACTACCACCGTCAAAAATTGCCCCGCTAAGTGACCTAATGAGAACAGGCTCACATGACCCAGAACCACCTGCAAGCCCCAGGCCACTACAATCATCACCGCCGTCGCCAGGCAAATCTTGACCGTCGCAGGAATCATCTCTCGCATTCGAAGCGGGCCGATGGCAAGCCGCAGGAGGATCAGCAGGATAATAGGATGAAGCGAGTTCTGCACAGTGTTGGCAAAGGCCAGCGCCGGCATGCCTATCGTCAGCCGGAAAGGAATGGCCACCGCGAGATACCCGCCAAAGCTAATAATACCCACAACTACAGGCGTAATCGTGTTCTTGCGCGCATAAAATGCCGAAAGCAAGAGCTGGTCCATTGCTACAAAGGGGAGCTGGTAAGCGTAGTTTTGCAGGGCAATCGCCGTCAGCAGCGAATTGCTGTAACGATACGCCCCGTGCTGGAAGAGGAGCATGACGATGGGCAGGCGCAGCATAATCAGACCGGCCGCGGCGGGAATCATCAAGAGCAGGCCCAGGCGAAAGCCGAGCAGCAGGGTCTTTTTGAAACGCTCGTGGTCCATCGCTCTGGCGTGCTCTGCCAGTGTCGGTAAGACGGCCACGGATAGCGCTGTAGCCACCAGGCCAACCGGGAATTGGATCAGCGTCGTGGCGAAGCGCATGGCGGCATAGTTGGCCGCGCTATCCCCCGGAGCCTGCGTTGCCCAGCGCTGATCGAGAAAAATAAAGAAGGTGCTCACCAGGAAGCTGAGCGCAATGGGCAGGTAGAGCCTGGGAATACGGCGCAGGGCTGGATGTTTGAGATCCAGCACAAACATATAGCGCAGTCCCTGCCTGTGCAGTCCAGGAACAATAATGGCCACTTCGCCAAAAGCGCCTACCACCACGCCTACCGCCAGCCCCAGGTAGCCCATGTAGCGCACGCCGATAATGCCTGCCGCAATCGCTCCCAGGATAATACCGACATGATAGGAGGCCGGGGCAACCGAAGGCCAGCCGAATTCCTTGCGCGCAAAGAGCGCGGCCTGCAAGACCGCGAATGGTCCCAAAGCCAGCAGGGAAAAGAAGATGATTTGCGCAAATTCTACCGCCAGTTGCAACTGGTAGATCGTCTGTCCTGCAAGCACAATATTGCGCTCATAACCTGGCGCGACGACCTGCATAAACCAGTGCGAGATAAAGAGGAATGTGAGCGCGGCGATGATCATGACGATCAGCACAAAATTCACCAGCGTATAGACCAGGCGGCGGAGTTCTTCGCGTTTTTCGGGGGCAGCATAATCGCTAAATGTTGGCACTAAGGCGCCGTTGACATGCCCATTGATGAGGAGATCGTTGAATGTTTGGGCGGGCGAAATCGCAGAGACAAAGGGGCCGGCAATATTACTGCCGAACGAGGCTACTACCTGCTGGCGGATCATGCCCATCAGGCTGCTGCCCAGGTTGCCAAGCATCACCAGTGTGGCCGATTTGACGATATGCCTCCGCTCGCCCGGCACGGCTTCCGCTGGCTCTTCTATGACAGGGAAGGGTGCAGATTCTGGATTCAAAGCTATGGAAACAGGCTCTTCCTGCCGATCAATCGGCGATGGGCGCGATGAATCGGCGCCGGGCGCGATAAATCGCGCCCCTACGGAATTTGGATCAGATTGTTCCGATTGATCTTGCGATTTGCCTAGCGATTCTTTTGACATTTAGAAGCGATCCTCTTGCGCAACCTCTTCCCTTACACGACCCTGTTGGTGAATGCGATTCTCAGTGGTCAGCACGGGAACCAGGGCAGAGGCAAGCTCTGCCCCTACCATACTACGGCTGCGCAGGCCGAGGCGTGTATGGTAGGGGCGACCCTTGTGGTCGCCCTGCAAGGTCTACATCATATAACTTAGCCTGGTAATCGCTTGATGGCTGCGATCAACTCCGTGGTTGAATGGTGCGGCACATATGGGATCAACCGCACTATCCCGCCGTACCCCTGCACAACGCGTGCTTCAGGCAGGCGATCCAGATCGGGCTTGTTGCTATCAGCGCTGGCATAGTCGCCGCCCTTCACATAGATAGCAGGCCGCAGCAGTTCTACTAGCGGGCCGGCAGTCGGCTCGCCAAAAATGGTCACATAGTCAACGCAGGCCAGCGCGGCAAGGATTTCCGCCCGTTCCTCTTCTGGCATTAACGGCCTGCCTGCTCCTTTGAGCAAGCGCACACCCCCATCATTATTAAGACCAACGATCAGGAAATCACCCATTGCCCTTGCTTCCTGCAAATAGCGTACATGTCCCAGGTGCAGCAGGTCAAAACAGCCGTTGGTAAAAACGCCTCGCTCTCCCGCCTGCTGCCGCTGCCCTACCAGGAGAGCAAGCTCCTGGCGGTCATATATTTTTCGCTGAATGCTCTTCAACAGGTCGCTCATAAAATGGCTTTCACCAGTTCCTCCGGCGTGTTGCTCGCGCAGCCAAGCCGCCGCACCACCAGCGCTGCCGCCGCGTTTGCCAGATATGCTGCCTCCGCCATACTCGCGCCTGCCGTCAAGGCCAGCGTGAAAGTAGCGGCAACTGTGTCTCCGGCACCATCCGTATCGACAATTTCGCTAGCATGGTCAAGCTTATGAACAGGCAGTGCAGCGGCGGCTGGCCCGCTTCAAACAGGCTCATCCCC